>NZ_JAWJBV010000006.1:0-203346 GCF_046536015.1 Bacillus sp. SIMBA_154
GGAGCAACAGGAGCAACAGGAAATATCGGAGCCACGGGAGCGACCGGTCCAACGGGGGCCACCGGAGATACCGGAGCCGCAGGAGCGACCGGTCCAACGGGGGCCACCGGAGATACTGGAGCCGCAGGAGCAACAGGAGCAACAGGAAATATCGGAGCCACGGGAGCGACCGGTCCAACGGGGGCCACCGGAGATACCGGAGCAACAGGAGCCACGGGAGTCACAGGAGCAGGGTTATCTGAATTTGCATATGTATACAATTTAAGTGCGGAAACAGTAGCTTTAGAGGCCCCGGTGATTTTTGACTCAACTGGAATTATTACTGCTGGTATTACACATGCCCCTGGAACTTCTCAAATTATAGTCACCAATCCAGGAAACTACGAGGTTACTTTTTCAGTTTCTGGCGTAGAGTCAAATCAATTTACCTTATTTGTAAATGGAGGTCCTGTGACGAACACAGTTTATGGGTCAGGAGCTGGTACTCAACAGAATAACGGTCAGGCAATCCTCGCTCTAGCAGCGGGTGACACGCTTACTCTTGTAAACCATACTTCCGCAGCAGCAGTTACTCTTCAAACCCTAGCAGGAGGGACCCAAACAAACGTGAACGCTTCTATTATTATAAAAAAATTAGACTAACTTAAATGCTTAGAGATGCTTTTAGAAGCTTTGCCCGGTGCTCGTCTTGTGCATGATCTGTTTTCCATTATATGTTTAAATTCATTTGTTCAAAGGAGAAAGCAAACAAAAAACCCTAGAAATCCTTGAACAATCAAGGTCTCTAGGGTTTGTTTGATCACTCTGTGAGAGAGTAATGAAATTAACGAGAGTAGAACTCAACGATCAGTTGTTCGCTGATTTCAGGCGCTAATTCAGAACGTTCTGGAAGACGAGTGAAAGTACCTTCAAGCTTTTCAGCATCGAAAGAAAGGTATTCAGGAACGAAGTTGTTTACTTCAACTGATTCTTTCACAACTGTAAGGTTTTGAGATTTCTCACGAAGAGCAATCGTTTGACCTGGTTTCACAGAGAAAGATGGGATATCTACACGGCTTCCATCAACAAGGATGTGACCATGGTTCACTAGCTGACGAGCTTGGCGGCGAGTACGAGCAAGGCCAAGACGGTATACTAGGTTGTCAAGGCGAGTTTCAAGAAGGATCATGAAGTTTTCACCTTGTTTACCAGGAAGTTTAGCAGCTCTGTCAAATAGTGTACGGAATTGACGTTCGTTGACACCGTACATGTGACGAAGCTTTTGCTTCTCTTGTAATTGTAAACCATATTCAGATAGTTTTTTGCGTTGTCCTGGACCATGTGGGCCTGGAGCGTAAGGGCGTTTTTCAAGTTCCTTACCTGTTCCGCTTAATGAAATGCCTAAACGGCGGGAAATCTTCCAACTTGGACCTGTATAGCGAGCCATAATGTGACTCCTCCTTATTGTTTTTATTTGTGAAAAATAAAAACCGTCTGTTCTTCCTCTTTTTCGTCATTATGTTTTCATGCATCCTCGCTCCAGCAGCAGGGAGTTACAAGATGCACCTCCATACAGAAGGAACAAAATGATACAAAAAAGCCGAACAAAAAGGCTGCCATATTTCACACAAAGTCTATTATATGACGCTGGAAAGGAGAAGTCAACCTATTTAGAGGGAGACAATCCTATTCAGGCGACGAAAAAGAGAAAAAGCAGACAATCTGCCTGCTTTTCCTGCATGATTACGCATCCGCAGAGACGGATAACGCCTGTTGGAGAACCTCTGTAAATTGAATTAAGTAGGTCTCATCTACTTCACTGAAGCGGTCTTTCACTGGACTGTCGATATCGAGAACCCCAATGATTTGCCCATTTACTTTGAGCGGGATGACAATTTCAGATTGCGATGCTGCATCGCATGCAATATGTCCAGGGAATGCATGCACATCAGCGATACGCTGCACGTCACCTGTTGCAAATGCTGTGCCGCAAACGCCTTTTCCAGATGGGATGCGTACGCATGCAGGCAGTCCGTTAAACGGCCCAAGCACAAGCTCGCCGTCTTTTGCCAAATAAAATCCTGCCCAATTGACTTCAGGAAGGGAATGATACAATAACGCCGCAGCATTCGCCAGATTGGCAATAAGATCAGGTTCACCATCTGTAATGGCGTCTACTTGTTTGACAAGCAATTGATAGTCTTTCGATGAGTCGCCAGACTGTTTTTCGACATGAAACATGAAAATCTCCTACTTTCTATCTCAAAAATACATAACTTGCGTCTCGCATGTGGGATTTGTCGAGCAATTGTAAAAGGAACTTCCGCCTTCATCTTGAAGTATGTACACATGAAGAGGGGTGAGCGGATGAAAACATCAACAACCGTGCAAACAAAAGACCGTATTATTGAAGCTGCCATCAGACTTTTTAACCAAAAAGGATTTTCTGGAACCTCTGTCCGTGAGATTGCGAAGGAAGCAAACGTCAACGTTGCCCACATATCTTATTACTTTCAAGGAAAAGGAGGGCTGCTAGAGCAGCTCGTATCCGACTTTTATGAAGGCTACATTCATATGATTGAATCGCACATCCATCACATGGAAACCCGTCACGCAAAAGAGTGTTTACTTCATGTGGTTTTTGATATTTTATCTTATCAGCACAAACACCGTCAATTAACCCGTTTCGTTTATCGAGAGGTGACGATTGATTCGACGCTCATCAGAGAAATCATGTCAACATATTTAACAAAGGAAAAATATTTGTTTCAGCTCATCATTGAAAAAGGAAAAAGCACCCATGTTATTTGTGAGCAGCTCTCACTCTCATCCTTTATGATTCAGCTGAAATCACTTCTGATGATGCCATATTTGCAGCCGCAATATTTAACAGAGGTGCTTTATTTGAATCCAAGCGAACCGTACTTCTATCAGATGTACTTTAAGGAACTGAGCCGCTCGCTTCATCATTTACTAGAACCAAAAGAGCCGACATTAGATCCTCATCTGAAACTCATGATGTCTTCAAATTGATCATAAGCATACCCGAGATCTTCCGCTTGATGGGCATCAGACCCGAATATGAGCGGAATTTTTTTCTGTTTTGCAAGATCAATCATCCATTGATCTAAATAGATACTTCTGGCATATGTTTTACGAAGACCCGATGTATTAAAATCTAAGGACATGCCTTTTTTTGCCGTTTCTTCAAGACAAAGGGTGACCTTTTGACAGAGTTCAGGCGACATCTCATATGGGAAAAGCTGTTTGAATTTCTGGACAAGGGTGATATGACCGATTCTCTTTGGCTTATAGTCGCCTAAAAATGATAGAATAGAAGAATAGACTTGGTCGTAGTAGCTGCGATAGACCTGTTCGATGCTGCCATAGATGTTCATCAGCTGCTGGAAGGCGTGTTCATCAAAATCAAGACAAATATACTCATCGCCAGCAGGAAGAAAGTGAACAGATAAAATGCCGTCATCTAGTTCTGGGCCGTAGCAGTCTAAAAAGGCACTTGTTTCCTCTTCATACTCTTTGATATAGTCAACCTCAAGCCCAGTTTTTACTATTAATTGTCCTTTGTACTCTTGTTTCAGCTGATCCAGCTTCGTCAAATACGCTTCAAGGTCTTGGAGCTTCATGGCACTATCTTGCTCAGGCGTTGGATCTCGAAACGAAGGAGGCAGCGGGGCATGCTCGGTAAAGGTGATGGAATCAAATCCCTTTTTGATGGCTTTTTCAATATAAGAATGAAAAGGATCAAGCGAGCCGTGCGGGCAAAACGGTGTATGTAAATGTGCATCTTGTTTCAGCATGTCCTCACCTCTTGTCGATATTTTGAAAAACGTGATGTTTATCAGCGAAAATAATGAAAAATCATGACCAAAAATGCTGGTTACATGGTATCATAATAACAATGAAAACGACAGCTTCCGCATACATAAAAGCAGGTCACATTGATACGTGTGATCAAATGTAGAAAGCGCTCAAACACTTTCTTGAAAAAACATACATAAAACCGTGAATGGATGGTATTGGAAAATATACAATCCTGCTATAAAAAACAAATGCAAAGCGGACACGAAAGGGTTCTCAGGTCTACTCGGGACACATTTACCCTGACATCACTTAGATCACAACAAGGGGGCTCATTATGGAGTTAATCATCGGTTTAATTGTCATTTTGCTTGCTTTGTTTTCAGTCGGTTATTTTTTGCGAAAAAATATATATAAAGAGATTGACCGATTGGAAGCATGGAAAATTGAAATTTTAAACAGATCAATTGTAGAAGAAATTTCAAAAATCAAACATTTAAAAATGACAGGAGAAACAGAGCAATTTTTTGAAAGATGGCGTGCAGAGTGGGACGATATCGTCACAGCCCATCTTCCAAAGGTAGAGGAGCTATTATATGATGCAGAAGAGTATTCTGATAAATATCGATTCTCCAAAGCCAAGCAAGTTCTTGCGCATATTGAGGACTTGTTAAGTGCTGCTGATTCGAATATTGAAGACATTTTAAAAGAGATTGCAGACCTTGTCACAAGCGAGGAGCAAAACCGCAAAGACATTGAAAAGGTCAAAGAGCAATACCAAACGGTGCGAAAAAATATGCTTGCGTACAGCCATTTATACGGCACCCTTTATGACAAAATGGAGCAGGACTTAGATGAGGCCTGGGAAGGGATCAAGCAGTATGAAGAAGAGACAGAAAACGGAAACTACATGAAAGCAAGAAAAATTTTGCTTGAGCAAGACCGCAGACTCGATCAGCTTCAATTGTATATCAATGATGTACCCAAGCTTATTGCGGACTGCAAACAAACCGTACCAGGTCAGCTGACTAAGCTGAAAGACGGTTATAAAGAAATGACAGACAAAGGCTACAAGCTAGAGCACATCCAGATGACAAAAGAGCTGGAGAACTTAAATAAACAGCTGACTCGTGCGGAAAAGCTGCTCATTGATGAACTCAACTTAGATGAGGCATCAAGCATCCTGCAAATGATCGATGACGCAATTCAGACGCTGTATGATCAGCTGGAAGCAGAAGTAGAAGCAGGTCAGGAAATCAAAAGCAAGATGCCTGAGCTCACGGGAGCATTTGAAAAGCTCGAACAGGATCACACGCAAACAAAGGAAGAAACGGCCCTTGTGAAAGAAAGCTACAAGCTGACAGCAGGAGAGCTTGATCAACAGAAAGCATTCGAAAAACGCTTAGAAGAAATCGAAAAGCTCATGAAGCAAATACGTGAGAAGCTTGATCGTGATCATGTGGCGTATTCATTATTAATGGATGAAATCAATCAGCTCGAGACCTTTATCGAGGATGCAAAAGCGCTGCATGAAACGTTTAAGGATCATCTTCAATCATTAAGAAAAGAAGAATTACAAGCGAGAGAAACACTGGCTGAACTCAAAACAATGCTGACAGATACAGTGCGCCAGCTGCATAAAAGCAACATTCCAGGCGTACCTGCTGACATCAAAGACCTTGCTGAAAAAGCGCAGGAGATGATTCAGCAAGTTCACGAGCAGCTGGAGAATCTGCCTCTAAACATGCCGGCAGTGAATCAACAATTAAAAGAAGCTTCTGAAACAGTCAGTAGTGTCGCTCATGAGACACAAGAGATGCTCAGTAAAGTGGACCAAATTGAACGAATCATTCAATATGGCAATCGTTTCAGAAGTCAAAATCATATCTTATCAGAACAATTAAAAGAGGCAGAACGAAGATTTTATGCCTACGATTATAACGGTTCATTTGATGTGGCAGCATCGGCTGTTGAAAAAGCATCACCTGGAGCCGTGCAGAAGCTTTTAGCGCAGCAAGAAAAAGAATATCAGCACCAATAATAAAAAAGCTGAAGTCCATTCACAGGACTTCAGCTTTTTTCATACTATGATACTTGTTTCTGACGTTCTTCTGAAGCAGAAGAAGTGAAAAGAGAGATAACAAATCCAATCACGACTCCGAGTATAGCAGGCATAACCCAGCCAATGCCAAGGTCATATAAAGGTAAAATTGTGTGAAAGATATCCTTCACTGGACCAATCGGGAGTTTCGCCGCTACTAAACCGTCAAACAAACTGACGCAGCCAGTTAAAATCAAAGTGAGGACATAAACAGGTCTTCTATAAGCAAGCCATTTATCTGCAAGCGACAAAACAATGATGACAATCGCTAGCGGGTAAATCGCAGTTAAAACTGGTACAGAGAAAGCGATAATATGAGCAAGTCCAAAATTTGAAATAATAAAACTGAATAATGTCACGAGTGTCACAACTGTTTTATAAGAAAGTTTAGGTAATAAATTTGAGAAATACTCCCCGCAGGATGTGACAAGACCAATACTTGTTGTTAAACACGCCACTGTAATCGCAGCGCCTAATACAATATTTCCTAGACTGCCGAAAAGGAATTGAGAAGACTGAGCCAAGATTTTACTGCCATCTCCAACAAAACCAATTGCGTGTGTACTTGAAGCGCCTAAATAAGCAAGCGATAGATAAACAAAAGTTAATCCGCACGCTGCAATCAAACCTGCTTTGATACAAGCAGAAGCCAGTGCCTTTTTACTTGTCACCCCGCGTCCTTTAATGGCGCTGATGACAACAACCCCAAACACAATAGAAGCAAGAGCGTCCATTGTTTTATAGCCCTCTAGAAATCCTTTAAAGAACGATCCGTTGCTATAGGATACATCAGGCGTACCAATTACGCCCATCGGCGTCAAAATCGCTTTGACAATAATAATAAAAATAATCGTAAATTTAATCGGTGTTAACACTTTCCCTACACGATCCACAATCTTCGTTGGATTTAGAGCAAGGTAATACGTAATACCAAAAAAGACAAGTGTGAATAATAGAAGTGAGAGCCAAGCTGGTACGCCTGCTAAAAAGGGTAATGCACCAATCTCATATGAGACTGTTCCTGTACGAGGAATAGCGAAAAGCGGCCCAATGGATAAATATAAAATGACCGTAAACGCTGTTCCAAAAGCTGGGTGAGCTTTATCAGCTAGTCCTTTCGCATCTCGACCTGTTAAAGCGATCGCAATAATCCCGAGAAGGGGTAAACCGACACCTGTTAATAAAAATCCGCCCATTGCTTTCCACACATTTTGCCCAGCATATTGCCCAAGCTCAGGTGGATAAATCATATTACCGGCGCCGAAGAATAGAGCAAATAGCATAAATCCTATAATAACCGTATCTTTCGTCGACAAAGTTGCCTTCATTTAATATAAAGCCTCCAATATTATGTTGAAATATTCTGTTAATTAGTTGCTAAGTAACCGTTCATCATTAACAATCACTAATTATAAAGGATGTACGTCTGATGTCAACATGTGTTTTCGTACAAAAGTCATGAATTTTTCTATTTTAGTATATGAAGGACAACCAAAAAACATCCCCTTCATCTTTGAAGGGGATGTTTAGGCAGTTTATGAAGCGAGCTGTTTAGGTGGACTGGTAAATATGGAAATGAGCACACCAACACATGCGCCGATGATGGCTGGTACGACCCAGCCAATGCCTAAATTGTAAAAGGGGATGAATGAGCCCAAGATGTCAGGTAAACCACCGAGATTAATTTTGGCAGCCAATAAACCGTCAATAATGGCAAAAAATCCAGTGAAGATCAGGGATACGATATAAACCATTCGTCTACCGTTAATCCAGCGATCAAGGAACGACAATAAAATAATCACAATTGCTAGTGGATAAATCGTCACAAGTACCGGGACGGATAGAGAAATAATTTGTGCCAGTCCAAGGTTTGCAACCAATGTACTAAATAAAGAAACAATAAGAACGACTGTACGATAAGAAAGTTTTGGGAAGAGCTTTGAAAAATATTCACCACAAGATGACACAAGACCAACACTTGTTGTTAGACAAGCGAATAAAATCGCTGCGCCAAGTACAATCTTACCAGCAGAACCGAATAAAAAGTTAGCAGATAGTGAAAGCAGTTTGCCACCTTCATTTGCTCCAACCATTCCGGTTGCATCTGGACTTGATGCTCCAACATAAGCTAGTGAGACATACACCAATGCTAGTCCAGCTGCCGCAACAAGACCAGCTTTTATACATGCAGCAGCAAGAGATTTACGCTCTGTGATGCCTCTTTCTTTAACAGCTGTCACAACAACAATTCCAAATACGATAGAAGCGAGTGCATCCATTGTTTTGTAGCCTTCTAAAAATCCAGTGAAGAGCGGGTTTGCTTCATATGTTGCATCAGGCGTGCCGATGATGCCCATCGGTGTAGCAATTGCTTTAAATACAATAATGGCAATAACCGTTAATAAAATAGGTGTTAACACTTTACCAACTCGATCAACCAGCTTTGAAGGGTTTAAAGCGAGCAGATACGTAATGGTGAAAAATACAATTGTAAATAAAAATAGCGGTACCCAGGAAGAGGATTGTGCACCTGACAGAAATGGAGCTAACCCAATCTCATAAGAAACCGTACCTGTTCGCGGGATGGCGAAAAATGGTCCGATGGATAAATACAAGATGACGGTGAAAATCGTGCCAAATTTGGGATGCGCTTTATCTGCAAGCCCTTTTGCGCCTGTACCTGTAAGGGCTACGGCGATGACTCCTAGAAGCGGGAGACCGACCCCTGTTAGTAAAAATCCACCGATTGCCAGCCAAACATTCTCACCCGCATATTGTCCAAGGACAGGCGGGAAAATCATATTTCCTGCGCCAAAGAATAATGCAAAAAGCATTAAACCAATGGCTAATGTCTCTTTTATACTTAAACTATTTTTCAAAATAGTCCCTCCTTAATCAGTGTATTGTGTCGAATTTAAATATTCTGACAATTTAGATCGTTATGTGACATTTGCACTATGGATGATATAGTGAAAAAGAAAAGATGTCAACTGCCATTTTCAGAAAATTCTCTGTCTGACATCAATATGGTAACATATAAATGCATTTATTTTTAAAGTTTTTTGTAAGGAGTCCAGGTATGATTTATCTTGATAATAGTGCAACGACAAAACCGTACCCTGAGGTTTTACAAGTATATCAGCAAGTAAGTGAGCGTTTCTTTGGCAATCCGTCTTCGCTTCATCAGCTTGGGATTGATGCAAGCAGGCTGCTAAGTGAAACGCGAAAACAAATGCTTCACTATACAGGCTTTAAACAATATGAGATTATTTTTACTTCTGGCGCAACAGAAGCGAATAATATCGCCATTAAAGGGGCTGCTCTCGCCAAGATGAACCGAGGCAAACACATTGTGACAACAACAATTGAGCATCCCTCTGTCATCGAATCGTTTGAACAGCTGAAAGCTTTATTTGGCTTTGACATCTCCTATATTCAAGTAAATGAGCATGGCCATGTAGATTTAACTCATTTAAAAGAAGTGCTTCGCCCTGATACAGTGCTTGTCAGTATGATGCATGTGAACAATGAAACAGGTGCCATTCAGCCGATAGAAGCAGCATCTGGTATGATTCGTGAGCATGCAAAAGACGCACTCTTTCATGTCGACGGGGTGCAGGGGATCGGCAAGGTAGCCCTCAATAAACAGGTGGATGTTGATCTTTTGACGATGTCAGGTCACAAGATTCATGGCTTGAAAGGGACAGGGGCACTCTTTTTAAAGAAAGGTACAGTGCTTGCCCCTTTCATCACAGGAGGAGAGCAGGAATTTGGTCTCCGTTCAGGTACTGAAAACCCTGCTGGAGCTGTCAGCTTAGCAAAAGCCATGAAACAATCATTTGAACATGTTGAAAAGCATCATGATGAGATGCTGGCGCTGAAAATTCAGCTGCAAAAGCAGCTTAGAGAAATAGAAGGTGTTGTCATCAACACACCGCTGACGCAAAGTGCGCCGCACATTGTGAATTTTTCAGTGCCAGGTATTCAAATCGAAGTCCTGCTCCATATGCTGGAAAAAGAAGGCATTTACGTATCCACAACATCTGCCTGTTCAACCAAGAAAAAAGAGCCAAGCCGTGTGCTGCTAGCTATGGGGAAAGCAGAAGAAGTGGCCAAAAGCAGTATGAGAATCAGTTTGACGTATGGACAAGGACCAGAGCTTACGCAGCGTATCATCACATCTATCGCACAAAGTGTAAAAAAACTAAAAGGAATGAGATAACAGCATGAAATATGATCACATTTTAGTCCGTTTTGGTGAGATCTCAACAAAAGGGAAAAATAGAAAGAAATTTATTGAAAAACTGAGACAGCATATTCGGTTCGTATTGAAAGATTTTGAAGCATTAAAGTACGCATCTGACAGAGACC
Organism: Bacillus sp. SIMBA_154; assembly: GCF_046536015.1. Taxonomy (NCBI): domain Bacteria; kingdom Bacillati; phylum Bacillota; class Bacilli; order Caryophanales; family Bacillaceae; genus Bacillus; species Bacillus sp. SIMBA_154. The sequence goes on from NZ_JAWJBV010000006.1 coordinate 10,271, forward strand.
GCATCACCATCATGCTGAACGGAGAAGACCCTGAACCGATTTCAGAACACCTCAAAAGTGTATTTGGGATTCAGAGCTTTAGTCTGGCGGTAAAATGTGAGACGAATCTGGACGCAATCAAAGAAGCGGCGCTAACGGCAGTGCAGGAAGTGTACGAAAATGGGAATACATTTAAAGTCTCAACGAAGCGCTCATACAAACAATTTGAGCTTGATTCAAATGAGATGAACCGCGAAATTGGCGGACATGTTCTTAAGAATACAGAAAGCTTAACGGTTAATGTGAAACAGCCAGATGTTCATTTGCGAATTGAAATCAGAGAACATGCGACGCACATTACATTTAAAGATGTAAAGGGTGCAGGCGGCTTGCCAGTCGGTTCAAGCGGAAGAGCGATGCTTATGCTTTCAGGCGGCTTTGACAGCCCAGTTGCCGGCTATCAGGCTATGAAACGCGGGATTCAAATTGAAGCCGTTCATTTTTTTAGTCCCCCGTATACAAGTGAACGTGCCAAGCAAAAGGTCATTGATCTTGCAGAATGTTTAGCGGCATATGGAGGCGAAGTGAAGCTTCACATTGTTCCTTTCACCAAAATCCAAGAGTTGATTCACAAACAAGTACCTGAAAACTATACAATGACATCAACGAGAAGAATGATGCTGAAAATAGCAGATAAAATAAGAGAGAAGCGTGATGCACTTGCGATTATAACCGGTGAAAGCCTTGGCCAAGTCGCAAGCCAGACACTTGAAAGCATGTATGCCATTAATCATGTCACAAATACGCCAATCATTCGCCCACTGATTGCTGTTGATAAAAATGACATTATTGATGAAGCGAGACGAATTGGCACATATGATACAAGCATTCAGCCTTTTGAGGATTGCTGTACAATCTTTACGCCGCCGTCGCCTAAAACAAAACCAAAGCTTGAAAAAGTAGAACGCTACGAAAGCTTTGCTGATTTCGAGCCAATGCTTGACGAGGCAGTTGAGCAAATCGAAACCATCATTGTCACAAATGAAAAGAAAGCGGCAGACGAATTCGCTGATTTATTCTAAAACAAAAATTTCATAATAATTACCATAAAATCAATCGCATGAAGTCATGTGTTTCTACACATTCTATATTCACAAGGAGGTGAGAACACATGGCTCAACAAAACAGACAAAGCAGTTCTAATCAATTAGTCGTTCCAGGCGCTGCACAAGCGATCGACCAAATGAAGTATGAAATCGCTTCAGAATTTGGTGTAAACCTTGGACCAGAAACAACAGCTCGCGCTAACGGATCAGTTGGTGGAGAAATCACTAAGCGTCTTGTATCTTACGCTCAACAACATATGGGTGGCGGATCTTTCTAAGACACACAATTGAAAAGCTATGGCTTATGAGCGGGATCATTCCCGCTCTTTTCTTTTTGTACATATAAATTGTTAGAATATTTTTAAAAAAGAAGACGAAATGAAAAAATTATGGCATAATACTAGGAGTAGGTCCTAATTCAAGCATTTTTCAGTTATGAGTGTTAGAATAGGTAAATTGAAACATGTTTCGTTTCATAGAAAGAGGCTAAAAGGAGCTGTACCATGAAAAGAGAAGACTTAATTGCACCAGAACAATATAACTTAGTCAGTGAGATTGAAGCGTTCAGTCATGACAAGGAGAAAATGGCCCTGCACTGGCAGGATGGAAATGGCCACGAAGCGCATGTGACGTATGCAGCTTTAGTGGAAGAAGCAAATAAAATTGGTCATGTATTATTAAATGCTGGCTTTAAAAAAGGCGATAAAATCATTGTGATGGTGCCGCGCATGCTAGAGGCATACAGCATTTATTTAGCAATCTTGAAAACAGGAATGGTCGTCATTCCTTGTTCAGAAATGCTTCGTGCGAAGGATTTAGATTACCGAATTGAACATGCAGAAGCAAAGGGAGCGATTGTTTACTCTTCATTCATTCAATCGTTCGACGGAACCAATCAGCCAAACGATTTTAAAACATTCTCAATCGGTGAAAACGGTCATGGCTGGACAAATATTCTAGCGCAAAAGGATCAACAATCAAGTGAGCTGCAAATGGCTCCAACAACACGTATAGACATGGCGTTCTTATCCTATACATCTGGTACGACAGGTCATCCAAAAGGGGTTGTTCATACACACGGCTGGGCGTATGCACATTTACGCACAGCTGCCAACGCATGGCTCTCTATTAATGAGGGAGATAAAGTATGGGCGACAGCAGGACCAGGCTGGCAAAAATGGGTGTGGAGCCCGCTCTTATCAGTGTTAGGAAGTGGAGCAGAAGGCTTTGTATACGGAGGGAAATTCAATCCAAATACGTACTTAGAGCTGCTTCAAAAAAATGAAATCAATGTCCTATGCTGTACGCCAACAGAATATCGTTTTATGGCGAAAGTAGATGACTTGAGTCAGTACGAGCTGCCAAAGCTTCATAGTGCCGTTTCTGCGGGAGAGCCGCTGAACCGTGAAGTCATTGATACATTCAAAAACCATTTCGATATAGAAGTACGAGATGGCTATGGCCAAACAGAAAGCACACTGCTCGTAGGGGTGTTAAAAGGAATGGACATCAAGCCAGGCAGTATGGGAAAACCAACACCTGGCAACGAAGTCGAGATCATTGATGAGGACGGTAGCGTATGCGCTCCTGGAGAAGTTGGTGACATTGCGGTCCATCTCGAAACGCCGGCGCTATTTAAGGAATACTACAAATATGAAGAGCGTACAAAAGCGCAGCGCCGCGGAAATTACTTTATTACCGGTGACCGTGCGAAAAAAGATGAAGATGGGTACTTCTGGTTTGAAAGCCGCAGAGATGATATCATCGTCAGCTCAGGCTATACCATTGGGCCGTTTGAAGTAGAAGATGCACTGATCAAACACCCAGCAGTCAAAGAATGTGCGGTTGTGGCTAGTCCAGATGAAATCAGAGGATCCATTGTGAAGGCATATGTCGTCCTGCGTGATGCATCTGCACAAAGTGATGAGCTCATCAAAGAGCTGCAAACACATGTGAAAAATACAACAGCACCTTACAAATACCCAAGAGAAATCGAATTCATTGACGAACTGCCAAAAACACCGTCAGCGAAAATTCGTCGTGTAGAGCTGAGAGAAAGAGAGCTAGCACGAAAAGCATAATGATTGATGAAACTAGAAGCGTTTGGATGAAAAGCATCCAGCGCTTTTTTTGTAGGGTAAATCAAATTCGTAGAAAGCTTTCATATTGTTCTATGTTAAAATGTGTAGGAATTACTGGAAAAAGGAGAATGTTTGAAGATGTCCATTGCTATCATTCATGGAATTGTGCTTGCTTTTGGTCTTATATTACCTTTGGGAGCTCAAAATGTATTTGTATTTCAACAAGGAGCGCTTCAGCCTCGATTGTATCGCGTGCTGCCTGTTGTCATCACAGCGGCTCTTTGTGATACACTTTTGATTACTCTAGCGGTCATCGGTGTTTCGGTTGTGGTGTTAACCATTCCTATGCTGCAAATCGGTCTTTATATCATTGGATTTTGTTTTTTACTTTATATGGGATGGTCGGTGTGGAACACAAGCTCATCATCAGATGATAAAGAAAAGACGGAAATGATGCCTGCTAAAAAACAAATCGTATTTGCCTGTTCAGTTTCACTTTTAAATCCTCATGCGATTCTAGATACAATTGGTGTAATTGGAACGAATTCTCTTCAATATAACGGTGCTGAAAAAGTGGCGTTTACACTGGCCTGTATCATTGTCTCGTGGTTATGGTTTATCGGGCTTGCTCTTTTAGGGAAAATGTTAGGGAAGCTAGATACAAACGGCAAGTGGATGAACCGTATCAATAAAGCTTCAGCGATCATGATCTGGCTGGTCGCGTTATACATCGCGTATCAGCTGGTTGTGTAAAGGGTAGAGCACGAAAATGTTCATCAACTATGTAACGAAAAGAAGTGTTTGGGTGGAAACATCCGGCGCTTTTTTTGTTGCATCATCTAGGAAGGTGTGTACAGCCGGTGACATCAAGTACAGTATATCTAGACAAATGGTGACGTTCAATTACCTAGCGGAAATGATAAAGGATAGGAAATATGCTACATTATTCGTGGTGGTTTTTTTGGTAAATAAGCCCCTTATATTATTTTCTATAAAAAGGTATAATATTTCCATTATTTACTAAATGGGGGCTGCATGATGAAGATAAGGAATATGTTTTTTGTTTTATTGTTCATTTCACTTCTATGTGGACAGTATCCTGCAGGGAAAGCTGTTAGCATAAAAGAGGACATGCCTTTTGAAAAGATACAAAATAATAAAGTGGCGGAGAAGCTCATAAAAAAAGCAAAAAGGAGCTTTCACTTCTTACAAGCAAAAGAAATAGCCCAAAAGAAAGGTTATCAATTAAATGGAGAAAGTGTAGCAGTTCATATGAACGATGCCAAAACGGATGTTGTATATTTTTATCTGAAAAAGAAGAAGTCAGACAATCAGTTGCTTAGTACAGCTTCATTCATTTCAGTTTCACTAAATCAAATAAAAGCCCATTATATTCAACTTGCCGAATACGACGAGCAAGGTAATTTGCATTCATATTTCATTCAAAATGGAAAGTTGAAAAATGAGTTTCATATCAATCCAAATGGGGAGTTTTTAAAAGGATCTTTTACCTATGGTGAAAATGGTGCAAAAAAAGATATGATGGAATTAAATAGAAAAATTGCGAAGGTAGATGATTCGGAAATTACAACGAGCTTTAATTGGAACAAGTTTTGGAGCTGTTTAAAAAAGAAAAGTGGACCGAATGAATCTCTTCCGCTTCGTTCAATGGTTCTTGGAGCTTGCTATTATATTTGTTTGACAGGACCTGCTGGTTGTATAGCATGTACAGTCATTAATGCAGGGATATCTGCGGGAATAGCAGGTTATTGTGTGAAAAAAGTTTGGTGAATTGGAGGTTTTCAGAATGGCTCATAAAGAACAGCGCAAAGGAGCAGTGTTGGCTGTCTTTGATACGATCACATTTGGTATACCAGTTTTAATGTGGAATTTATATAAGAATACAAATAAAACATTGAAGTTGATGATCCCGCTGATTCCCATCGTCGGTTTGATTACGTATCTTTTAGCGGCACTTCATTAAAGAATTCAAAAGATCCTTTGCATGAGCGGTACGCTCATGCTTTTTTCATGTTCATTTTTTAAAAATCGTTTGATTTAATAGGCGGAGAGCTTGTACGATGTCATCCATTTGTTCTATGTCTGAGGAAGATAGGCTGCCAATTAGCATTGATTCAATATGCTGAAATGCTTCGTTCATACAGGCTCGGCCTTTTTCAGAAAGCATAATCACATGCTTTCGTTTGTCATCTTGATCTTCTTGTCTATCGATGAATTGTTTTTCGTGAAGTTTCTTCAGTTCTCTGCTGACATTTGGTAGAGACATGTGCTGGCAATCAGCGATTTGACTAGGTGTAAGCGGCTCACTGACAGCTAGCTGCTCTAGAATCAAATATTGTAAGGTTGTTAAGTCAGATGGTTTGACCTTGCTCATCAGGTCATGTTTTCGCTCAGAAAAAGTAGAAGCAAATGCTACGAATTCCTTGAAGAAATGTGGATTTTTCATGATTTTCACCTCTTACGTAACATACCAAATTTATTATCAAAAAACAATTATCATTTGACAACTAAATAGATTGGATGTATTATTTGTTATCAAATGATAACTAAAGGAGACGAAACATGAATGTTCTCATTATTTATACTCACCCTCATCACAATAGTTTGAATGGTGCTTTTTTGAAAGAAATCGTCAAAGGCAGTGAAGAAAATTCAAAGGTTCATGAAGTGAGGATCATTGATTTATATCAAGAAGAATTTGATCCTGTTCTTATTTTTAATGAAGAGAAAAAAAGGCGTGATATGCATAAGGATCCTGACATTCAGGTGTATCAGGAAAAGATCAAATGGGCGGACAAAATCGTGTTCGTTTATCCGATTTGGTGGGGGCGGCCGCCAGCCATGCTGCTTGGCTTTATCGATCGCATGTTTGCGGCGAATTTCGCCTATCGTCAAACAGGAGGGCTGCTTCCAGAAGGGTTGTTAAAAGGAAAAAGCGCTGTTTGTGTATCAACTATGCAAGGGCCGGCAAATTATCCATTCTTCTTTTTGCAAAATGCTCACAAGATGTTAATGAAACGAGCCCTGTTACAATATGTCGGAATCAAACCTGTGAAGTTCTTTGAATTTGGCATGATGGAAAGTCCAAAAGGCAAACATGACATCAAGATAAAACGGATATACAACTATTTTCGAAAAATGAGTTCGTAAAACATTTGCTTGAGTCACTTTTCTTCTAATTTGATCCTGTTCTGTTTTAAAATGACAGAGAGGGTGGGGTGACTCATCTTCGTCATATGAAAAGGGGGATATAGATGAAGAAAACATTGTTTAAAGATGCAGCTCTCATAACACTTGATCCATCTTTAGGTTTTCTAGAAAAGGGAGATCTACTAATTGAAGGGGCGCATATTTTAGAAGTCGCACCTTCGATTGACGCAAGTGATGCAGACATTGTCGATGCATCCGATATGGTCATCATGCCAGGGCTTGTGGATACCCATCGTCATGTGTGGCAGTCTGTCATCCGGGGCATAGGGACAGATTGGTCTTTGCAGACGTATTTGAGCAAAATATATTATGGCAACTATGGGGCGATGAGACGTCCATCAGACGATCGAATCGCCAATTATTTAGGGGCATTAGAGGCTTTAGATGCAGGGGTGACCACATTTTTAGACTGGACGATGATTAATTCAATGGATCATACAGATGAGCTCATTGGAGGATTAAAAGATGCGGGCATGCGGGCTGTTTTTGCTTTTGGTACCTCTGGAGATGCTGAATATTGGGATAGGGAGAGCACACTCACCAATATGGAAGACGCAGCCCGCGTGAAAAAAGCACATTTCCAATCAACAGATCAGCTGCTGACGATGGGACTTGCGATTCGTGGACCTGAGTTTTCCTCATGGGAAACCTCGGTATTTGAAATCGAAACAGCAAGGTCTCTAGATGCACTATGCAGTATGCACATCGGTTTTGGTAATTGGGGAGCGGAGGATCGTTCGATTGAGCGGCTTCATAAAGCAGGGTTACTAGGACCGGATCTGAACATGGTGCATATCAATGCAATTGATGCGGATCAAATGAAAATGCTGGCAGACAGTGGAAGCTCAATCTCTATTACACCTGAAATTGAAATGATGATGGGGCACGGTTATCCCGTGACAGGACTTGCGATTGAACAAGGCGTTCTTCCAACGCTTGGTGTAGATGTGGTAACAGCGACTGGCGGAGATTTGTTTGCACAAATGAAATTCGGGCTTCAGGCAGAGCGGGCGATCCAAAATCAATCTTTATTGATGGAGGGGACGATGCCAGGACCTGAACTTGGGCTCTCTGCTCATCAAATGCTTGAAGCTGCGACGATAAACGGAGCACGTGCCTTGCAGCTTGATCATAAAATTGGGTCACTCTCACCTGGGAAAGAAGCTGATTTCATCCTGATTGATCGGACAAGCATGAATCTTCTGCCAATGACAGATCCAGCTGGAGCAGTTGTCCAAACGGCACATCCTTCAAATGTTGATTCTGTCTATGTTGCTGGAAAAGCAGTGAAGCAAAACGGGAAACTTGTCGGTGTGAACCTAGAAGAGGTGAAACGAAAAGCTTATGCGGCAAGAGACCATATTTTATCGCATAAGTTTGAATCAACACCATCCTAAATCAAGCATAATATCCCCATAGGCGAGGCCTATGGGGAATAGATTACAAGGATTCTTTAATGACTTTTTTATAATACTGAACTGACAGGAATCCGAAGACTGAATACAAAACGGTATAAATCGACATGACGATGAGCATTGGTGTCCACAGTTCACCGCCGAATAAAAACCAGCCTGACTGTACAGCAAAGTAGCTGTGCAGCAATCCGATGATGAGCGGAATCCCAAAGTTAAATAGCTGTTTGAGCCGAATGCCTTTTAATAGATCTTTTTCAGTAAAGCCAAGCTTACGTAAGATCGTGTACGAGCTTTGTTCTTCTTCACTTTCATTCATTTGTTTGAAGTATAAAATACAGCCTGATGTGACAAGGAAGCTTAGACCTAAGAATCCGACCACAAACATCATCAATCCTATTGTTTGTTTTTGTTGCTGAGTTGAAGCTAATCGAGACATGCTGTCATCGCCCAGTTTTAAAGAAGTAAAGACGTCATTGGCTTGTTCAAGATTTTTCTCATCTTTTACATTGATTGAGATATATTGGTTATTGTCAAGCTGAAGCTTAGGATCTTTGTTTTGATCCAGCTGTTCAAAGACGCTTTGACTAACAACGGCAACAGGCAGGCCGCCAGCAGTGAACCGGTAAGAGATTAAGTGATCTTTCTTCATATCAATCACTTTTAAATTAATTGGTTTCTTTATTAGAAGTTTCACATCACCTGAACTTTTAATCGGCATGAATTTTCTCAATAAATCATTGTAGCCGCTTAAGATGACTTCGTTGTTCTCCACATGAATGCTTGGTACGTTCTTCTCACTGATCACAGGTAGTGTCAATACTTCTGGGTTCTTATTCAAACTGCTTAACTCTGTATCAATGATCTTTTTTGCATCAAAATCAGCTTGAATGACCTTGAACTGTTGCTTGTCATAAGCAATATGTTTGTCAGAAAGTGCACGAGTGAAGGTGGCTGCTTCCTTCTCTGAGCCCATGACGAAATGAGCTGGAATTTGTTGTTCAGCGGTTTTTTCTGCTGAGTAATAGGAAATGTAGCTAAGGGATAACAAACCGATCGCAAGTGCAGATACGGTTGTAATAATCGTTAAAAGCAGTGCATTTGATTTTAGCCGGAACATAATGGATGACAGAGACAAGACTTCATGAATGGCTAGGTAGCCATTCTTTCTTTTACGTACGATATTGGCAATGAACGAAACAGAGCCTTTATAAAAAAGAAAGGTACCGATTATGACAGAGCCTAGAATATAAATCATGGCTAAAAATAACGAAAGCATTGACGTGTATGTGCCAGTAAAAAGCTGAGAGGAAATGTAATAGCCTGAGCTGATCAAGACAATACCGAAAACCCCAATGATGATTTCAAACACAGAGATTTTTTTTACGCGCTGCTCTGTAGAAGACGTTGTTCTAAACAAAGATAAAATCGTCTGCTTGTTAATAAAACGTCTATTTCTCAGCAGAATCAATACATAAATCAATAGAAAGACAATGAGCGTTTGCAGAAGAGCCATGCCTGAAAAATGAAGATTGGCGATGGCGTTCACGCCGGTCACTTTAAATAACACCATCAGCATGAGCTTTGAACCGATAAATCCAGCGATTATGCCAAGAGCCATGGCGATCATGTATAGGATAAAGTTTTCTGCGTTGAGCAGTCTGGCAATTTTTTGTTTGGTCATCCCAATGAGCTGCAAGAGGCCGATTTCTTTCCCTCTGCGCTTAATGAAAATGCTATTCGCATATAAGAGGAAGATGCCGACGATGGCAATGAGCAGGATCGAAGCGGCTTTAATCGAAGCACCGCCTTTAATGGACCCTTTCACATCATCAAGTGCTGGTGAATACTGCAAGGTGACAAAAGAAAAATAGAGCGCCACACTAAATATAAGAGCGAACACGTATAAGTAGTAATTCTTCAAATTTTTCTTCAGGTTTCGGAAGACGAGCTGATTAATGTTCATGCTTTACACCGCCTAAGACACCTTGCGTTTTCATAATATCTTCGAAAAACATCTTTCTCTCTAAAGCGCCTTTATTCAACTGTGTATAGATCTGTCCATCCTTGATAAAAATGACTCGTCTTGAATAGCTGGCGGCGACAGGATCATGTGTGACCATCACAATGGTCGCTTTTCGTTTTTGATTAAAATCTTGCAGCTTGTTGAGTAAATCAGATGCAGATTTGGAATCGAGTGCCCCAGTTGGTTCATCAGCGAAAATGAGACTAGGCTCATGAATGAAGGCACGAACCGCCGACGTCCGCTGCTTTTGTCCCCCAGATAGTTCATTCGGATATTTGTCTCTTAGTTCATAAATCCCCATATCCTCAGCGAGCTGTTGAAAACGTTCAAAAGCTTCTTTTTTAGGTTTTTTGGAGATCGATAATGGCAAAAGGATGTTCTCTTTGACCGTGAGCGTATCAAGTAAGTTATAATCCTGAAAGACAAAGCCAAGCTGTTTCTTTCTGAATTCAGCGAGCTGTTGATCTTTCATTTGAGTCATATCAGCATCTGCGATACGAATCGATCCGCTGGACACATGGTCGATAGATGACAATACGTTCAGAAGGGTTGTTTTCCCCGAGCCTGATGGTCCCATAATGCTGACAAATTCTCCAGCTTCTATGGTCAGATCAATGCCTTTAAGCACCTCTTGTTTGTTGAATTTATTTCCGTAGCTTTTATATAGCTTGCGCGCTTCTAAAATGTTCATATGTCGAACCCCTTTTTCTTTTTTTAAATTGATAACTCTAGTATAAAAAGAAGCCGGATCGACTTCCTTCGATTTGGCGAACAAAACAGACGAGCATGTGACATTATTGTCACATGCTTGTTTTATAAAACAATTCACATAGAATCCGTGCCTACTATTAGAAACTTTACTTATCTTTTGCAGAAAGCGGTGCTCTTTATCAATCATTTTATCTGTTTTTCGCTCTTATGTATCAATCTTCTTTGATTTTTTTTGTCATCATGATTTCGGATGTAGAATAAAAGTCCATGTTTTTGAACCTTTACATGGTATATTTTTTCATGTATGCTATACATAGTAAATATATGCATAGTAAATCTATGTATTAGAGGTGATTGTGTTGATGAAAGTGAGTAAAGAGCTTCTAAAGGGAAGTACAGCTACACTTATTTTAAGCTTATTAAATGAAAAACCGATGTATGGATATGAAATGATTAAAGAATTGGAGGCGAAGTCCGAAGGTATTTTTAGCTTTAAAGAGGGAACGATTTATCCTATTTTGCACAATTTGGAGGGGAAAGAATTGATTGTCTCTTACTGGGGCGAAGGAAATGGCAATCGGAAAAGAAAGTATTACAAAATAAATGAACAGGGCAAAGCATTTATAAAGGAAAAGAAAGAAGAATGGAACGTTTTCAAAGATGCAGTCGATGGCGTTCTGAACGGAGAGAAAATCGTATGGGATTAGAAAAAAAGTTCGAAAAGTATATAAAGGATGTATGTAAACGAATCAAAAATAAAGATGTACATTCGAGTATAAAGCTTGAGCTTAGCGATCATCTATATACGCTAAAAGAGGAAGCGATGAATGCTGGGATGCCTGAAGAAGAGGCGGTAGATCAAGCGCTGGATCAAATTGGAGATGCAGCCATTATCGGAACGCAGCTCCATGAAACACATAAAACCCAAATGGATTTTAAAACGATACTTCTTGTGTTAGCCACTTGTTCATTTGGACTGCTTGTGATGTACTTTTTGCAGTTTCATTCTAATTTTACAAATCTTCAAGACATGAATATTTTTTATAAAAGTCTCGTTTTTTATTTATTTGGTCTTGTGGTTATGTTTGGTTTGTTTGCGTTCGATTATCGACGCTTATTGAAATACTCTTGGCATTTATACATAGGGACGCTCGGAACGCTGCTTCTTACGATGTTTTTTGGTGTAAGAGTGGACGGTATTCTCTTTTTAAGAATAAGTGATGTATCGATCAATCTGACTGAGATGGTGCCGTTTCTTGCGGCCATTTCTTTAGCAGGTATTTTTCACTCTTGGAATTGGGGGAATGGTTTCAAATCTTGGCTCGGAGTAGGGATTATGGCTTTACCCATTCTTTTAATAAGTACGATTGGCTCGCTTCCTGCGACCATCATCTGTATCGTCATGTGCATAACGATTATGTATGTATCAAGTGCAAGCGTGAGGCAAATGATTCCGCTGACAGCAGCAGGTGTTTTATATCTTATTGTTGAATTATTTTCTCTTTTTCAAGCAGATATGTACCCTTACTCTTACACAGTTCATGAATTTAGTTCAAACGGGCTTCATATCACTCCGTCTGCAATGTCTGAGGTTCACACTGATTGGATGTTTACGTATATCATTTATTCATTCGGCTGGTTCGCAGGGGTGACTGCATTCATGTTGTTTGTCTTTTTTATTTACAGAGTATTTCATACAGCAAAACGAGTCCAATTGGCTTATGGGAAAATGATCATGACAGGCTTGGGAGCTACGTTTGCAACAAAATTTATCTTAAGTATCTTCACAAACTTTGGCTTATTGGCTTTACCTGGGGTGTCCATACCTTTCATGAGCTATGGGGGTTCTCATATTCTTCTAGAAATGATGGCTGTTGGCCTGCTCTTGGGTATTTATAGAAGGAGGCAGATGGGAGATGTTTTTCATCAAGAAGCGGGAAATATTTCATAAGTAGATTACCCAATCTCTTCACGACAGCTTTCAGACTTTTATGAAGAGATTGGATGTGATCCGTCATGTGCTTACATGCTCGCAATATGAACAAAATCATTCTTTTTCGGAAAGATCAAGGTGAAGGTTGTACCTTGATCTATAGTGGAGTTGACCTCGATCGTGATATGAAGAGCGTCTGCTCCTTTTTTGGTTAAATAGAGCCCCATTCCCGTTGAGGCGGTGTCATTGTGATGTCTTGTGGAGGTGAAGCCCTTTTCAAAAATGCGAGACACGTCTCTTGGGTCAATTCCTCTGCCTTGATCTGTGATTGACAGTACAACTTGTTCATTTATTTGTCTGCTTTCGATGACAATATCAGACGAATGGCTGTACTTGACTGCGTTTGTCAGCACTTGTCTGATCATAAAGGATAACCATTTTGTATCACTTAATACGCCGCGTTCTTCAAGCGCCAGTTCAAAGCCAATTCCTTTTTGCATGCACCATGATTGGAGGGCTTTGATTTCTTTCGCTATGATGCTTTGCAGATCCAGCTTTTCAATAAATAAATCATTTTCGATATGACGTATTCTGCTTTGGTGCAGCTGGGCATCGAGTAATAAATGAATTCTAAGCCACTCGTACGTCATATTTGATTTCAGCGGCTGTTCTGTTAATCGGTCGATCATTAAGTGCATCGCCGTGAGCGGTGTTTTGACCTCATGTATCCATGAAAGCAGTTCATCTTTTTCTTCTTCAAGGGCGATTTTCTGCTCTGCCGCCATCTGCCGGTAGCGGTCGATTTGCTCTGACGTCGCATCATGTACGAGCTGTTCAAATGGGGAAGAGGGAGCGAGCAACATTTGATGATCAATGTTTTCGTCCCATTCTTTCAGCCTTTCATAATAAGCCGTTTCTTTTCGATAACGGAAAAAGAGAAAGACGATCATGAGTAACGTAGACAGTAACACAATATAAAAAAGAGAAGCCATTGGAATGGTCGTATCCAAATAAGCAACAAAAAGAATGAGAAGCTGCAAACTAAGAAAGAATAGAATCCAGCTTCTTCGTTCTTTTAAAAATGCTTGCAGCATCATTGATCATCCTTTTCCTTTGCAAGATAACCCTGCCCTACTTTTGTTTCAATGAAGGTGCCAAGGGAGATCTCGTCAAGTTTTTTTCTGAGGCGATTGACGTTGACAGTCAGCGTATTGTCACTCACAAATCGTTCATCCTCCCATAACGCTTGTATGAGTGATTCCCGGCTGACGATATGATGTTTATGCTGAACCAATTCCTTGAGAATAAATAATTCATTTTTCGTTAATTCAACCTCACCGTGTTCATTTGTCACGGTGTTTTTTTCTAGGTCAATGGTAGCGCCGCACCAAACCTTTAAGTTGGCCGGTTCTGCATTATAATCATGCACGCGGCGAAGAACAGCACTTACTTTGGCGATGAGGACGTCAAAGTGAAAGGGCTTCTGCACAAAATCATCGGCACCGAGCTGCATCGACATGACCATATCAGCAGGGTGGTCTCGAGATGAGAGAAAGATGATCGGAACATTTGAATGATGCCGAATCATCCGGCACCAATGAAAGCCATCGTATTTTGGCAGCTGAATATCAATAATGACTAGATCAGGCTGGATGGAAGTAAACTCCTGCATGACCTGATGAAAATCGTGAATCCCATAGACATCATAGGACCAGTTAACTAAGCGTTCTTTGATTTCTTGGAAGAGGGTTGTATCGTCCTCAATCAGCAAAATTTTAAACAAAACCAGCACCACACTTTTTGAATTAGCTTGTATGTAATTGTAGCGGAAAAAAGGCGCTGCCGCTAGAAGCAGACAAGAAAAAAGCAAGGGAAGAGGTCCCTTGCTTCAGCTTATTTACCTAAAAAATGCTTTTTAAAGAATGATAGTTGATATTCAAGTGTGAGTGGATCGTTAAAGTAAAATTCTTCCGCATTTGCTTCGAACACACGATGTTTTTTCACGGCAGGAATGGACTTGTAGATTTCACTGTTTTGATAGGAATTGTCCATTTCACTGTTTTTGCTAATGATCATATAGTCTCCAGCAAATTCAGGGATGACCTCTTGCGAAACTGCATAGTACCCGGCTTTTAACGCTTTTTCCTTAACCTTCTCAGGCATTTTCAGTTTCATTTCTTGATAGAGGATTTCTGTACCGCGACCCCATGCATCTCCAAACACATAAAGATCTTTTGTGCCGCTTTCAAATACAGAAACCGTCGCATCTTCACCGATCTTTGCTTTGATTTCTTTTCCATCTTCAGCTGCGCGTTCTTTGAAATCTTTCACCCATGCTTTGGCTTCTTTTTCTTTGTTTAATACTTTTCCAATTTCAATGTGCTGCTGAAGGTAATCGACTTTGTTATACGTGAACAAGACCGTAGGTGCGATTTTTTTCAGTTTCTCTACATTTTTTGTATTGCTTAAGCCAATGATGACATCAGGCTTTAGCTTCATGATTTTTTCTACATTTTCATCCGATACTTCTTCCACATTTTTTAATTCCTTTTGGAAGCGTGGATTCTTTTTTGACCAAGAGTCAACGCCAACAAGGTTCACACCAAGTGACATGACATTGCCCGTGTAAGAGCCGAGAACAACGACACGTTTTGGATGCGCTGGCAGCTTAACAGGGCCATTTTCAGATTGATATGTAATCTTGTCTGACGTTGATTGTTTTCCTTTATTTGAGGAAGAGTTGCTGCTATTGCCACATGCGCTCAACGCAAGTACAAAGATGAGCATCAGAGGGAACAATATTTTCTTCATGAATGTAGACTCCTTTGAAATCGGCATATATGCCGGATATTTGGTTGCATTAGTGATAATGATAATTATTATCACTTGGATATCATATCATAAGACTGCGGTCTGTTGTCAATTACATTTTGTCAGTTGCTGATAAAAAATAGAGGGAATCTTTTAGAAAGAAAAAAAGATCAAGGCAGCGTATGACCTGATCTTTTTTCTATTTAAACCAGCCTTTTTCTTTAGAGCGTGTGATGGCCTCAATGCGGTTTTTGACTTCAAGTTTATCTAAAATAATGGAAATGTAGTTCCGGACAGTGCCGCTTTTAATACTGAGTTCCTTTGCAATTTCTTTTGTGTTTTTGCCGTCTGCGACGAGTTCAAGAACGGATTTTTCTCGTTCGGTTAAAGGATTTTCGTCACTATATAAATCCTCCATCAATTCCGGGGCGTACACCTTTTTTCCTTTCATCACGCTGCGAATGGCACTTGCCAGATCTTCACTTGGGCTGTCTTTCAGCATATAGCCGCTAACGCCAGCTTTCAGCGCCCTTTGGAAATATCCAGAACGGGCAAAGGTCGTTAAAATGATGATTCTCACATCTGATTCCTTGAGTTCTTCGGCTGCATCAAGTCCAGATTTCCCTGGCATTTCAATATCCATTAAACATATATCAACGGGGTGTTTTTTAGCAAAATCAATGGCGTCCTGGCCGTTTGTGCCTTTTCCAACAACCGTCATATCGTCTTCTAAATCAAGTAGTGAACCGAGTGCACCAAGCAGCATTTGCTGATCTTCTGCGATAAAGATGTTGATCATTTCATTTCCTCCTATTCTTTGGCTGCTGAATCATTTGGAATGCTCATGATCAGCTTCGTCCCATGTTTTGTCTCAATATGAAGGCGTCCATTTGCAAATTCCAATCTTTCTCTAATCCCTAAAAGGCCATGTCCCTTCGTTTGAGAGGAGGGGTGATCTCCTTTAAATGTTCCATCATCTTCAACCGTGATGACGGCTTCTTTTGCCTTTTGGTGAATGGTGATTTTACAGACAGTGGCTTCACTATGTTTAACGACATTCGTAACGGCCTCTTTTATGCACATGCTCACAATGTTTTCGTTGAGAAGAGAGATGTGTTTCGGTGCTCCCTTTTCATCATAGATCAATTCAATCCCGGCCGCTTCGAGAATTTGCTTTATGTTCGACATTTCATCCTTGATTCGAATGCCTTTCATGGAGGAAACGATCTTCCGCACTTCATTAAGAGACGTTCTAGCGGTCTGCTGGACGCTTTTTAGTTCGGCACGAGCTTGTTCAGGATCTTTATAGATGAGTTTTCGAGCAAGGTCACTCTTTAAACCGATAAGAGAAAGCTTTTGGCCAAGGGTGTCATGCAGATCACGTGCAATGCGCTGCCTTTCTTCAAGCTTCACAAGATCGGCGATCCGTTCATTGGCATCTTCTAATTTCTCTTCAAGCCGTTCACGTTCTTTCCTGCTTCGAATGCTGAGAGGGAGGAGAATGGCACTAATGAGTGTGATCACAACAAAAGGAATTTGTGTGAGAAACCATCCCTTTTTTAAAATCAAGCTAAAGTTCACCGCAACAGCGGCGCTCCCGACATGAATATAGTATAAGATATAAAAAGGTACTTTTCTTTTAATATGTCCATTGAAATAGGCGATGCAAAAAGCGAAATAAATGTAGCTGTAGAGCATCACGTAGCCAGTAGAAATTGCAATCAATAGAAGGCCGAATACATATAAAGCCCAGCCTTTTGCGACAAAGGCAAAACGATACACGGCAAAAAAGACGACGTTTAATATGATGCCGATCACAATACCTAAAGTCGAAGGCGTCTTAAGGATAAAATAAAAGGGCAGGATGAAAAAAATGGCCCATATATATGGGGAAATCCCATGTAATTTTTGAATTTTAAGTTGTTTTTTCATCCGTGAATCACCTTTTCCATTTTCATTCTTTTTCACTACTTTATCAAATTGAACACGTTGCCGCATCCTGTAAATACCAACAAGCTCCTTCTATTGTAAGAAAGAGCTTGCGTCGTTTATGCATTCTTCTTGAGAATGTCTCCTTTGATGACAGGTGTGCTTTTCGTCTGGCGCGCCTCTCTAAAGGTAACAAATGCTTTCGTTTCCTCATCCCAAAGTCTGAATTTCATTGAATCAATACTTGTTTTCAGCGTAATGGTTGGAACATTTTGAAGCGGCTCACTATGCTCATGAGCATGCTCTAAATGATAATTCGGTACCCTCGGACTTAAATGATGGACATGGTGATAACCGATATTGCCTGTTAACCATTGAAGGAGCTTTGGCAATTTGTAAAAAGAACTGCCTTCTACAGCTGCCTGCACATAATTCCAATGCTCATCAGCTTCAAAGTAAGAATCCTCAAACGTATGCTGCACATAAAACAGCCATACACCAATTGATCCAGAAATCAGAAAGATTGGACCTTGGACAAGTAACAAACCTTGCCAGCCAAAAAGGAGATAGGTAGCCCCTGCGAGCAAAACAATCGATATGTTTGTGAAATAGGTATTCCAGCGCTCTTTTTTACGAGCATTTTTGACGTTGAAGCGGTTTTGAAACAAGAAAACAAAGATCGGTCCTAAAATAAACATGACAAAAGGATTACGATAAAATCTGTAGCGAAATTTCGTCCATACAGATGCTTCTTGATATTCTTTGACTGTCAGGAGCCAAATGTCACCAGTACCTCGTTTGTCTAAATTACTGCTTGTGGCATGGTGAATCGAATGATCTCTTTGCCATTGAAGATAAGGGAAAAGGGTGAGTACACCCGTTATGAAACCAAACAGGTGATTCAGCGGCTTCTGTTTAAAAAAGGATTGGTGGCAGCAGTCGTGAAAAATAATAAAGACACGTACTAAAAAACCAGCTGCAATAACCGCAAAGAAGAGGGTTAAAAGGTAGGAGATGTTCAGGCTATAATAGGCAAGAAACCAAAGCCCCAAAAATGGAATAAATGTATTAAAGAGCTGCATGATACTTTTTTTTGAATCAGCACCAGAAAATTGGCCTACTTGTTTTCTTAAAGTGGCTTGCTGCTGTGTGTTTGTTGAAGTCGTCATGAAAGTTCAAGTCCTTTCCGTTTCTTTCTACTTCAAAGTATAGAAGGAAAGTCGTCATGCTCATAGTAGCACCCATCATGTATTTGATATGACATTTGTCATGTTGGAACATCAAAAAGCCTGACAGCATCAGGGTTTGTGGATTCATTTCATCACAAATAAAAAAGTAAAGGCGCTGCGGCCTTCACTTTTTATGAGCGTGCTTCATGTACTTTTAACTGCTTGCCTTTAATGGTTGTGTGACGCATAGCATTCAGTACAAGAGGACCTTTCCCGTTTAAAATATCTACATACGTTTTCGTGTCCTGAATCGTAATAATTCCAATGTCATCGAATGCAACGCCTTCTATTTTGGCAATGGTCCCAACGAAATCAACGGCCCGCAGTTTCTTTTTCTTCCCGCCGTTAAAATAAAGCTTCATAATATCTTTTTCTACGCCGGCTTGCTTATTTTCCTTTTGAATAGGTGTTTCAATCTTCTCTTCGAAGCTGGCTACATGCTGCTCTGCTTCTTCCTTCGTCGGATAAGGCTGAGTGTGAAAATCAATGCCAGCATCCTGCTTTAATTCATCAATGAGCGGCTGCGCGTGCCTTGTCATAAACGCAATCGTTTTCCCGCTTTTACCCGCTCTACCGGTTCTTCCAGTTCGATGAATATAGCGTTCTTTTTCATAAGGCAGGTCGTAATGAATGACATGTGTCATATCGCTTACATCGATTCCCCGGGCTGCTATATCTGTTGCGATCAGATAGCGGAACTCACCGTTTTTGAATTCATCCATGACGTCAAAGCGGTCTTCCTGTCTCATGCCCCCATGGATTTTGTCGCAAGGGACATCCCAATCGTCCAGCTTGATCGTCAGTTCATTCACGCGTTCCTGTGTATTGCAGAAAATGATACAGCTATCAGGATTTTCGATGACGATCGTTCGCTGGAGAAGTGAGAATTTGGCTTCTTCCTCTGTTTCAATCACGGTGTGGGTGATTTGCTGCACAGATTTTTCCTCACGTGCAATCTCAATCACTTTTGGCGATTGTAAAAACTGCTCGCTCAATTCTTTCATTTCAGCAGACATCGTCGCTGAAAACAGCATTGACATGCGCTTTGGCGGCAGATGCTGAATAATGGAAGAGACTTGATCAATAAATCCCATGTTCAGCATTTCATCTGCTTCATCTAACACGAAAAATTTGAGGTTTTCTAAAGAAAGAGTACCCTTTTCTAGGTGATCCAATATTCGCCCTGGTGTTCCGCACACAACATGGTTTTTTTGTGCAAGCTCTACTTTTTGGGCTTGAAAAGGGGCTTTTCCATAAATGGCTGCCGCTTTGATTCGTTTAAATCGTCCAAGGCTGGTGAGGTCTTGCTTGACCTGCATTGCAAGTTCGCGTGTTGGAACGAGGATGAGGGCTTGGGGTTTATTTTCAGCCCAATCCACCATTTCACATATAGGCAGACCATAGGCTGCTGTCTTGCCGCTGCCTGTCTGAGATTTGACGATTAGATCCTGCTTTGAAAAAGCAACCGATAAGGTCTCGTGCTGAACGGGTGTAGGTGTATGGAAGTGAAGCGCTTCTAACGCTTGTTTCAATTCATCACTTAATGGATATTGATCAAAATGTTGTAATGGCATCGTGTTCTCCTTTTCGTACATTCATACTTGTGACATCATACCATATCTTTTCAAAGACACCATGACCTTGAATGAAAAGACATGAAAAAAAGCCCCATATAGGAGCTTTTTATTAAAGGAATCTGCGTTTGACTTTTTCCCAGTATGAGTTGTCTTTTAATTTCACCGTTTTAATCACTTTTCCTGAAAGGCCAATGTCAATTTGTTTGACGTGTTTTGTGCCGAGGGCTTCATTATCAAGCCCGATAATCGGATGGTCGTTTCCGTCCTGCACGACCTTCAGCGTCAGCTTGCGGTCACTGCTTAAGATGAAAGGAGCGCCAAGCGTACGGTACGAGTTGTTATTAAGAGATGCAAGCTCTGTCACTTGCATACAAGGGAGCATCGGATCAACGACGGCGCCGTTTACGGATTTATTGTAGGCCGTTGAGCCGGTCGGAGTCGAAATAATCATTCCGTCGCCTCTAAACGTTTCAAAGTGAAAATCATCTATATATACATCGATGACAAATGTTTTAATGATGCTAGAGCGGATCGACAGTTCGTTTAAGCATTGGAACTGATTTGTACTGTCAACGCTTACATCAATGACTGGATATTTCCTCACTTCAATCTGTTCGGTGTTCATGGCATCAATCATTTTATCAAAATGTTCTAATGAAAAATCGCAGTATAGATGCGAATTCTCAGTTTTTGATACCCCTACATACAAGCAGTCATCACGGAAATTCGTTTTGCGGACTGCTTGAAGAAATGTGCCATCCCCGCCAATTGAAGCAATAATATGGGCATCCTCTGCACGCTTTACGACTTGAAAGCCTTGATCAGTAGCGAGCTTCTCCAGAGAAGAAATGTGTCCATCCAATTCATGATCTTTTTTGTAAAAGAAAAATACATTGCGACGATTGTCTGTCATTGACGTTCTCCCCTTCGTTGTCAAAAATAGATTTCCAATATTAAAGGGCTTACATGTAAACCCTTGCTCACATTTTACACTTTTTTCATATGAAAGTAAAAATATTAGAAAGACGCCTATCATGATAGGGTTTGCTTTTTTAGAAATGAGTCGATGTAAGTGATTCGAAATGACTGACTTTGAGCATAATTGAATAGCTGTTTTCTAATGAAAGAATGGTCTGGGTGTTTTGTTGTGGTGAACATCTAGACTATTAGGTGTAGGGAGAGGATAAAAAAGCCAATTTTTCGTCATGAGCTTCTCATAGTAGACGATGCAAAGTTGATCGTCATTTAAGATAGGTGCTATCATATGTTGAAATGAAATGTAAAAAAACCACAATTCCTGTGAAACATTTCATGTGGATATTCGTATGAATGAAGTGAGACAAAAAAGGAGGAGAAAGAGATGAATGCGAAAAGATGGGTAGCCTTAATCATTGCACTTGGTGTTTTCGGATCTTCAATTGTCATTAGTGTCACGATGGCCTTGTTCGAAAGTTTCAATGACAATAAAATGAGCTATCAATTCGGGGATGAAATAGAAGAGAAGGTACTAGAGGATGGCAGCGGTGCAGGTAAAATTGCTGTTCTTGAGATTAATGGAACGATTCAAGATAATGGCGGTGCATCAAGCCTTTTAGGCGGAGAAGCGTATGATCATCGTGCGTTCTTAAAAGAACTAGATAAAGCAAAAGAGGATGCATCTGTAAAAGGTGTCCTGCTGCGAGTGAATTCTCCTGGCGGCGGTGTCTATGAAAGTGCTGAAATACATAAAAAATTAGAAGAAGTGAAAAAAGCGAAGAAGCCAGTTTACGTCTCCATGGGCTCAATGGCAGCTTCTGGCGGTTATTATGTGTCGACACCAGCGAAGAAAATCTTTGCTTCACCTGAAACATTAACAGGTTCTCTAGGCGTGATCATGCAAAGCTTGAATTATTCAAAGCTGGCGGATAATTTAGGCATTAAATATGAAACCATTAAGAGCGGGAAATTCAAAGATATCATGTCTCCAAATCGTGATATGACAAAGGATGAGCGCGACATCATGCAAAGCATGGTCGACAACTCCTATGAAGGGTTTGTCAAAGTCATTTCTGAAGGACGCGGCATGTCTAAACAGGACGTCAAGAAAATTGCCGATGGCCGAGTATATGACGGAACACAGGCGAAGTCCAACGGATTAGTGGATGAGCTTGGATACTATGAAGATGCACTAAAAGCGATGAAGAAAAATGAAAAAGGCTTAAAAGGGGCAAAAGTCATCAGCTATTCTCAAAGCTTTGGCTGGAACTCTCTTCTGAATATGAGTGCAAGCAAGCTCTTTAAAAGCGAAATTGATTTTCTGAATTTAAAAGAAACACTGGCTGGCTCAAACGGGTCTAAACCGATGTATCTCTATTCAAAATAAAGGAGGGATCATAGATGGATTCTACATTCGATGAAGTAAGCGAAAGCCGCAGCCAGCAGGAAGAATTGAAGCCCGCCCTTGCGAAGCGCGCTTCAATTGAAGAGCAGGCCTTTGCAGGTTTTTGGATTAGATTTTGGGCGTTTATCCTTGATTGGCTCGTCGTTTGGGGTGTTAACCATTTGACGGCTTCTCCAATCTTTAGTCTGTTTGGCTGGTCAAAAGGAGGAGGGTGGTTTTCTCCATTTTCCGTCACAACGACGATTGTTTTCCTGCTTTATTTCGCCATCATGACGAAAATTTTTCATCAAACCCTCGGCAAGATGGTGTTTGGGATCAAAGTGGTCTCACTTCAGCCTGAGAAGCAGCTGGCATGGGATGTCATTTTCTTTAGAGAAATTGTTGGACGATATATTAATTCACTTTTTGTTCTCTATGCTGTCGTTGGGTTCTCACCGAGAAAACAAGGGGTTCATGACTACTTTGCTGATACAGTGGTCGTCCATGAACATCTATATGAAAAAACAGAATCGAACGTGTAACCAAAGGGAGTTTGACCGAAGCCGGTCAAACTCTTTTTTGATGATTGGGTATAAAATCCAGAATGAGAGCCATAATCGTAGGGGAAGCATCATTTGTTATGGAGGAAGTGAGCACAGTGCTTTACGTTTGGATCGCAGCTTTTTTGTTCCTTGTGATCTTATTGATTTTCATGAAAGTGACCATTTCACTGGATTATTCGCATGCAAATGACAATGACCACATTGGGCTGAAGGTCATCACCTTATATGGAATGGTCAGACTCAAAAAAGAGATTCCGATGGTGAAGGTCAATCCGGAAGATCAAACGATTGATATTCGTGAAAAGAAAATGGCGAGCTCCAAAACGCCTAGTCACGAAAAAGGGTCCATGCATAAAAAAGTGGGAAAACGTGATATGAAGCAAATCCTTCATCAAATGGAGCGCATCACAAAAGAGATAGTAGATCTAAACCGGATCATGCGGAAGTTCTTCATTCACATCAAAATTGTATCGTTTCACTGGTCGACATGGATCGGCTTTCATGACGCCGCTTTAACAGGTGTGGCAGCCGGCGGCGTGTGGTCAGTCAAAGGAGCACTGCTTGCCTTTATGCAGGAGCATCTCACCTTTAAGCATAAACCGGTATATGAAGTCATTCCCGCCTTTCAGCACAATGTGTCACAGACCCATTTTACATGTATAGCTTATTTTCGTATTGGACATGCTATGCTTGCAGCCATTCGATTACTTGTCCATTGGTTAAAAGGGAGAAAGGCAAGAAAAAGTGCCTCTCTTCAAGCAACGAAGAATGAATCATCTGTTTAAGGAGGAACCCGAAAATGGCAGATCATCCAATCCAAGGTCTGATGAAGACAGCGATGGAAAATTTAAAAGAAATGATCGATGTGAATACGATCATCGGCGATCCAGTCGAAACCCCTGACGGCAGCGTCATTCTCACTGTGTCAAAGGTCGGTTTTGGATTTGCAGCCGGCGGCAGTGAATTTAACGGTAACCAACAGAAAGAAAAACGTTCTGATGAACAAGAACGAAAAGAACCGAGACTCCCATTTGGCGGCGGAAGCGGCGGCGGGGTATCCATTACACCAATTGCCTTCTTAATTGTGGGAACAAACGGAGTTCGAATGCTTCATTTGGATGAACACACACATCTGCTTGATAAAATATTGGATTCTGCTCCTCAAGCAATTGAACGTCTTCAGCATATGTTTAAGAAGGATGAACGGGAGCACCGCCACAAAGAACGAAAACTAGATGACATAGACCTTTAAAAAGTTAGCTGCGCTGCAGTTAACTTTTTTTTCAAAATGGACGATTAGGCTTTGCAGTTTTTTGAGTTCTCTACTATGATAGAACCATACATTTGATAAGGGAGGAATTGTTTTGGCATCAATCACATTTAAAGGGAGTTCTGTAACGCTTGTAGGAAATGAAGTGAAAGTAGGCGAACAGGCTCCTGATTTTACGGTACTAACGAACTCACTAGGGGAAGTTTCACTTTCTGATTTAGCAGGAAAAGTGACGATCATCTCAGTGATTCCTTCTATTGATACAGGTGTGTGTGACGCACAAACAAGACGTTTCAATGAAGAGGCAGCCGGTTTAGGTCCGGTCAATATTTATACGATTAGTGCAGATCTTCCATTTGCACAAGCGCGCTGGTGCGGAGCAAACGGAATTGAAAATGTAGAAACATTATCTGATCACAGAGATATGTCTTTTGGTGAAGCGTTTGGTGTATATATGAAAGAATTGCGTTTATTGGCGCGTGCTGTTTTCGTATTAGACCCGAACGGGAAAGTGGTTTACACTGAATACGTAAGCGAAGCAACGAATCATCCAAATTATGAAAAAGCCATTGAAGCTGCGAAATCACTGTTATAAAAGCAGCATCGACAAGAGCTCCGGCTTCATACTGGGGCTCTTTTCAATGAGAATATTTAGCTTTTAACAAAGCGAGGAGAGAAAAGCATTGCAGAAAGATCAAGTGAGTACTATTTTTGAGCTGCTCGATACAGCCTCGATTCGATTGAAAAAGGAACAGAGCATTTCCTATATTGAAGCATTGGCAGAAGCAGGAGAAGCCTTTTTCCAGGCAAATGATCGAAACGGTTTACTGAAGGACTTAATAGAGAAAGCAGATTTTGCCTCCTATGATCATGAGCAGACTCGTAAAGCGTTTCAGCTCGCCGTACTGAAAGGACAAAAGGACATTTCCCATCCAAACCGTCAAATGACGCCAGATACGATTGGACTGTTTGTCAGCTATTTGGTGAATAAATTTTTAGAAGGCCAAAAAGAGCTTGTTGTCTTTGATCCAGCAGCGGGAACAGGGAACTTATTGCTTGCTGTGTTAAACAATCTCACTGCAGAAACAAAGCGCGGCTTTGCATCTGAAATTGATGATGTGCTCATTAAAATTGCTTGGGCACAGGCGAATTTAGAAGAGAAAGAAGTAGAGCTTTTCCATCAGGACAGCCTTGAGCCGCTTCTCATTTCACCGGCAGATGTCACCGTATGCAGCCTTCCAGTCGGCTATTACCCAAATGATGAGCGTGCAGCAGACTATGACTTAAAGGCAAAAGAAGGACATGCCTTTGCGCATCATTTATTCATTGAACAAAGCCTTCGTTACACGAAAGAAGGCGGCTTCTTATTCTTCATCATTCCAAACGATTTGTTTGAAGGAAAAGAAAGTGTGCAACTAAAGGATTTCATCAAAGATCATGCTTATATGAATGCGTTAATTCAGCTGCCAGTCTCCATGTTCAAAGACAAAAAGCACGCCAAAAGCTTATTTGTCATGCAAAAGAAAAAAGAGGGGCTGCAAGCACCCAAACGGATGCTGTTTGCCAATCTGCCATCTTTCTCACAGAAGGAAGCGATGGTTGGTGTGATGAGAAAGTTAGACCAGTGGTTTATAGAAGAAAAAGAAACGAAAGAATAGCCAGAGTGATTTCTGGCTATTTTACTATTCAGAAAATAACGACTTATCAATGTAAGCGATAACAGTTCGAAGGTGTACTTGAAATGCAAAGTTTTCAATGTTTAAATGAAAAAGTCAGATATTTTTCGGACTTATCGTTAAACTATAAAAGACCCGTTCAAACAGGTTGAATATAGCACCGGAAAAAACGTGAAACCTTATATAACAACTGAGTAAAAGGAGCGACAAGAATGTCCAAAATTATTGCAATCAACGCAGGAAGCTCATCTCTTAAATTCCAATTGTTCGACATGCCAGAAGAAACCGTTTTAACGAAAGGTCTTGTTGAAAGAATCGGAATGGACAACAGTATCTTTACGATTTCTGTAGATGGAGAAAAGAAAACAGAAATCACTGATATTCCAGATCACGCAGTAGCTGTAAAAATGCTGCTTGAAAAACTAACTGAATTCAACATCATCAAAGACTTTAGTGAAATTGATGGCGTAGGACATCGTGTGGTTCACGGTGGAGAAAAGTTCAGCGATTCTGTTCTATTAACAGATGAAGCGATCGATGAGATTGATCAGCTTTCAGAGCTTGCACCACTGCACAATCCTGCAAACGTTGTAGGAATCAAAGCTTTCAAACAAATTCTGCCTGATGTACCAGCGATTGCTGTGTTCGATACAGCGTTCCACCAAACAATGCCAGAGCAGTCTTACCTATACAGCCTTCCGTACGACTACTACAAAAACTTTGGTATTCGTAAATACGGATTCCACGGGACAAGCCATAAGTTCGTGACAGAGCGTGCATCAGAGCTATTAGGCCGTCCGTTAGAAGAGCTTCGTTTGATTTCTTGCCACCTTGGAAATGGTGCGAGTATCGCAGCAGTAGAAGGCGGAAAATCAATCGATACATCAATGGGCTTCACGCCGCTTGCTGGTGTTGCGATGGGTACACGTTCAGGTAACATTGACCCTGCCCTCATTCCATTTATTATGGAGAAAACAGGACATACTGCTGAAGAAGTTCTTTCTACTTTGAATAAGAAGAGTGGTCTTTTAGGTGTGTCTGGTCTTTCAAGTGACCTTCGTGATATCGAAGAAGCAACAGAAGAAGGAAACGACCGTGCCGAAGTAGCTCTTGATATTTTTGCCAGCCGTATTCATAAATACATCGGTTCTTATGCAGCGAGAATGAATGGCGTAGATGCGATCATCTTCACAGCTGGAATCGGTGAAAACAGTTCAGAAGTGCGAGCACGTGTACTTCGTGGTCTAGAATTCATGGGCGTTTACTGGGATCCATCTCTTAACAACATGAGAGGCGAAGAAGCATTCATCAGCTACCCTCACTCTCCTGTGAAAGTCATCGTGATTCCTACAAACGAAGAAGTGATGATTGCAAGAGACGTTATGCGCTTAGCGTAATAAATTGGTACAGCTCTTTTCCTAATGGGAAAAGAGCTTTTTTGTTCAAAGCAGCATGCTATAATGTGGTCCTATACGAAGCGAAAGGGACGGTGCGAACGATGAGCGTTGAAGAACATAAACGAGAAGCGAAAGCGAGGCTTCATGTAAAAGTCATGACAGTCAGTGATACAAGGACAAAGGAAACGGATAAAAGCGGCCGTCTCATGATTGATTTGCTCAAAGAACAGGGACATCTCATTCTTGCATACGATATTGTAAAAGATGACATTGGAGCGATCCAAGACGCTCTGCTTGAAGGAACAAGTGAACCGAAGATTGATGCCGTCTTGTCAAATGGGGGGACAGGTATAGCGGCAAGGGATGTCACCATTGAATCCATCACCCCTCTTTTCTCAAAAGAGCTGCCTGGCTTTGGTGAAATCTTTCGCATGCTCAGCTATACAGAAGACATCGGTTCTGCTGCTATCTTGTCTAGAGCAACTGCTGGGGTCGTTAACCAAAAAGTGGTCTTTGCCACACCAGGCTCTACCGGAGCAGTTCGTTTAGCCATGACAAAACTCATTATTCCTGAGCTTCCTCACGTCGTGCGAGAGCTTGAAAAGGATCAAAAATAGCCCAAAATGACTCTGCCAAGAAAATTTGGCAGAGTTTTTTTCATAAAGGGGTTGAAAAAACAATTTTTCCTTGTTACAGTGTATACATACTAAATGCATGTTTATAAATTAAAACTTATTTTTATGCAAAAAACATTCACAGAATCAAAACAAGTGAGAGGAGCTTTTCAATCATGTCACAAAATAAAAAAGTCGTATTAGCATATTCCGGAGGTCTTGATACCTCTGTTGCAGTTAAATGGTTACAAGAGCAAGGATACGAGGTTGTTGCTTGCTGCCTGGACGTAGGTGAAGGAAAAGATTTAGCATTTGTTCAGCAAAAAGCACTTCAAGTCGGAGCAGTTCAGTCTTACATGATTGACGCAAAAGAAGAATTTGCTGAAGAATTCGCACTTGCTGCACTGCAAGCACACACCATGTATGAAGGAAAATACCCGCTTGTGTCTGCACTATCTCGTCCGCTCATTGCCAAAAAATTAGTGGAAGTAGCAGAGAAAGAAAATGCAGTCGCAGTTGCACACGGATGTACAGGAAAAGGGAACGACCAAGTTCGTTTTGAAGTATCCATTAAAGCATTAAATCCAGATCTAGAAGTTCTTGCACCAGTGCGTGAATGGAAATGGTCTCGTGATGAAGAGATCGACTATGCACAAAAGCATGGCATTCCAATTCCGATTAACTTAGACAGCCCGTATTCAATCGACCAAAACCTTTGGGGCAGAAGTAACGAATGCGGCATTTTAGAAGATCCTTGGGCTACGCCGCCAGAAGGTGCGTACGATCTGACAAATCCACTTGAAAAAACACCTGACACACCTGAGATCATTGAAATCACGTTTGAAAAAGGTAAACCAACGGCGATTGACGGTATCCAGTATTCATTATCTGATCTGATCCTTCATTTAAATGAGGTCGCTGGTCAGCATGGTGTTGGCAGAATCGATCACGTTGAAAACCGTCTTGTTGGGATCAAATCTCGTGAAGTGTACGAGTGCCCAGGTGCTATCACACTTTTAAAAGCGCATAAAGAGCTTGAAGACTTAACGCTTGTCAAAGAAGTCGCTCACTTTAAGCCAATCGTTGAACAAAAAATGGCTGAATTAATATACAACGGCTTATGGTTCTCACCACTTAAAGAAGCACTAGACGCATTCTTACAAGAAACACAAAAGAACGTAACAGGTGTTGTACGTGTGAAACTATTTAAAGGCCATGCGATTGTAGAAGGACGTAAATCACCATATTCACTTTATGATGAAAATCTAGCGACTTACACAAAAGCAGATGAATTCGATCATGATGCAGCTGTAGGATTTATTAACCTTTGGGGTTTACCGACAAAAGTAAACAGCATCGTGAACAAAAAGGAGCAGGTTAAGGCATGAAAAAGCTTTGGGGAGGCCGATTTCAAAAAACACCAGAAAAATGGGTCGATGAGTTTGGCGCGTCCATTCATTTCGACAAACAATTAGTCAAAGAAGATCTGACCGGCTCCCTTGCTCATGCAAGTATGCTGAATAAATGCGGTATCCTCCAAGATGAGGAGGCCGCTGCCATCAAAGACGGACTGAATACGCTCATGAAAAAGGCAGAGGCGGATGAACTGGATTTCTCAGTAGATTATGAGGACATTCATTTAAACCTTGAAAAAATGCTCATTGATGAGATTGGACCGCTTGGCGGCAAATTGCACACAGCGAGAAGCCGGAATGATCAGGTCGCAACAGATATGCATTTATATTTGAATAACCAAGTAGAGCATATCATTGAGCTGATCTCTTCTTTTCAAAAGGTGCTTGTAGAGAAAGCAGAACAGCACGTTGAAACGATCTTTCCAGGATATACGCACTTACAGCGTGCACAGCCTATTTCCTTTGCCCATCATATGCTCGCCTACTTTTGGATGCTTGAGCGTGACAAAGCGCGCTTTCAAGATTCTTTGAAGCGGATTAACGTCTCTCCACTTGGATGCGGGGCGTTAGCTGGAACGACATTCCCAATTGATCGTGAATATACAGCAGAGCTGCTTGGCTTTGACCATATTTACGAAAACAGCCTTGATGGCGTGAGTGATCGTGACTTCATTTTAGAGTTCTTGTCTAACAGCAGCCTTGTGATGATGCACCTCTCACGTCTTTGT
Organism: Bacillus sp. SIMBA_154; assembly: GCF_046536015.1. NCBI lineage: Bacteria > Bacillati > Bacillota > Bacilli > Caryophanales > Bacillaceae > Bacillus > Bacillus sp. SIMBA_154. The sequence goes on from NZ_JAWJBV010000006.1 coordinate 40,318, forward strand.
GAGGAAACCATTTTATGGTGCTCTCAAGAATTCAAATTCATTGAGCTTGATGACACTTACGCAACAGGCAGCAGCATGATGCCGCAAAAGAAAAACCCGGATATGGCTGAATTGATCCGTGGAAAAACGGGCCGTGTATATGGCAACCTGATGGGGCTTCTCACCATTATGAAAGGCTTGCCGCTTACGTATAACAAAGACCTGCAAGAAGATAAAGAAGGCATGTTTGATACAGTGAAAACCATCGCCGGCAGCCTGCAAATCTTCACAGGCATGATTCAAACGATGACAGTGAACGAAGATGTCATGAAAAAAGCAACTAAAGAGGATTTCTCAAATGCGACCGAAGTGGCAGACTACCTAGCGAAAAAAGGCATGCCATTCCGTGAAGCACACGAAATCGTTGGCAAGCTCGTGTATACATGCATTCAAAAAGGCATCTACTTAAGTGATCTTCCGTTTGAAACATTCACAGAAGCGAGCGGTCTTTTTGAACAAGATATTTACACCGTTCTTGATCCGTATGTCGCTGTTGAAAAAAGAACAAGTGCAGGGGGAACTGGATTCAAACAAATTCAGCTCGCTTTAGAAAAAGCAAAAGCCTGCCTAGCGTAACCTTTTAAAAAACCATTCGTATGAGACGGATGGTTTTTTGCTGTAATGCAGAAAGGAGAAGCATCCTCCTTGGAGAACATGAAAGCGTATGATGTTTTTAAGTTGGGGAGGGGGCGATAGCTCAAAAGCTGTAGGCTTTGTTTGATCAACCCATCGTCCGCATCATGAATAGCAGACAAAGGGTTCAGAAGTGCGTCCAGTGCTGGTTTATAGTAAAGTAAAGATAGTATGAGAAACACATGAACTTGCAACCTTTGCTTTAGGAGGAGATTGTGTGCGACACGCATTAATAACAGCGGGTTCTAAAGGACTTGGCAGGAAAGTCACCGAGTTTTTACTGAATATGGGGTATTCTGTGACAGTGAATTATCGAAGTGATGATGAAGCTGTCCGGCAGATGAAAGAAGAATTGCAGGAATACGAAGAAAAGCTTCAATTTGTCCAAGGCGATGTGACAAACAAAGAAGATTTAAAAAACATGGTAGAGCTGGCAACAGAGCGATTTGGGCGGATTGATGCCTTGATCAATAATGCCGGGCCTTATATTTTTGAACGAAAAAAACTCGCGGATTACTCTGAAGATGAATGGTATCAAATGATGGAAGGCAACCTATCCGCAGTGTTCCATTTGTTCCGAATGGTGATCCCTATGATGAGAAAACAAGGCTTTGGCCGCATTATCACGTATGGCTTCCAAGGGGCAGATCATGCACCAGGCTGGATGCACAGATCAGCCTTCGGAGCGGCAAAGGTAGGGCTGGCCTCATTGACGAAAACCATTGCGATTGAAGAAGCTGAAAATGGCATCACGGCCAATATGGTTTGTCCAGGCAAAATCGTCGGAGCCATGAAAGAATCCACGATCGAGGAAGCACGTCAGATCAGAGACGGTGAAACACCAATAGGCCGGTCTGGTACCGGAGAGGATATAGGGCGCATCATCTCATTTTTATGTGATGATCAATCAGACCTCATTACAGGGACTGTCATTGAAGCGACAGGTGGACTTAACGTGATTCATAGGCATTAAGTTTTTTAGCTTTTTATACAGGGAATAGATGATATGAGATCAAAATTGAGAGGTGGACATACTACATGAAAGCTACATATCATGGACATTCAGTCGTACACATTGAAACAAACGGATACCATATTTGGATTGATCCATTTTTAAATGGAAATAAGCACACAGATATCAAACCACAGGATATCAAAGCAGATGTGATTTTGCTGACTCATGGACATGGAGATCACCTCGGTGACACCATTGAAATGGCTAAAAATAATGACGCTCTCGTCGTCGCGCCAAACGAGCTTGCTGTCTATTTAAGCTGGCAAGGGGTGAAAACGCACCCGCTTCATATTGGCGGCGGACGTGAGTTTGAATTTGGTAAAGTTAAGCTCACACAAGCGTTCCACGGTTCAGCTGTCATTGATGAAGAGGCAAAAACGATTACGTATACAGGCATGCCATCAGGTATTTTATTTACCGCAGAGGGCAAAACGATTTATCATGCTGGAGACACTGCGCTCTTTTCAGATATGAAGCTGATCGGTGAGCTGAATCATATCGAGCTCGCATTCCTTCCAATCGGTGATAACTTCACCATGGGGCCGGACGATGCAAGAATCGCAGCAGAATGGCTTCGTGCAAAGCAGGTCGTGCCGATTCACTACAGCACATTCCCGCCAATTGAGCAGGACCCGCATGCATTTGCAGACAGCCTGCACGGCGGCGTAGGTCACGTGTTAAACAGCGGAGAATCCATTGAAATTTGATCATCATGAACAAAAGCCGGCACACAAATGCCGGCTTTTTTGTTTGTCTGCATCGTGCTGAAGTAAAAGACAAATTGCTATTAAAAGCCTCCTGCCTTTATAATGAAACATAGATGAAAACGCTGAAAACAAAAAGGGTGAACGGGATTGGCGACAAAGCATGAGCAAATTTTATCGTATATTGATTCATTAGATGTCGGAGAGAAAATTTCTGTCCGGCGCATAGCGAAAGAAATGAAAGTGAGTGAAGGCACCGCTTACCGGGCCATCAAAGATGCTGAGAATAAAGGGTTCGTTAGTACCATTGAACGCGTCGGTACCATTCGAATTGAACAGAAGAAAAAAGAAAATATTGAAAAACTGACATATGCGGAAGTTGTCAATGTCATTGATGGACAGGTGCTTGGAGGACGAGCAGGCTTACATAAAACGTTAAACAAATTTGTCATCGGAGCGATGGAGCTGGATGCGATGATGCGATATACGGCAGCTGGAAACCTGCTGATCGTCGGAAACCGGATCAATGCCCACAGGCAAGCATTAGAGGCAGGAGCGGCTGTGCTGGTCACAGGCGGATTCTCAACAGATGAACAAATCATTCAGCTCGCAGATGAGCTTGAGCTGCCAATATTATCGACAAGCTACGATACATTTACGGTAGCGGCTCTCATTAACAGGGCCATTTATGACCAATTAATTAAAAAAGAGATTGTGCTTGTGGAGGATATTTTAACGCCGATTGAACGGACCGTATACTTATCACCAGAGGATAAGCTTGAGAAATGGTATGAAAAGAATTACGAAACAGGACACGGCCGCTTCCCGGTAGCAGATGATCAAATGAAGATTCACGGCATTCTCACCTCAAAGGATATTGCAGGCTATGACCGCTCTACACCGATTGAAAAGGTGATGACGAAAAATCCGCTCACAGTCATTGGCAAAACATCTGTTGCCTCTGCTGCACAAATGATGGTGTGGGAAGGCATTGAGGTGCTGCCAGTTGTAGATGATCATGCGAAGCTGATTGGGATGATTAGCCGTCAGGATGTGCTCAAGGCGCTGCAAATGATCCAAAAGCAGCCGCAGGTCGGAGAAAAACTGGATGACGTTGTGTCGAGAGGGTTTAAAGAAACCGATACAGAAAAACCGAAAGCAGATGCGGTTTATCAATATGAGGTCACACCACAAATGACAAACCAGCTTGGCAATATTTCATATGGTGTGTTTACACAAATTTTAATCGAAGCAGCCAACCGTTTCTTAAAATCTCATAAAAAAGGCGAGCTGATTGTCGAAAGTCTCTCTGTCTACTTCTTAAAACCGGTACAAATGGAATCGACGATACAGATCAAGCCGAATATTTTAGAAGTAGGGCGCAAGTTTGGAAAGCTGGAAGTTGAGGTGTACCACCAATCAAATATCGTAGGGAAAGCGATGCTGATGGTGCAGCTGATGGAGAGAGGATAATGATAAAAGGGCGATTGCGAAGAAGACAAAGGACTAAAATAAACATCATTTTAGCCCTTCTCTCTCATTATGCGTGATCTTTTTCGCCTTCCTTTAAAAAGAGCGGAAGATAATGCTTGTAGGCTTTATACCCAGCCCACGTACTGCCGATACCAACTGCAACAAAAATAAATCCAATGACAAATGCGAGTGACGAACGGTTTAAAAATAATTGATTCACACCGAAGAGCAGGACAAAGCAGCCAAGTGCCATACTGGATTTGGCCGACCAGAATTTCTTCTCGACTGGACGGTTCGTACGGACATTCTTTGCTTTGTAGTATAAATAAAACATGGCAGAACTAATAATAAACACAATCAAAACAAGCATGTGTCAAGCCTCCATTGTAAGTGATTACAACCCTATTTTAAACGTAAATAGGCTTGCTTACTAGAATAAATTGTCTATTCCTCACTTTTCCGTCAGGATAGATTATGATTTAATAATAAAAAGAGTATCGCATAAGAAGGAGTTTTTATGAAAAAAGAACTGATTAGAACCATATCATTATATGACACCATCATCATCCATAGACATGTAAGACCAGATCCTGATGCGTATGGATCGCAGTGCGGCCTTACGGAAATCTTGCGTGCCACCTATCCAGAAAAAAATATTTATGCGACTGGAACCCCGGAGCCAACCCTTTCATTTTTATATGAACTCGATGAGGTACCGGACGAAGTGTATAAAGGTGCCCTTGTCATTGTCTGTGATACAGCCAATCAAGCAAGAATTGATGATCAGCGCTATTCAATGGGTGATCGATTAATGAAAATTGATCATCATCCGAATGAAGATCCTTATGGTGACTTGCTTTGGGTGGATACAGAGGCAAGCTCTGTGAGTGAAATGATTTATGAATTGTATTTAGAGGGGAAAGAAGAAGGATATCAGCTGAATACAAAGGCGGCTGAACTGATTTATGCCGGCATTGTAGGAGACACAGGCCGCTTCCTTTTCCCAAATACAACGAAAAAGACACTCAAATATGCAGGGGAACTAATCGAATATCCATTTTCATCATCAGACCTTTTCAATCAATTGTATGAGACGGATTTGAATGTCGTGAAATTAAATGGCTATATTTTTCAACATATCTCTTTGTCAGAGAATGGGGTAGCCTCTGTTTTTATTAAACGTGACATTTTGGAATCGTTCCAAACAACGGCGCAGCAAGCCTCGCAGCTTGTTGGGACACTTGGAAATATTGCAGGTATTAAAGCTTGGGTCTTTTTTGTGGAAGAAAACGATCAGATTCGTGTCAGATTCCGCTCTAAAGGCGTTGTCATTAACACCATTGCTAAAAAATATCATGGCGGCGGTCACCCGCTTGCAGCCGGTGCGTCCATTTTTGATTGGGCCGTGGCAGATGAAATCTTGCGTGATTTAGAAGAAGTATGTAAATCATCATCGTGAGAGAGGAAGGCTTCAAGTCTCCTCTCTCACGATGATGCTGGAGAAAAGGGTTAATTGGATACAGGGATAAACCAGCAGCCGATGTCCGTTGAATCTTCATAGGCTTGGAGATTTTGATGCTTTAATTCTTTTTTAATTAAATGAGCCATCATTTCTGTCTCAGCATAAGCACACATGCCGTCTTTGATCCGGCTTGCTTTGTCTCGTGCCATTTGACGATAGCTATAAACCTCCATTGTTCTCACCTCTTTCTATTTAGGATATCGTTCTTCTTTTAGTGTATAAAAATTTGGAGTGAAAAGCGATCATTGAGGGCAGAAATTCATAAAAATTCCACAGGATCATTTATTCAGCAAATGAAATACGCACTTCCAGTGAAAGCTTCGTATAAATCGTCAGCTCTGTCACTTTGGCGCGGTATGCCTTTTCCCGAATCGTATATTCTTTATTTTCCACCGTTCGTTTTAATAATTCCTTTGTTTTGTAGACACTTTCAATATCCTTTGTGATGACTTCTGAGATGTCCTCTTTGACCTGATCTTCAAACTTTAGCGTATCCGGCTCTGGGATTTTATATTGCTCACGATTCACGAGATGAACATCTACGCTTTGGATCAGCAGCCGCTGCTTATTATCCTCATTTAACTTATGCAAATCTTCCCGATAGAGTGTGATTTGTTCTTTCAGACTGTCCATATGGTGCTGCTGGCTTCTGAGCAGTGTCACCTGCTTTTCCTGAAAGGTTCCATATGTAAAGAGGAAAATCAGCCAGCTGATAATCGCGCCGAACATCATTCCAGCAAAAAAACGCTGCCAGCCTGGGCGTTTATACAGCTCCGGCACTCTCATGATGACACATGCTCCTGAGTGAGCCACGTAATAATGAGATATCCCGTTTGTGCACCGCCCATGGCAGAGATAATTAATAAGATCTGTTTGAAAATATCACGCGTGTTTCCTTCGAAAATGCCTCTTTCAAAGCTATAGACCGCATCAAATGTGCCGCCGATTGCGGCGACAAGCGCCCAAATTTTTAAACGGTTGGCAAGACTTGAAATAATTGATAGGGGAGGCTGACCGGATAAATATGCACCTACACCGCCTATAATGGCACCACCTAAAATCACCCCAAGTGCGATAAAGTAACAGCTAATAAAGTTCGGAATAAAGGCTTCCTTCACATCCATTTTTTCCACCTCACTCTATTCAATATATGGCGTGCTCTGGACAAGTATGAACGGACGGAAAAGAAAGAACATTTGTTTCTCACCGCATCGCGTTTTATAATGAAAGAATGACTTTAGACGAAAGGAGTGGATTAAGCATGTCTTATGTTCATCTTCAGGTCCACAGTGGATACAGCTTGTTAAGCAGTGCAGCTAAGGTAAAGGAGCTCGTGCTAAAAGCGAAAGAACTTGGCTACAAAGCGCTCGCTCTTACCGATGACCATGTGATGTATGGAACGGTTGAATTTTATAAGGAATGTAAAAAACATGGCATCAAGCCGGTCATCGGTTTAACAGCTTCTGTCTTCATAGATGAACAAGAGACAGAGGCTTATCCCTTGGTACTCCTTGCAAAAAACAATGAAGGCTATCAAAATCTGATCAAAATTAGTAGTGTGCTGAAATCAAAATCAAAAGCTGGACTGAAAGAAAAATGGCTGAAAAGCTATCATCATGGGCTTATTGCCATAACGCCAGGCACATCTGGCTATATTGAAACGCTGCTGAAGCATGATCAGTTAGAAGAAGCGCACGATGCAGCAAGCCATTTGAAACGTATTTTTGGCGGGGGGCATGTGTACATTGCTGTTCAGCCATTTCAGCAAGACGAGTCGCTTGCCGGAAAGTTGCGGGACGTCTCAAAAAGTGCGGAAATTCCACTTGTCGCGACGGGAGATGTTCATTACATCAACCGAGAGGACAAAACGGCGTATACATGTTTAAAGGCCATAAAAGCAGGAAAGCAGCTTTCAGATATAGAGGAAGACCGAGGAGAAAAGCATTTCAGATCCATCGAAGAGATGACGGAATGGTATGAGGATGATCCTGAACTGCTTTCAAGAACGGTTGAGATCGCAGACCGCTGTGAAGTAGATTTAAATCTTGGACAGACAAAACTGCCATCCTATCCAACTCCTGATCAATCGACAGCAGATCAATTTTTACGAAGAGTGTGCGCGGAAGGCATGAAACAAAGAAAGATCGCTTCAAATGAAACGTATGTCAAAAGGCTTGAGTATGAGCTAAGCATTATCCAAAAAATGAATTTCAGTGATTATTTTCTTATTGTATGGGATTTTATGAAGTATGCGCATGACCACGGCATTGTCACAGGCCCAGGACGGGGGTCAGCAGCAGGCTCACTTGTTGCCTATGTTCTGTCTATTACAGATGTCGATCCGATCCGTCACGGCCTTTTATTTGAGCGTTTCTTAAATCCTGAGCGAATCAGCATGCCGGATATTGATATTGATTTTCCTGACACGAGAAGAGATGAAATGATTTCTTATGTAAAAGACAAATACGGGGACATGCATGTGGCTCAAATTGTTACGTTTGGAACGCTTGCTGCAAAGGCAGCCTTAAGGGATGTCGGACGTGTGATGGGGATTGATTCAAAGGCAGCGGACCGTCTTGCAAAGCTCGTCCCATCGAAGCCAGGGACGACGCTGAAAGAAGCGGTGGCCGCATCTCCCGAATTAAAAACGCTGCTCCAGCAATCAGAAGAACTTCGAAAGGTCTTCCAGACAGCTTTAAAGGTAGAAGGCTTGCCAAGACACACGTCGACACATGCAGCCGGCGTTGTGCTAAGCGAAGAGCCGCTGACGCAGGTTGTTCCGATCCAAGACGGCCATGATGGTGTGTATTTAACGCAGTATGCCATGAATTATTTAGAAGATCTAGGACTTCTAAAGATGGATTTCTTAGGGTTAAGAAACTTAACGCTAATCGAATCCATTAAAAACCAGATTGAAAGACAGGAGAACGTCCACATTAACTTTAGTGACATTTCGTATCAAGATCAAAAAACGTTTGAATTGTTATCAGCAGGAGATACAACAGGGATTTTCCAGCTTGAATCACAGGGGATGCGCCAGGTGCTAAGACGGCTGAAACCTTCTAGTCTAGAAGACATCGTGGCAGTCAATGCCCTCTACCGGCCAGGTCCAATGGAGAATATCCCGCTCTTTATCGACCGAAAGCACGGCAGGGTGAAGGTCTCTTACCCGCACCCAGATTTGTATGACATTTTAAAGGACACTTACGGGGTCATCGTTTACCAAGAGCAAATCATGCTGATTGCAGCAAAGATGGCGGGCTTTCAGCTAGGCGAGGCCGATCTATTAAGAAGGGCCGTTTCAAAAAAGGATAAAAAGGTCCTTGATGAAGAGCGAAGCCATTTTGTTGAAGGATGCCTAAAAAAGGAGTATCCTGTTAACATTGCAAATGATGTTTATGACTTAATCGTCAAATTTGCAAACTATGGTTTTAATAGAAGCCATGCTGTCGCATATAGCATGATTGGCTTTCAGCTTGCTTATTTAAAAGCGCATTATCCGTTATATTTTATGTGCGGACTTTTAACTAGTGTGATTGGAAATGAAGACAAAGTCGCTCAATATTTCTATGAGGCAAAGGAAAAAGGGATCTCTGTGTTGAAGCCTTCTATTAATAAGAGTGAATTTCCATTTACGGTTGAAAAAGGGGAGATCCGCTACAGCTTAAGAGCGATCAAAAATGTCGGAGTGTCAGCTGTAAAGGATATATACAGAGCAAGACAGGAAAAGCCGTTTGAAGATTTATTTGATTTTTGCGCAAGGGTATCACCAAAGAGTGTAAACCGAAAAACGATTGAAGCGCTCATTTTTTCAGGGGCGATGGATGAGTTTTATCCAAATCGTGCTTCGCTTTTAGCATCGATAGATATTGCGTTAGACCACGTGTCATTTTTAACACCTGAGGACCAGCTGGACTTTCTTGGGGATACAACCTTCTCCATTAAGCCAAAATATGCTGAGATAGACGAACTGCCGCTTGTCGACCTTTTGAAATTTGAAAAAGAGGCACTCGGTTTATATTTATCAAACCACCCAGTACAAGCGTATCGAGATCGTTTAAGAGAGAATGGAGCAGTAGAAATCATCAGACTTTCTTCTTATATAAAGCGAACGATCTCAATGGGTGGTCTTTTGACAAAAGTGAAATCGATTCGAACAAAAAATGGACAATCGATGGCATTTGTCACATTTGGGGATGAAACGGGAGAAATGGAAGGCGTCGTCTTTCCAGAGCAATTCAGAAAGCTGTCCCCCTTACTTGAGGAGGGCGCCATGCTTTATGTTGAAGGCAGAATAGATGTCAGAAATGACAGCAGTCAAATCATCGTGCAAGAAGCAGTTCTGCTTGAAGAGATGGGCACAAAAAGAAAAGAGTCTGTCTACATTCGGGTGAAAGAAGAAAACCATACGCAGGAGCTGCTTGAGCAAGTAAAACGAGTGATCTCTTTGCACAGCGGAGAAGCAGATGTCTATTTGTATTATGAAAAGCAAAAAAAGACGATGAGACTTCCAGATGCATACAAAGTTCATGCAGATCATGCCGTGATCTTCCAGTTAAAAGAGCTGCTCGGTGAACAAAACGTTGTGATTAAATGATGACAAATCGTCTGAATATGTTTTACAATTTCACCTATTGTGTTATCATTTTAAAGATTCTGTGTATTTAAACTGCCAAGTATGTGCTTATCAACTTAGCAATTCATTAAATCATTTTCCACTTGAAGGAGTGTTCATCACATGTCATTAAGAGAAGAAGCATTACATATGCACAAAGAGAATCAAGGCAAACTCGAATCAAAATCAAAAGTACAAGTGAAAAATGCGAAAGACTTGAGCTTGGCTTACTCACCAGGTGTTGCAGAGCCATGTAAAGATATTTATGACGACACAAGCAAAGTGTATGATTATACAATGAAAGGTAATATGGTCGCTGTTGTCACAGACGGAAGCGCTGTGTTAGGGCTTGGAAATATCGGTGCGGAAGCATCTCTTCCGGTCATGGAAGGTAAAGCTGTATTATTCAAAAGTTTTGCAGGTGTTGATGCATTCCCAATCGCACTTGCAACAAACGATGTAGACAAAATCGTTGAAACAGTGAAGCTTCTTGAGCCGACGTTTGGCGGCGTGAACCTTGAAGATATTGCAGCACCAAACTGCTTCATCATTGAAGAGCGTTTGAAAAAAGAGACAAACATTCCTGTTTTCCATGATGATCAGCACGGTACAGCGATTGTAACAGTAGCAGGACTTGTGAATGCACTGAAGCTGTCTGGAAAATCAATGTCTTCAATTAAAGTAGTTGCAAACGGTGCTGGAGCAGCAGGAATTGCGATTATCAAACTTCTTTATCATTTCGGTGTACGTGATATCATTATGTGTGATACAAAAGGCGCTATTTACGAAGGCCGCCCGAACGGTATGAATGCAGTGAAAAACGAAGTAGCTAAATTTACGAACCAAGACCGTAAAGAAGGCTCTTTAGAAGAAGTAATTGAAGGCGCAGATGTCTTTATCGGCGTTTCAGTAGCAGGTGCTTTAACAAAAGAAATGGTTGGAAAAATGGCAAAAGATCCTGTGATCTTCGCAATGGCAAATCCAAACCCAGAGATCATGCCAGAAGATGCACATGCAGCAGGTGCAAGTGTTGTAGGAACTGGCCGTTCTGACTTCCCGAACCAAGTGAACAACGTCCTTGCATTCCCTGGCATTTTCCGCGGAGCGCTCGATGTACGTGCAACACACATTAACGAAGAAATGAAAATTGCGGCTGTTGAAGCGATTGCTTCCCTTGTATCAGATGAAGAATTGTCAGCGGAATACGTCATCCCTGCACCATTTGATGCACGTGTAGCACCAGCGGTAGCTAAAGCAGTGGCAAAAGCAGCAATGGAAACAGGCGTTGCAAGAATCAAAGTAGACCCAGAAGCTGTTGCAGAAAAAACAAGAAAATTAACGATTATCGGCGAGTAATCGAATTGGAAAAGTGTGCACGTTCTTTCTGGAATAGGAGGAAAGGCGTGCACCATTTCCTCTCTGACACGAAAATTTTTTCATCCGGAATGAGATTTTTTTGTAGACGTTCACAATTCAAATATATCAACTGCTCAGCGCCCCAAACACATACTCATTTCTCATCAATTCCCCACTAAAAAAATGGAATGAAGGATGACAGCGTTTGACAAAAAAAGTACAATAGTTTCGGTACAGTTATGACATGTCCTATAATAGTGGATGTGCGTGTAAAGAAAAAACCCTTCAAAAAGGGAGGTAGTCATTTGTCAATCAAGAACATTTTCAGTAAAAAGAAAAAATATGCATCTGTACCCTCTGAACAGGCAAGTCAAGATGTCCCTGAAGGCATCATGACCAAATGTCCGCAATGTAAAAAAATAATGCTCACCAAAGAACTAGATAAAAATTTACGTGTTTGTATGAATTGCGGCAGACATTTGCAAATGAATGCAAAACAGCGTATTGAAAGCCTTGTAGACGAAGGCACATTTGAAGAATTTAACGGGCACCTGATTTCTGAAAACCCGCTCGGTTTCCCAGGCTACGAAGAAAAGCTTGAGAAAGACAGAGAAAAAACATCTTTGAATGAAGCCATTGTCACAGGTAAAGGTGAAATTGAAGGCCAAAGTGCTGTAATTGCTGTCATGGATGCCACGTTCCGTATGGGAAGTATGGGCTCGGTCGTTGGTGAAAAGATCACACTGGCTATTGAGAAAGCAAAAGCGGACAAGGTGCCATTTATTATCTTTACTGCATCTGGCGGAGCGAGAATGCAAGAGGGGATTCTCAGTCTCATGCAGATGGCAAAAACAAGTTCAGCATTAAAGCTGTTCAGCGAGGACCAAGGTTTGATTATCTCTGTGATGACCAACCCGACAACTGGCGGTGTATCAGCTAGTTTTGCGTCTCTCGGTGATTACAACTTTGCAGAACCTGGTGCATTAATTGGTTTTGCAGGCCGCAGAATCATTGAACAAACCATTCGTGAAGACCTGCCAGAGGACTTCCAAACGGCTGAATTTTTAATGAAGCATGGTCAATTGGATGCTGTCATTCACCGTGCAGAGATGAAAGAAAAACTGGGTCAAATCTTAGCATTACACAGCACAGGAGGTGAACGAGAGTGGCTGGAGAACTAGAATTTGAAAAACCTGTCATCGAACTTAGAGCGAAGATTGATGAATTGAAAAAGTTCACACAAAACTCAGAAATGGATTTAAGTGCAGAAATTGAGCGCCTTGAAACACGTCTGAGTAAGCTTGAAGCGGACATTTATACAAATTTAAAACCATGGGACAGAGTGCAAATTGCACGTCATGCCATGCGTCCAACAACTCTCGATTACATTCAAGAGCTGTTTGACAACTTTTTCGAATGTCATGGTGATCGTTTCTATGGCGATGATGAAGCCATTGTTGGAGGAATCGCCACGTTTAAAGGGCTTCCTGTCACAGTCATTGGCCATCAGCGCGGAAAAGACACAAAAGAAAACTTGCGCCGTAATTTCGGAATGCCTCATCCAGAAGGTTACCGTAAAGCGCTGCGCTTGATGAAACAAGCAGATAAATTTAATCGCCCCATCATTTGCTTTATTGATACAAAAGGAGCTTATCCTGGTAAAGCAGCTGAAGAACGCGGGCAAAGTGAAGCAATTGCGAAAAACTTATTCGAAATGGCAGGACTTCGTGTACCGGTTGTCTGTATTGTCATTGGAGAAGGCGGAAGTGGCGGAGCACTAGGCTTAGGCGTAGGAAACCACCTATTCATGCTAGAGAACTCAACGTATTCAGTGATTTCACCTGAAGGTGCAGCAGCACTGCTCTGGAAGGACTCATCACTTGCTAAAAAAGCTGCAGAAACAATGAAAATTACCGCTCCAGACCTAAAAGAATTAGATATTATAGATGATGTTATTAAAGAAGTGCAAGGTGGAGCACATCGAGACGTGAAACAACAAGCAGCCTACATGGATCAAACATTAAAACAGTCACTTACATCTTTGCTCAAACTATCGCCAGAAGAATTAGTCGAACAAAGATATCAAAAATACAAAGCAATTGGTAAAGTGTCGATTGAAAATCAATATATTGGGGTAAACTAAATAAACGTACAGCCTTTTTGGCTGACGTTTATTTTTTTCATCTTTTTTCATGAAAACCTTCCTTGTGTAAGCGCTATTTGAAAATAATTTTCTTTTGTTTTCATAAAATTTGAAACGTCTGAAAACCTTGATATGATAAGGTTTAGAGCGCTTGATCCTACAAGTTTTTGAGAGATTTGCTTTCATGACTTTCTTAACTTTTGTTTAAAAACGGTTTATTTAATTGTATAATAAGTACGGTTTTAGAAATTCGTATTGAAAACATCCGGTTTTGCTCATGATTGTTTTCAAGCAATGGAAATGGTATGTTTAATTCATATATGGTCTCTGAGGTGAAAAAGATGAAGCGTATAGGAGTTTTAACGAGCGGTGGGGATTCCCCAGGAATGAATGCAGCTGTGCGCGCAGTTGTAAGAAAAGCAATTTACCATAATGTTGAAGTTTACGGTATTTATAATGGATATTCAGGTCTAATTAACGGTAAAATTGAGAAACTCGAAATAGGTTCAGTAGGCGATATTATTCATCGTGGAGGAACAAAACTTTACACGGCAAGATGCCCTGAATTCAAGACAGTTGAAGGTCGCGAAAAAGGGATTGAAAACTTAAAAAAATTCGGTATTGAAGGGCTTGTTGTCATTGGTGGAGATGGCTCATTCATGGGAGCGAAGAAATTAACAGAGCTCGGTTTTCCATGTGTAGGTGTCCCTGGCACGATTGACAACGATATTCCAGGTACTGATTTCACTATTGGCTTTGATACAGCACTGAATACTGTCATTGATGCCATTGATAAAATTCGTGATACAGCCACATCTCATGAACGTACATACGTAGTGGAAGTAATGGGAAGACATGCTGGTGATATTGCCCTCTGGTCAGGTCTTGCGGGCGGAGCTGAATCTATTTTGATTCCTGAAGCAGACTATGACATGGACGAAATTATTGCCAGATTGAGAAGAGGTCATGAGCGCGGCAAGAAGCACAGTATCATCATCGTAGCAGAAGGCGTAGGCAGCGGTGTTGAATTTGGCAAGCGAATTGAAGAGGAGACAAGCCTTGAAACACGTGTATCTGTCTTAGGACATATTCAGCGCGGAGGTTCTCCAAGTGCGTTTGACCGGGTGCTGGCAAGCCGTTTAGGAGCGTATGCAGTGGAGCTTCTTCTTGAAGGAAGTGGCGGACGCTGTGTGGGCATTCAAAGCAATGAACTCGTTCATCACGATATTTTAGAAATCTTAGATAAAAAACATACAGTCGATCAACATATGTACCGACTTTCACAAGAGCTCTCTATATAAAACGAGAAGACCTTAGGAGGAACAGTAATGAGAAAGACAAAAATTGTTTGTACAATCGGTCCAGCAAGTGAAAGCATTGAAACGCTGACTGAATTGATTGAAGCAGGAATGAATGTAGCCAGACTAAACTTCTCTCATGGAGATTTTGAAGAGCATGGTGCACGCATCGAAAACATTCGTAAAGCAGGTAAAACTTTAGGCAAGGACATTGCGATCCTTCTTGATACAAAAGGTCCAGAGATCCGTACACGTACTGTTGAAAACGGCTCAATTGAGCTAGTAGCTGGTGCTGATCTCATCGTGAGTATGGAAGACATTGTAGGGAATACGGAAAGAATTAGTGTGACGTACGAAGATTTAATTCATGATGTAGAAGTGGGCTCAACCATTCTATTAGATGATGGTCTCATTGGTTTAGAGGTCAAAGAACTCAACAAGGACCGCAAAGAAATCGTCACGAAAGTCATGAATACTGGCACGCTCAAAAACAAAAAAGGTGTAAACGTACCAGGTGTGAGTGTGAACCTGCCAGGTATTACAGAAAAAGATGCCAATGATATTCTGTTCGGAATTGAACAAGGCGTTGATTTCATCGCAGCTTCTTTTGTAAGACGAGCTTCTGATGTTCTTGAAATTCGTGAGCTTCTTGAAAAGAATAACGCGGCTGACATTCAAATCATTCCTAAGATTGAAAACCAAGAGGGTGTTGATAACATCGATGAGATCCTTGAGGTATCAGACGGTCTGATGGTTGCACGTGGAGACCTTGGTGTAGAGATCCCAGCAGAAGAAGTACCGCTTGTTCAAAAAATGCTGATTAAAAAATGCAATCGTTTAGGCAAGCCTGTGATCACAGCTACTCAAATGCTGGACAGCATGCAGCGTAACCCTCGTCCAACTCGTGCGGAAGCAAGTGACGTGGCAAATGCGATATTTGACGGCACAGATGCGATTATGCTTTCTGGTGAAACAGCAGCAGGGACATACCCAGTTGAAGCTGTACAAACGATGCACAACATTGCATCACGTTCAGAGGAAGCACTAAACTATAAAGCGATTCTTTCTCGCAGAAGCGAAGAAGTAGAAGTCAGCATTACAGATGCCATCGGCCAATCAGTTGCGCATACAGCAATGAAGCTTGACGTGGCAGCGATTGTGACACCTACTGAAAGCGGTCATACAGCGAGAATGATTTCAAAATATAGACCAAAAGCACCAATCGTAGCGGTAACAGCAAACGAATCAGTGGCTAGAAAGCTATCTCTTGTATTCGGCGTATTTGCTAAGAGCGGATCAAATACGAACTCTACAGATGAAATGCTTGAGAATGCAGTAGAGAAGTCAATTGAAACTGGCTATGTCAGACATGGCGACTTGATTGTGATTACAGCAGGTGTGCCAGTTGGTGAAACAGGTACAACGAACTTAATGAAAGTATATGTTGTCGGTGACATCATTGCGAAGGGTCAAGGAATTGGCCGTAAATCTGCATTTGGACCGGTTGTCATTGCACAAAGCGGAAAAGAAGCAGACGAAAAAATGTACGATGGTGCAATTCTTGTAGCGAACTGCACAGACCGTGATATGATGGGCGCTTTAGAGAAAGCATCTGCTCTTATCACAGAAGAAGGCGGTTTAACAAGCCATGCAGCAGTCGTTGGACTCAGCCTTGGCATTCCAGTGATTGTTGGTCTTGACAGCGCAACAACACTTCTAAAAGAAGGCAAAGAGATTACAGTAGATCCAACACGCGGAGCGATCTACAAAGGCCGTGCAAGCGTCCTTTAAATCACACACGAGGGGAGTTGTCTGACTCCTCTCTTTTTTTATGTTACACTAAAAAAAGTAAACAGCTTTCGATGAAAGATACCCCATGAGGTGATATGGTTGAAATATTTTCTACTATTATTGATTCTGTTCCCTGCAGTGGAAATTAGTTTGTTTTTAATCTCAAGTAAAATCATTGGCATTTTACCAACGATGCTCATCATCGTGCTCACGAGTGCATTAGGTGCTTATTTTGCAAGAAAGCAAGGAATTGAAGCATTTCAGAAAGTGCAGCGAGATTTACAATATGGCAAGATGCCAGGGGCAACCATTGTAGATGGCTTTTGCATTCTCATTGGCGGTTTGCTGCTGCTCATTCCAGGCTTCTTATCGGATCTCATTGGGGCCTTGCTGCTCATTCCGATGACGAGAAAACGAATCAAGCCGCTCTTTGAACGCTGGCTCAGAAACATGTCAAACCGGAAACGCTATACCATTATTCGCTAAAGAGACCTCATCAGAAGGTCTCTTTTACTTTTGCATGCCATACCTAATGTACTGATAAATATCCCTGAAAACACCTGCATTACGAAACGCCTGCCATACGACAAGAGAAGCGGGGCCAAGGGCAAGTCCGAGAAAACCAAACCATTTTAACCCGACAAATAGTGCTACAAGCGTTGCTAAAGGATTAAGCCCGATGGATTTACTTAAGACTTTCGGCTCTGATATTTGTCTTTGAATTAATACGACAATATACAAAATGCCCAGCCCGATGGCAAGTGAAAGATTGCCTGTCATGGCGGAGTAAATGATCCAAGGTAGAAAAACAGTTCCGCTGCCGATGTAAGGAAGTAAATCGACAAGCCCAATACATAATGCGATCACAAAAGCATGATCGACTTTTAAGATGATCAGCCCGATGAGCACGATGCCGATGGTTATGGCAACGAGCAGAAGCTGAGCTTTCATAAAGCCAGTAATCGCTTTTTTGATTTCAGATAAAATGGCGCGTGTATGCTGCATCCACTTTGCGGGAAAGATACGTGAACCATATTTTTTTAAAGTAAACCAATCTTTTGTGATAAAAAAAGTCGCTAGTGCGGAAAATAAAAGCGTTGCTGCTGCATCAGGCAAAAGACCTAAAAAAACCGGAATGAGTTCGAGTGTTTTTGAAAGAAAAGTCCCGATTTTCGCGGCTGCTTCGTCGCCAAGTGCTTGAATTTGTCCCAAAATTGATTCCTTTTGTCCTGCTTGAAGTGTATTAAATTGGGCAGTCAAATCATGATATAAAGGCAGAATTTTATTTGTGAAAAACTGCTCCACAATACTGATCATTTGATCAAGGTGACCAGGCAATACTTTTGCTAAATAAGCACTTCCTGAAATGATTTCCGCTACTAAAAGCGTCATTAAGCCGGCTGCAGCCACTAAAAAGAGCAATAGAACAATAACCACGACAAACCCTCTTGGCATCCCGGTGATCTCTTCTATTTTGCAGACGGCAGGATGAATCAAACACGACACAACAAGTGCGATCCAAAAAGGATATAAAAACGGAAAAGACTGATATAAAAAGACAACCGCAAACACGGCAATGCTGATCATCATCAAACTTCGCAGAAAAATGGCCACATAGGCGTGATTCACACAATCCCCTCCAAAAAAACAAGCATGTCCGATACTTCATTTTATTCAAAAAGATTAGTAATATGAAAAGGTCGCAATAAAAAGAAAGGAAGGGGCGGCGTATGTTTACTCAAGCAAATTTATTTTTGGTTCTTTTACTCGTTATTGCACTTATTGCGAAGAACAATTCGTTAATTTTAGCGGTTTCTGTGCTGATTGTGATTAAGCTCATTGGCCTGGATCAGAAAATTTTCCCGGTTCTGCAATCAAAAGGCATCAATTGGGGGGTGACCGTCATTACAATTGCTGTGCTTGTGCCGATCGCAACAGGTGACATTGGATTTAAGCAGCTTGGAGAAGCGGTGAAATCTTCCTATGCTTGGATTGCACTTGGAGCGGGTATATTAGTAGCACTTATTGCAAAAAACGGCATTGTACTACTCGAAAATGATCCGCATATTACGGCAGCGCTTGTATTCGGCACGATTTTGGCCGTCAGTTTATTTAAAGGTGTGGCTGTTGGCCCGCTGATCGGTGCAGGAATTGCCTATTTGGCGATGCAAGCTGTGAAATTTTTCAGCGGATGAAAAGAGAGTGGCTCATGTCACTTTCTTTTTTATTTTTTTCTTGCGCGAGCTTTTGCAATAAAACATAATTAAATATATTAAAAGAAGTAAAATCCCTTTATTCCATGCCCTAAACGGAAGGCTGAAAAAAAATTTATCAAAAAAAATTATAGTTAAACATTTAACAAATGTCTGATTATTGTTTATAATGGGAATAGGCTTAATTTTGAACTCATTGATCACACAAGAGATATGAGGCTAAAAGCGCTCTAACCGTATAGGTAAATGTAAGCATTTTCTTTTCTGAACCTGCCACCATATTCGGATTGGATAGCGCTTTCAAAAGCGAGAATTCTGCAACGAAGGGGAATCTTTTTAAAAAGGGGAGATTGAACATGACAGCAACAAGAGGTCTAGAAGGTATTGTGGCAACAACTTCATCCGTAAGCTCAATTATTGATGATACTCTTACTTATGTAGGGTACAATATTGATGATTTAACTGAAAAAGCTACATTCGAAGAAATTGTCTACCTGTTATGGCACTTAAAGCTGCCGAATGAGCAGGAGCTGAGTGAACTAAAACAGCAGCTCAATGAAAATGCTCACATTCCGCAAGAAATCATTGAGCACTTTAAATCTTATTCGCTGGATGGGGTTCATCCAATGTCTGCGATTCGTACAGCGGTATCCTTACTAGGTTTACTCGATGATGAATCAGAGATTATGGACAAAGAAGCGAATTACAGAAAAGCCATTCGATTACAGGCGAAAATTTCTGGTCTTGTCGCTGCGTTCTCACGCATTCGAAAGGGGCTTGAGCCTGTACAGCCAAAAGAAGAATACAGCTATGCTGCGAACTTCTTGTATATGCTAAACGGCGAAGAACCATCACCAGTAGAAATTGAGGCAATTGATAAGGCACTCATTCTACATGCGGATCATGAATTAAATGCGTCGACATTTACAGCACGTGTATGTGTTGCTACACTGTCAGATATCTACTCTGGTGTAACAGCAGCCATCGGCGCGCTTAAAGGACCGCTTCATGGCGGCGCCAATGAAGGCGTGATGAAGATGCTTTCAGAAATTGGCGAAGTCGAAAACGTAGATTCCTATATTCATGGTAAGCTAGAGAAGAAAGAAAAAATTATGGGCTTTGGCCACCGTGTATACCGCCAAGGTGACCCGCGTGCTAAACATCTAAAAGAAATGAGCCAGCGTTTAACAAACCTGACTGGTGAGCCGAAATGGTATGAAATGTCTGTTCGCGCAGAGGAAATCGTGACATCAGAGAAAAATCTTCCACCGAATGTCGATTTTTATTCTGCATCTGTATATCACAGTCTTGGTATTGATCATGACTTGTTTACACCAATTTTCGTGATCAGCCGATTCTCTGGATGGATCGCTCACATTTTAGAGCAATATGACAACAACCGTCTTATCCGTCCAAGAGCTGATTACATTGGACCTGATCTTCAAACGTTTGTTCCGATCAGTGAAAGAGACTAATGTTTATAGAATAAGCGGAGGCTGATCCAAATAAACCAATCAGCCTCCATATCAACAAAAAACGAATCATGTGAAAAACTTCTTCGCTTGCAGACATCAAGCCAAGAAGTTTCAAATATTCACTACATAACCTGGGAGGTAATATCATTGTCACAAGGCGAAAAAATTACAGTTACTGGCGGCGTATTGAATGTACCAAATAATCCAATTATCCCGTTTATCGAAGGGGACGGAATCGGTCCTGACATTTGGAAAGCAGCATCAAGAGTTCTTGAAGCAGCTGTAGAAAAAGCATATAAAGGTGAAAAGCAAATCACTTGGAAAGAAGTATATGCAGGTGAAAAAGCTTACAATAAAACTGGAGAGTGGCTTCCAGAGCAAACGCTTGAAGACATTCGTGAATACTTAATTGCTATTAAAGGACCACTTACAACACCAATTGGTGGAGGAATCCGTTCATTAAACGTGGCACTTAGACAAGAGCTTGATTTATTCACATGCTTACGTCCAGTTCGCTGGTTCCAAGGCGTACCATCTCCTGTGAAACGTCCAGAAGATACAGATATGGTTATCTTCCGTGAGAACACTGAAGATATCTATGCAGGAATCGAGTATGCAAAAGGATCAGACGAAGTGAAGAAGTTAATCGACTTCTTGAAAAACGAATTAGGTGTGAACAAAATCCGTTTCCCAGAAACTTCAGGTATCGGGATCAAGCCAGTTTCTGAAGAAGGAACATCTCGTCTTGTCAGAGCAGCTATCCAATATGCAATTGACCAAGGTCGTAAATCTGTGACGCTTGTTCACAAAGGAAACATCATGAAATTTACAGAAGGTGCCTTCAAAAACTGGGGCTACGAAGTGGCTGAAAAAGAGTTTGGCGACAAAGTCTTTACATGGGCACAATATGATCGTATTGTAGAAAAAGATGGAAAAGATGCGGCAAACAAAGCGCAAAGTGAAGCAGAAGCTGCTGGCAAAATCATTGTCAAAGACAGCATTGCAGATATTTTCCTTCAACAAATCCTAACTCGTCCAGCTGAGTTTGAGGTTGTTGCAACAATGAACTTAAACGGAGACTACATCTCTGATGCACTTGCAGCACAAGTTGGTGGAATTGGTATCGCACCAGGGGCGAACATCAACTACGAAACAGGACACGCTATTTTTGAAGCGACTCACGGAACAGCTCCGAAATATGCTGGTCTTGATAAAGTGAATCCATCTTCTGTTCTTCTATCAGGCGTGCTTTTACTTGAGCACCTTGGCTGGCAGGAAGCAGCTGATCTAGTGATTCAATCTGTTGAAAAAACAATCGCATCAAAAGTCGTCACATACGATTTTGCTAGATTAATGGATGGCGCAACAGAAGTGAAGTGTTCTGAGTTTGCTGACGAGCTCATCAAAAACTTGTCTTGATTCTTAAACTTTAAAGTTAAAGGGGAAAAAAGAAATGGCAAACAAGCGTAAAAAAGTATCTGTCATCGGAGCAGGCTTTACTGGAGCAACTACAGCATTTCTAACGGCTCAAAAAGAATTAGCGGATGTCGTATTAGTCGATATTCCTCAGCTTGAGAACCCAACAAAAGGGAAAGCACTTGATATGCTGGAAGCAAGTCCTGTTCAAGGCTTCGATGCAAACATTACAGGAACTTCTAACTACGAAGATACAGCCGGTTCTGATGTAGTGGTCATTACAGCAGGAATTGCAAGAAAGCCGGGAATGAGCCGTGACGACCTCGTGTCAACAAATGAAAAAATCATGCGCAGTGTGACACGCGAAATTGTTAAATATTCTCCAGAAGCGATCATTGTTGTGTTAACAAACCCTGTTGATGCAATGACATATGCAGTTTATAAAGAATCAGGATTACCAAAAGAAAAAGTCATTGGACAATCGGGCATTCTTGATACAGCACGTTTCCGTACGTTCGTTGCTCAAGAATTAAACCTATCTGTCAAAGATGTGACGGGCTTTGTACTTGGTGGACATGGCGATGACATGGTTCCGCTTGTTCGTTACTCTTATGCAGGTGGTATCCCGCTTGAAACATTGATTCCAAAAGATCGAATTGATGCGATTGTTGAAAGAACAAGAAAAGGCGGCGGTGAAATCGTCAACCTATTAGGTAACGGTAGTGCGTATTATGCACCTGCTGCTTCACTAGTTGAAATGGTTGAGGCGATCCTAAAAGATCAGCGCCGCGTCATCCCAACGATTGCATACCTTGAAGGTGAATATGGCTACGAAGGCATTTACCTTGGTGTTCCAACAATCGTAGGTGGAAACGGACTTGAGCAGATCATTGAGCTTGAGCTGACAGAAGAAGAAAGAAGTAAGCTTGATCAATCTGTTGAATCTGTTAAGAACGTCATGAAAGTATTGTCTTAATATGAATCAAAAAGAAGGCTTCTCTTAATAGGGGGCCTTCTTTTTGTTTACAAAACAAAACTTGTCGAAATTTTAAATTGTCCTCTTGTTAAGCTTTCGTTAAAATGAAAGAGAAAGCATGACTTCTCGCTTTTCACATAAGATACAAAAAACCGGATGCAGGGGAAATCACTAATTGGAGGCACAACATGAATAAAAAAATATTAGTTGTGGATGATGAAGAATCGATTGTAACACTTCTAAGCTATAACCTTGAAAGGGCGGGCTATGATGTCGTCACAGCAAGAGATGGGGAAGAAGCACTTGAAAAAGCAGCAAGTGAACAGCCTGATCTCATTGTATTAGATTTAATGCTTCCGAAGATGGACGGCATTGAAGTGTGCAAACAACTGAGAATTCAAAAAATGATGTTCCCTATTTTAATGCTGACAGCAAAGGACGATGAATTTGATAAGGTGCTCGGCCTTGAACTTGGAGCCGATGATTACATGACAAAGCCATTCAGTCCTAGAGAAGTTGGTGCTCGGGTAAAAGCCATTTTGAGACGAGCGCAGCAATCTCAGCCTGTCCCGAAGCAAGAGGAGAAGGAAGAGATCATTGCAGACCAAATCAAAATTGGTGAACTCCGCATTTTACCTGAACATTACGAAGTCTACTTCCAAGAAGAACGTTTAGAGCTTACGCCAAAGGAATTTGAACTGCTGCTTTATTTGGCCAAGCATAAAGGCCGTGTTCTCACGCGTGATCTATTATTAAGTGCCGTATGGAATTATGACTTTGCAGGAGACACACGTATTGTGGATGTTCATATCAGCCACTTGCGAGACAAAATTGAAAAGAATACAAAAAAACCAACATATATTAAAACCATTCGCGGCTTAGGCTACAAATTGGAGGAGCCAAAGCCAAATGAGTAAAATTAGGACCCGCCTGTTTTCAGGGCTCATTTTTCTCCTTTTTATTGTGTTTGTTGCACTTGGTCTTTTCCTGGATCACATGTTTCATGTTTTCTATGAAACAAAATTAACGGAACGAATGGAAAAGGAATCGAGCTTTCTCCTTTCTTCAATGAATGGTGATGATCTGAAGGCGGACCAAAACAAGGAGATCCTCAAACAGGCAAAACAGCATCTCGATATGAATGCGTCGATTGTGGACCTGAAGGGGAATATCATACATACAACGGGTCAAGCAGAACAAAGAGCCATTATTCAAAACACGCTGAAAAATGAACGCCTGCAAACAAAAGGAGCGGTCATTGATGATGAGAAGGATGCGCTATTTCATTATGCAGTCCCTATCATGAAACAAAACGAACCAGGGGGATATTTATTTCTTCATGCTTCATATCAGCCTTTAAATGAAATTGACGGCCAGCTGTGGCTTGCATTAGCCTTTTGTCTTGGTTCGGCTATCATAATCATCGTCTTCTTTGGCTACCGCATGTCGATGAAGTATGTGAAACCGATTGATTATGCGACAAAGGTAGCCAAACAGCTTGAACGAGGGAACTATGATACCAATAACTATGAAGAGCTGATCATTGAAACAAGTGAGCTCAATACATCGATGAAGCGCCTTGCAGAAAGCCTTCAAGAAATGACAAGCGCTGGTGAAATGCAGCGAGACCGCCTACAAACGGTCATTGAAAACATTGGAGCGGGGATTATTTTGATTGATAAAATGGGTTATATCAACCTGGTCAATCGAACTTTCCGCAAACAATTTAAGGTACAAAAGCATATTTACATGCACAAACTGTACCATGAAGCTTTCACACATGAAGAGATTATTGAGCTAATTGACGAAATTTTCATGACAGAAACCAAGGTTCGGAAGTTTTTACGTCTAGCCGTTGAGATCGAACGACGCTACTTCCAAGTCGATGGCGTCCCAATCTTAAGTACGGACGATGAATGGAAAGGGATTGTCCTTGTGTTTCATGATGTGACAGAAACAAAGCAGCTAGAACAGATGCGAAAAGACTTTGTCGCGAACGTCTCCCATGAATTAAAGACACCGATTACATCGATTAAAGGGTTTTCCGAAACCCTTCTTGATGGAGCGATTGATGACAAAGAAGCGCTGACAGAATTCCTTTCGATCATCCTAAAAGAGAGTGTCCGTTTAGAAACACTCATTCAAGACTTACTCGATCTGTCTAAAATTGAACAACAGCAGTTTAAGCTGAACATACAAGAATCCAATGCGACAGAAATTATCCAGGAGATTGAAGTCTTATTGAAACATAAAGCTTCAGAAAAAGGGGTACAATTGCTTGTGCGTGTTCCGAAAGAACCGGTCTATGTCATGGCTGACCCGCTGAGATTAAAGCAAATCTTCCTCAACCTCGTGAACAATGCGCTCACCTATACACCGGAGGGGGGAAGTGTCACGATCTCGGCAAGACCACGGAAAGACGGCTATGAATTTGATGTAGCAGATACAGGAATCGGTATGAAAAAAAGGGAGATTCCAAGAATATTCGAGAGATTTTATCGAATTGATAGAGATAGAAGCAGAAATTCAGGCGGTACAGGGCTTGGCCTTGCCATTGTCAAACACCTTGTCGAAGCACATGAAGGGACAATTTCCGTCCACAGCAAACAAGGCAAAGGGACGACTTTTACAGTAAGCCTGAAATCGAAATAAAGAAAAAGGAAAGTCGCGTTAAAATTTACATGATCTTTACAATGAATTCATGTTTTGTTAAACAATCATTGGTAGGATGAATAGGAACCCCTTCATCCAAGGAGCCAATTTTGGAAGGACGAAAGCACTTGTTGTTTTCGTCCCTTTTTTATGCAGGTTCGTCTATTTTCTTTTCAAAATAAACTTTGATAAAATAAAGATACAACGTGTGAAAGAGACGGCTGAGATGGCTCAGTCGATGGAGGATTAAAAACATGACAGACAAAAAGAAATTAGTGCTAGTGGATGGAAACAGTCTCGCTTATCGAGCCTTTTTTGCTTTGCCGCTATTATCAAATGATAAAGGCGTACATACAAATGCCATTTATGGCTTTGCGATGATCCTCATGAAGATGCTGGAGGACGAGAAGCCGACCCATATGCTCGTCGCTTTTGATGCGGGAAAAACAACGTTCCGTCACGAGACATTTAAAGAATATAAAGGTGGAAGACAAAAAACGCCGCCAGAGCTATCAGAACAAATGCCGTTCATTCGTGAACTATTAGATGCCTATCACGTGAAAAGGTACGAGCTTCCTCAATATGAGGCAGATGATATTATCGGTACATTAGCTGTGGAGGCAGAAAAAGACGGCTTTGAAGTCAAAATCTTCTCAGGAGATAAAGATTTAACGCAGCTTTCAACTGATCATACGACGGTGGCTATTACAAAAAAAGGCATCACAGAAGTAGAATACTACACTCCGGCTCATATTGAAGAAAAATATGGCCTGCGCCCAGATCAAATCATCGATATGAAAGGGCTGATGGGAGATTCCTCAGATAATATCCTAGGGGTGCCTAGTGTGGGCGAAAAAACAGCGATTAAATTGTTAAAGCAGTTTGAAACGGTTGAAAACTTGCTTAAACATATTGACGAGGTCAGCGGCAAAAAGCTAAAAGAAAAGCTTGAAGAACATAAAGAACAAGCTTTGATGAGTAAAAAGCTGGCGACAATTCATGTAGAAGCACCACTTGATGTGTCGAGCAAAGATCTCGCTTATGAAGGCCCTCACATGGATCAAGTGATTTCCCTTTACAAAGAACTAGGCTTTCAAACGCTGCTAGAGCGTCTTGGAGAAGCACCAGAAACTGGTGAACAGGTCGAAGTAGAAGCGTTAGAAGTGAAAAAGGTGACAGATGTAATGGATGATATGCTGACAGATCATGCTGCGCTTGTGGTAGAACAGCTAGGAGATAATTATCACGAAGCGGATTTGATCGGATTTGCAATCCATAATGAAAACGGTGCGTTTTTTATGACAAAAGAAAATGCACTAGAATCAGACGCGTTTAAACAATGGGCACAGGATGAAACAAAGAAAAAATGGGTCTTTGATTCAAAAAGAGCAGTTGTCGCCCTCAGATGGCATGATGTCGATCTAAAAGGTGTCGATTACGATGTCCTGCTCGCTTCATATGTCGTCAACCCGCAGAAATCATACGAGGACGTGGCAAGTGTGGCGAAGGAGTATGGTCTGAATATTGCTCTTTCTGATGAAAAAGTGTACGGAAAAGGTGCAAAGCAGGCGATTCCGCCTGAAGATGAGCTAAAAGATCATCTTGGACGGAAAGCAGCGGCGATCTCTGCCCTGCATGACCTAACACTTGAAGCGTTAGAAAAAAATGATCAGCATGAACTGTATGAAGATTTAGAGCTGCCGCTTGCACTCATCTTGGGTGAAATGGAATCTCTTGGGGTAAAGGTGGATATTGAGCGCCTAGAGAAGATGCGTGAAGAATTAACGAAAAAGCTCAAAGAATATGAAGAAACCATTCACCGTTTAGCGGGAGAAACGTTTAACATCAATTCGCCTAAACAGCTTGGTGTGATTTTATTTGAAAAATTAGGTCTGCCGATGATCAAGAAGACTAAAACAGGCTATTCCACGTCTGCCGATGTTCTTGAAAAGCTTGAAGACAAGCACGAAATTATTCGGTCGATTCTGCATTACCGCCAAATTGGAAAGCTGCAATCGACCTACGTAGAAGGCTTAATGAAAGTAACGCGCAAGGATACCCATAAAGTTCATACAAGATTTAATCAGGCGCTCACGCAAACAGGAAGACTAAGCTCAACGGATCCAAACCTTCAAAATATCCCGATTCGTTTAGAAGAAGGCCGGAAGATTCGTCAAGCGTTCGTTCCATCAAAAGAAGGGTGGCTCATGTTTGCAGCTGACTATTCACAAATCGAGCTGCGTGTACTCGCTCATATTTCTCAAGATGAGAACTTGATCGAAGCCTTTACGCAAGATATGGATATTCATACAAAAACAGCAATGGATGTGTTCCATATATCAGAAGAAGAAGTAACCTCCTCTATGAGAAGACAGGCCAAGGCTGTGAACTTCGGAATCGTTTATGGAATTAGTGACTATGGACTTTCTCAAAACCTTGGAATTACAAGAAAAGAAGCAGCGGCATTTATTGAACGCTATTTAACAAGCTTTAAAGGCGTGAAAACATATATGGAAGAGATTGTGCAAGAAGCAAAACAAAAAGGCTATGTCACGACGCTTCTAAAACGCAGAAGATATATCCCGGATATCACAAGCCGTAATTTTAATATTAAAAGCTTTGCAGAAAGAACGGCGATGAATACACCGATTCAAGGCAGTGCTGCCGATATTATTAAAAAAGCAATGATTGACATGGCGCGAAAGCTAAAAGAAGAGAACTTGCAGGCAAACCTTTTATTGCAGGTGCACGATGAACTGATCTTCGAAGCGCCGAAAGAAGAAATCGCCATACTAGAAAAAATTGTCCCTGAAGTCATGGAAAACACACTTCAGCTTGATGTGCCGCTAAAAGTTGATTTTGCTTCAGGCCCATCTTGGTATGACGCAAAATAAATAGAGAGAGAAAAGGAGCGAGGAGCATGCCGGAATTACCAGAAGTTGAAACCGTCCGGCGCACTCTCAAGCGGTTAGTCAAAGGAAAAACGATTGAAACGGTCGATATCAAATGGCCAAACATCATCAAACGTCCTGGGGAACCGGAAGAGTTCGCAAGAAGGATGGTAGGAGAAACCATACAAACCATTGAAAGAAGAGGGAAGTTCTTACTCTTTCATTTAGACCACTACGTGATGGTCTCCCATTTAAGGATGGAAGGAAAATACCACGTACATGAAGCAGCTGAGCCTTATGATAAACACGTACACGTCGTCTTTACGTTTACAGATGGTACCGAGCTTCGGTACCATGATGTGCGGAAATTTGGCACAATGCATCTATTTCAGCCAGGTGAAGAGGAAAAAGAACTCCCGCTCTCACAGCTGGGATATGAACCTTTTTCTGAACAGTTCACTCCGGAGCATTTATGGGAGCAATTGAAAAAAACATCCCGCGTGGTCAAAACGGCGTTACTTGATCAAAAGATTGTCGTGGGACTTGGTAATATTTATGTGGATGAAGTCCTTTTTAAATCAGGCATTCATCCAGAAACAAAAGCAAATCAGCTAAGTCTGGAATCCTGCAAAGTGCTTCACAAGCATATTATCGACACACTTCAAGTGGCGGTAGATGCGGGAGGAAGCACGATTCGTTCATATATTAATTCACAAGGCGATATTGGAACATTTCAATTGCAGCTTCTTGTATATGACCGGCGGGGAGAGCCTTGCCAAACATGCGGAAGTATCATTGAGAAAACGGTTGTTGGAGGGCGCGGCACTCATTTTTGTGTGACCTGCCAAAAACGCCTTCAATAAAGGTTAGCCATCAGCATGCTTCCTTTTTGCTGTGCATACGATAAAAAACATTCGTTTTTCAGCAAGGTGTAGACTGACACACAGCCCACCTGCTCTTCATATAGTGAAGAAGAGTCTAGGACGCCTAGAGACTCTTGATCATCGTTGCATGAACAGAAAGGAAGAGTTCAGGTATGATTTCGATTTCGCTCCTGTTTTTAGCTATTGCAGTCAGCATCGACAGCTTTTCTGTGGGCTTTACGTATGGTCTTCGTAAAATGAGGATTCCATTTAAAGCCATTGTCATTATTGCATGCTGTTCAGGGATTGTGCTGCTCATTTCCATGCTGATTGGCAGCCTGCTGACGACATTCCTCCCTGTCTCAGTGACAGATAAACTTGGTGGAGGTATTTTGATTGCCATTGGACTTTGGGTATTGTATCAATTTTACAAACCAGCGAAAGAGCGTGACTTGCTCCTTCATGAAAAAACGTTGCTTAATGTAGAAGTGCAATCTCTTGGGCTTGTCATCCAAATTTTGCGAAAGCCTACAAGTGCAGATATTGACCGATCTGGGACGATCAATGGAATGGAAGCAGTGCTCCTTGGGATTGCTTTATCCATCGATGCATTTGGTGCAGGGATTGGCGCAGCGATTCTAGGGTTTTCTCCAATTGTGATGAGTATCACGGTAGCAGTGATGAGCTCACTCTTTGTGTGTATCGGGCTGCGTGCCGGACATTATTTGGCAAATTGGCGCTGGATTGATAAGCTCGCATGCCTACCAGGGCTGCTGCTTATTTTAATTGGGGTTTGGAAGCTGTAAAGGAGGAAATCAATTGACGCTCGTAATTGGATTAACTGGCGGGATTGCTAGTGGAAAAAGCACAGTCTCGCAGATGATAAAAGAGCTGGGCATCCGGGTGGTGGATGCAGATGTCATTGCAAAAGAAGCTGTTTCTAAAGGAACACCAGCCCTTCATCAAATCGTTCAAACCTTCGGTGAGGATGTCCTCCTGCCAAATGGTGAGCTGAACCGGCAGCAGCTAGGAGCGATCATTTTTTCTGATGAAGAGAAAAGAAAGCAGCTCAATGCCATCGTTCATCCAGAAGTCAGAAAGGAAATGCTCAAGCAGCGAGATGAAGGGATTAATCAGCAAGAAACATTCGTTGTGCTTGATATCCCGCTTTTATTCGAGAGTCAGCTGGAGAGCCTTGTTGACCGCATCATTGTGGTGTATACAACGCCTGAATTGCAGCTATCGCGGCTCATGAATCGAAACGCCCTTAGCGAGGAAGAAGCGCTGAATCGTATCCATTCCCAGCAGCCTCTTGAGGAGAAATGTCAAAAAGCAGACCGCGTGATAGAAAACACAAAAGATCTCGCTTTTATGAGAAAACAATTACAGAACATATTAAACGAATGGGAACATACAGATAAGTAAGAGTACATACACGTACTCTTCTTTTTTTTATGCTTTTTTCTTGTTTCCTTTGAAAAGAACAGCCCTTTTTATAAAATATACGTTTATATACTGGCAATTACATTCTAATGTGATATACTAATTTCATAAATAAATTATTGAGTATAACACATAATAGAGGAGTGACCTGTTCATGAAGGTAAAAGCAGCGATCAATGGGTTTGGCAGAATTGGACGCATGGTCTTCAGAAGAGCAATGCTTGATGATCAAATACAAATTGTAGCGGTTAACGCAAGCTATCCTGCCCAAACGCTAGCACATTTAATTAAATATGACACAAATCATGGACGTTACGAATGCGATGTGACAGCAGAAGATGACGCTTTGATTGTGAATGGAAAAAGAGTGCTTTTGCTCAATAACAGAGACCCAAAGCAGCTTCCATGGGGAGAGCTTGGGATTGATATCGTCATAGAAGCAACGGGTAAATTTAATTCAAAAGATCAAGCGATGGGCCATATAGATGCCGGAGCGAAAAAAGTCATTTTAACAGCTCCAGGTAAAAATGAAGACATCACGATTGTGATGGGTGTGAATGAGGATGATCTTGATCCTGAAAAGCATGTCATTATTTCAAACGCGTCTTGTACAACAAACTGTTTAGCGCCAGTTGTCAAGCTGTTAGATGATGAATTTGGCATCGAGAACGGCTTAATGACAACGGTTCATGCGTATACAAATGATCAAAAAAATATCGACAACCCGCATAAGGATCTGCGCCGGGCGAGAGCGTGTGCTCAGTCCATCATTCCAACAACGACGGGTGCCGCTAAAGCGCTTTCTTTAGTGCTTCCGCACATGAAAGGGAAATTACATGGACTTGCGCTTCGCGTGCCAGTCTCAAATGTGTCGATGGTTGATCTTGTGGTCGACTTGAAAAAAGATGTGACAGCAGAAGAGGTAAATGCTGCCTTCTCAAATGCATCAAAAACATCTCTTGCCGGCATTTTAGATTACACGGATGAACCGCTTGTCTCCACAGACTTTAACACAAATCCTTATTCAGCTGTCGTTGATGGACTCACAACGATGGTGATGGAAGATAGAAAAGTGAAAGTCCTTGCATGGTATGACAATGAATGGGGCTATTCATGCAGAGTGGTAGATCTTGTCAAGTATGTTGGCTCACAGATGAAAGAGCTGTCTGCTGTTTGAAATGAAGAAGACGAACGTCCCTTTTCAAGAAATGAGAGAAAATCCCACTAAAAACACAGCTTGCAAAATGGGTCTAAACAAAGTATACTATTTTTCGTGAACTTCTTGTTCGCAGACTCATTCGGGTATACTTAAAGGGTTAGGACCTCTTAGGACTAACTTTCCCCCGTGGTATATGTCCGGTCCGGCTGCTTAGAACTTCACTCTTTCATTCTTGTTTAAGGGGGGTCCATGATGGAAACAAGCGGACGTCACGTTATCTCCGAGCTATGGGGATGCGACTGTGATAAACTGAACGACATGGATTTTATTGAAAAAACGTTTGTAAATGCAGCTTTGAAATCAGGAGCTGAGGTAAGAGAGGTTGCTTTTCACAAATTTGCACCTCAAGGAGTAAGTGGAGTTGTCATTATTTCTGAATCTCATCTGACAATTCACAGCTTTCCTGAACATGGTTATGCGAGCATAGATGTCTATACTTGCGGCGACCTAGATCCGAATATCGCAGCAGATCATATCGGAAATGAACTAGGTGCTGAAACAAGAGAGAACATCGAAATTCCTCGAGGCATGGGACCTGTACAAGTGAAACAGGCACAAGCCAAAGCACTGTAAACATAAAAAAGATTGCAATGGGAGCTGGCCAAAAGCATTGAATGCCTTTGTGTTATGCTCCTTTTTATATTGTTTCATATACAACATCCAACATTCCCAAACTTGTCTATACTTTTGTTCTAGGAAAACAAAGGTTTTTTTTATAAAATAAAGAAGAGGCGTAAAGGTAAAGGGGATATGTGTATGACTTTAGGACAAAAGTTCAAACGATTGATTTCAAACCATACGGAAACATCTGACCATCATCCGGTGTCAGAGCTGAAAAGCCGTTACTACAAATCGACAAATGCAAAAGTTTTTCAAGCGGTGGAAGCCCTTCTTTCCCGAAACGATTCCTATCAAGTGACATCTGTTTCAGCAGAACGAGGTGAAATCAGCGCAAACATACGAATGCCGAAAAAAGCCTTTCTCGTGGCGACTGTCATTTCAATTCGTCCTTTTGAAACAGCTGTCGATTTTAACGTGACAACAGAAACGGCCCTGCCAACAGATTTTGGCTACAGTCAAAAGACCGTTTTGTCCCTTTATGAAGAACTAGACAAACAACTTCCAAGAATAGATCGGAGCTGATGAAATGAAATGTCCGACATGTCAGCACCTTGGCACAAGGGTGCTTGATTCAAGACCAGTAGATGAAGGGAAATCCATTCGTCGTAGAAGAGAGTGCGAAAGCTGCCAATATCGCTTTACGACGTTTGAAAAATTAGAAGAATTACCGCTTATTGTAGTGAAAAAAGAAGGTATACGAGAAGAATTCAGCCGGGAAAAGATGCTGAGAGGACTCATCAAAGCGTGTGAAAAGCGTCCTGTCGCTTTAAAACAGCTGGAAGATGTTTGCTTTAACATCGAAAAAGAATTGCGTAATCAAGGCATGTCAGAAGTAAAAAGTGAGCTTGTTGGTGAAATGGTGATGGACGAGCTGGCGAAAATTGATGAAGTGTCTTACGTCAGGTTTGCTTCGGTTTACCGGCAGTTTAAAGACATCAATGTATTTATTGACGAATTAAAAGATTTATTAAAGAAAGAACGCTAAAAAAGAGCTGAAGATTCTTCATGCTCTTTTTCCTGCGTAAAGCGTAAAACGCAAAAAGAGTGTACAATGGAAACAATCGTATTCAGGGGGAGGATCAGCAAATGACAGAGCATTGGAAGGAAGTGCTAGCCGTCGATCCGTATGTCGTCAAAAGCGCTTCATTGCTCGGTGACATCGATAGACAGCTCATCACTCTTTTATATCAGCCGCTAATTGGCATGTCCGCTTTCAGCTTATACATGACGCTGTGGGGAGAGCTGGAACAAAATCGTATGTGGGGAAAGCCCGCACCTCATCGGCAGCTCATGGTCATGCTGCAAACGAATTTAAATGATATTTTTGAGGAACGTTTAAAACTTGAAGCGATCGGATTACTCCGCACATATGAACAGGAAACGGAAGAGGGCAGACTGTTTACATATGAGCTCGTGCCGCCGCTAAGGCCTGATGAGTTTTTCCAAGACGGTATGCTGAATGTCCTTTTGTACCATCGTGTAGAAAAAGCAAAATATATGCAGCTTCGTGATTATTTTTCTTATCCAGGTGTTCCTGCAGAAGCGAAGAACATTTCACGTTCGTTTGAAGAAGTCTTTCACGTATTGCAGCCAGGCGAACGCAAGATGACAGAAGAAATCAATCAGGCATCATCGCTTGATCAGGGCTATGAATATGTGACAGTTGGATCCAGTCAGCCGGCACCGCTCTCAGACGAATCCTTTGATTTTGATCTGTTGTTAGCGGGCATGTCTGACATGATGATTCCAAGAAAGGCTTTGACAAAGCAGGTGAAAGAGACGATTAAGAAGTTAGCTGTTGTATACGGAATCACCCCGCTGCAAATGCAAAATATTGTAGCCGGCGCCTGCGGTTCGGATCAAATGATCTCAACAGAAGAGCTAAGAAAAGCAGCAAGAGACTGGTATCAAATTGAATACAGAGGCGAACAGCCGAAACTGATTGATCAAAAACAGCCAAGACATTTACGTCACGATGCCTCAAAGCCGCCATCGGCAGTTACACCTGATGCCAAATTGATTGAAAAGCTAGATCATATTTCGCCCAGGGAGCTTCTAAAAGATATGGCAGATGGCATTGAGCCAACGTATGCTGACTTAAGAATTGTCGAAGATATCATGCTCGAGCAGCAGCTAGAGCCAGGTGTCATGAACGTTCTAATCTACTATACACTGCTGAAAACAGATATGAAGCTGTCCAAAACGTATATGCAAAAAATCGCTGCCCATTGGGTGAGAAAGAAAATTAAAACCGTTGAGGCGGCCATGAAAATGGCAAAAGAAGAGAACAGGCAAATGACTGAGTGGGCGCAGCAGAAAAAGCAGCGAAGCCCATATGGATCAGGAAAAGTCGTCCGCGAGGAGAAACTGCCTGACTGGATGAAAGAAACTGAAACGAAAGAACAGCCGGCAAAAGAACAAGCGGACAGTCTGTCTACAGAGGATCTTGAACGAGAAAAAGAAAAACTGTTAGATCAGTTTAAAAATATGAAAAAATACAATGCACATTAATGTGAGGTGAGATGGAGATGAAACCGATCGGTCGTTCATTTGAACAGCTAAAAGGACGAGTAGATTTTCGCGTGAGATACAATCAGATTAAAGAAAGTGTGTTAGCTGATGAAGATGTAAAAGCCTTTTTAAAGGAGCATCAAGAAGAGATACAAGAAGACATGATCAATCGCAGCTTGAATCGGCTCTTTGAATATGTGCAGCAATCGAAAGGCTGCTCTTACTGCTTAGAGGAAGAGAACGTAAATGCCATTTTAGATGGGTATCATCCGAAGCTTGTGATCAAAGGACAGAGTATTGATATTGAATATTCCCCTTGTCCAGTAAAGCTGCGTCTCGATAGACAGAAAAAACAGCAAGAGCTCATGAAAAGCATGTACATTCCGCAGAATGTTCTTCAAGCGACGTTCGCTGATCTGAACGTCACAGGAAGACAAGAGGTCATCCAAAAAGTAGGTCAATTCCTGCAAAGCTATGATGAGACTGGTAAGGGGAAAGGCTTGTATTTACACGGGAAATTTGGGGTAGGCAAAACGTTTATTCTAGCAGCGATTGCGCAGCAGCTAGCGGAAAAAGAATACCCATCTCTCCTTGTATACGTGCCTGAATTTGTGAGAGAGTTAAAAAATTCTTTAGCCGATCATACACTGGAAGAGAAGCTGAATATGGTCAAATCAACACCTATCTTAATGCTTGATGATATTGGGGCAGAGTCGATGACAAGCTGGGTACGAGATGAACTGCTAGGAACGATCTTACAATATCGTATGGCTGAACAGCTGCCAACTTTCTTCTCTTCTAATTTCTCACCGAGTGAACTAAAGCATCA
The DNA here is from genome assembly GCF_046536015.1 of Bacillus sp. SIMBA_154. Classification (NCBI taxonomy): domain Bacteria; kingdom Bacillati; phylum Bacillota; class Bacilli; order Caryophanales; family Bacillaceae; genus Bacillus; species Bacillus sp. SIMBA_154. The sequence goes on from NZ_JAWJBV010000006.1 coordinate 76,016, forward strand.
TTTTACGTACTCACAGCGCGGAGAAAAAGAAGAGGTCAAAGCAGCTCGTTTAATGGAACGGATTGTCTATTTAGCAGAGCCAGTCGTACTTGAAGGAGAAAATCGCCGTCATTTATAAAAGCGTACATCACATGAAGGAGGAGCGGATGAGATGAACAAAAGAAAATGGCTGCTTTTTCTCGTGATTGGCATTCTCGTTGCTACGCTATGGTGGCTGAATAAACAGCATCTTCAGCTGGCACCGAAAGATGTGAAGAATTGGATACTTCAATTTGGGATGCTGGCTCCCTTTGTTTTTCTTTTCTTATCACTTTTTCGCCCGTTTGTTCTTGTTCCTCTCACGGTCTTTTCGCTGGCAGCAGGTTTGGCATTCGGCAGTGTACTTGGGACCGTTTATGCCCTCGTCGGTGCTACCGCTGGCGCAACAGGCTCTTTTTGGCTTGCTTCAACCTTCCGTTCAAAGCAGAATGAAACAAATGCAAGCAGCCGGAAGCTGAAAGCGGTGACGTCCCGTATTCAGGAGCATGGGTTTCTGTATATTTTGTTATTGCGTATTGCACCTATTCATTTTGATTTTGTCAGCTATGCGGCAGCAGCTTCACATGCTCAATATCGTGCGTTTGCTGCAGCGACCTTTTTAGGCTTAATACCGGGTACGGTTGCGTTAAATGTCCTCGGGTCAAGCTTTGTTAGCGGCAATTATGCCGCTTTAGCGATTGTTTGTTTGATTTATTTGATCTTTATCTCTGTACCATTCATTTTAAAAAGAAAGATGCCTGATTTATTTTAGGCGTCTATTTTTTATGTTCTCCCCATATATATGTAACAGATGTCGTTAGGGGGGACAAACATGCTTGAAATAATCTTTGAAGATGAATATGATACCGCTGCTTTTTTACATCTTGCTGAACACTTGGACAGTCGGCATCACATGTCAATTCAACAAGGGAAAGACCGGCTTCTCATAGAGGCGAAGGAATCAAAAGAAGCACTTGAGCACATCGTGCGGCCATTACTGGTTCACTTTTTTTTGGAATGCAAAGAAAACGAGCGCATGCGCAGCATCCTTGAAAACACATACTTATTTAAAGATCCCGAAGAGCAGCACCAAATTCTTTCAATCGCCCATAGCATCATGAAAGGGGATATAGATGATATTCCCGGGATTCATCAGGACCCATCAAGGGAAGCCCTGTTAAAAAAGGAGCTTGAGACGATCTCTTTACAGCAAGGTATCTTTTCAATTGGTTCATTTATGACCTTTAGGCTGTCAGAGTATGACAGGAGGCTGAAGAATTATGTTGAAGTATCCATTGAAGAATACAAAATGGAACAAGAATATCAAAACTTTATTCAATCACTTCGAGACTATGTGATGGCAAGAAAGCCCAAGCTTGAAAAAGTACATGTTGTGCATCAGGACCGACTGGTGATTTGGGAATTTCGCTACGCTTCTGAGCGTGATCAAAAACAATACATAGACAGACAGTTTGTAAGAGAACATCCAATGTATATTGATTCGCAGCTGATTGCACCGCTTGTTTCCATTGCTCCGCAAAAGATTAACCTGTTTACAAATGACACAGGTCACTCGATGGTGCAAACCATTCAAAATATTTTTCAAGAAAGGGTCGAGGTGTTCCCGCCTCATTCGTTTGATGAACAAAATGTTCAATTTGTTCATGATCATTTGGTAAAGAAAAGTGAAAAGCTTTCTTGATTTTCACGAAAAAACGTTTTATAATACGGTGTAACTTCATACAGAGACCGTATTGATAAGGACATGAACAAATGAACACCCGCTTATAGAGAGGGAAGCCACGGCTGAAAGCTTCCTAGCAGAGGACCATTTGCTTTACCACCTTTGAACATCAGCTGTGAACTTGTTTAGTAATAGCTGACGGGAATTCCCGTTATCGAACCACAAGCCGTATTTGCTTATGAAAAAGCAAGCTGCAAATACGGGAAAAAGGGTGGAACCACGATTCCGTTTATTCAACCTCGTCCCTTTCCAGGGGGCGGGGTTTTTATATTGCCAAAAAAAGGAGTGACCAGAGATGTCAGAACAAATTCAACTTACATTTCCAGATGGAGCAGTCAAGGAGTTTGACAAAACAGCCACAACAGAAGACATCGCGGCATCAATTAGCCCGGGCCTAAAGAAAAAAGCGCTTGCCGGTAAATTGAACGGCAAAGAAATAGATCTGCGTACGCCGCTTTTAGAAAGTGGAACAATCGAGATCATCACAGATAAAAGTGATGAAGCACTTGATATTATGCGCCACAGCACAGCGCATTTACTAGCGCAGGCGATTAAACGTATTTACGGAAAAGAGCATCATGTCCAGTTTGGTGTAGGTCCTGTGATCGAAAATGGGTTCTACTACGATGTGGACATTGATGTTGCCATCACACCTGAAGACTTACCAAAGATTGAAAAAGAAATGAAAAAAATCATTAATAGCAATCTGCCGATTGAGCGCATTGAAGTATCAAGAGAAGAAGCGAAAAAACGCTTTGAAGCGATTGATGATGAATTGAAGCTTGAGCTGTTAGAGGCGATTCCAGAAGGCGAAGCTGTCACCATTTATGAGCAGGGTGAATTCTTTGACTTATGCCGCGGAATTCACTTACCGTCTACAGGGAAAATCAAAGAGTTCAAGCTGCTTAGCCTTGCAGGTGCATACTGGAGAGGCGACAGTAACAATCAAATGCTTCAGCGTATATATGGAACAGCTTTCTTTAACAAAGAAGATTTAAATGAGCACTTACGTCTGCTCGAAGAAGCAAAAGAACGTGATCACCGTAAACTAGGAAAAGAGCTGAAACTGTTTGCGAATTCTCAAAAGGTAGGTCAAGGTCTTCCGCTTTGGCTGCCAAAAGGCGCAACGATCCGCCGCGTGATTGAGCGTTACATTGTCGATAAAGAAGTGCGTCTTGGCTATGAGCATGTGTACACACCAGTTCTTGCGAATGTCGAATTGTATAAAACATCAGGCCACTGGGCGCATTATCAAGAAGATATGTTCCCAGTCATGGAAATGGATAACGAAGATCTTGTCCTTCGTCCTATGAACTGCCCGCACCATATGATGATTTACAAAAATGAACCGCATAGCTATCGTGAATTGCCAATTCGTATTGCAGAGCTTGGTACAATGCACCGCTATGAAATGTCAGGCGCCCTATCTGGTCTGCAGCGTGTTCGCGGCATGACATTAAACGATGCACATATCTTTGTGCGTCCAGATCAAATCAAAGACGAGTTCATCCGTACAGTTCGCTTAATTGAAGAAGTGTATCAAGATTTCGGCTTAAATGATTACACATTCCGCTTATCTTACCGTGATCCAGAGGATACAGAGAAGTATTTCGACGATGATGCGATGTGGAATAAAGCGCAGTCGATGCTGAAGGATGCAATGGACGAGCTTGGTCATGACTACTATGAAGCAGAAGGTGAAGCGGCATTTTATGGACCGAAGCTTGACGTACAAGTGAAGACAGCTCTTGGAAAAGAAGAGACGTTGTCCACTGTACAGCTTGATTTCTTACTTCCAGAGCGCTTCGATCTCACATATATCGGAGAAGATGGAAAGCACCATCGTCCAGTCGTTATTCATAGAGGGGTCGTCTCCACAATGGAGCGCTTCGTTGCCTTCTTAATTGAAGAATACAAAGGAGCTCTTCCAACATGGCTGGCACCTGTACAATTCCAAGTCATCCCGGTTTCACCATCTGTTCATCTAGACTATGCGAAAAAAGTGCAAGAACGCTTGCAGCTTGAAGGCTTACGTGTAGAGCTTGATAGCCGTGATGAGAAAATTGGGTACAAAATTAGAGAAGCGCAAATGCAAAAGATTCCGTACATGCTTGTCGGTGGGGATCAAGAAGCAGAAAATGGCGCTGTCAATGTAAGAAAATATGGTGAACAAGATTCAGAAACAATGGATCTTGAAGCTTTTGTGAAACATGCAGTAGCAGAAGCGAAAAAATAATCCTTTTATTTAAGCGGTCAGTGATCTCTTTCCTTGAGATCGCTGGCTTTTTTCTTATGAAAAAAATTTTCCACTGGTGATCCAGATGCTTGAATAATACGTTTAGATAGTGCAAAAGTATGGGTAAGTATGTACTGTTGGTTAGAGACAATGGGGGAATGAAAGCGATGATTCAAACAACAAACACTGTATCATCACAAGTATTGGAGTAATCAGCTGTTCTTCGTGCATTGGAGCACTCATTTGCCATGATTGAATTTGATGTCACAGGTGAGGTGCTATGGGTGAACGATATTTTTGCAAAAGCTTTGAGGTATTCTAAGGAAGAGATGGTTGGTCTAAAGCATAGACAGTTTTGTCCTCCGCATATTGCAGAACACGCAAGCTATCAAATGTTTTGGAAGCGTTTGAAGGAGGGGCAAATCTTTCAGGAAAATGTGCAGCGGATCACGAAGCACGGTGCCAACATTGATCGAACGAGGACGACAATCGTAGAACGCACTGTTAAAGAATACATTCATTATTATAACAACATTCGTATTCAAACGAAACTAAACCAATCACCGATAAACTATCGGCAATTGGCTGTATAAAGGTGTTTTGATCCCTGTCTCAAAAACGGGGGCTAGTCCCAGAAGAAGGGTGTTTTCTTTTGGTTCTACTTTAATATATCAAACAATTCATGTAAGTCTTTGATTTCATAATCCGGTGTCACATCTGTTTCATTTTTCTTGCCATGGCGATTGATCCAAACGGTTTGGATGCCAACGCGAGATGCCCCGAGAATATCTGTTTTAGGATTATCTCCAACCATGATGACATCGTCTTTTGTTAAGTTTAATAGCTGAAGGCAGTGCTCAAAGATGCCAGGGTCAGGCTTGCCTTTCCCGTAATCTCCTGAAATCACAATCTCATGAAAATAAGGCGCAAGCTCCGGTACACCTGCAAGCTTTTCCTTTTGAAGACTAGGGTCACCGTTTGTTAAAAGGAGTAATTCGTAGCTGCCTTTCAGGCGGTCTAAAACAGGATACGTTTCTTCATAGACATACGGGCGTTTTCTGCGTTCTGCTGCAAAGAAATCAGCCAAGTATTGTCCAAATGCCTCATCGTCAATTCCCGCTTCTTTTAAGCCGTTTGTCCAAGCGTTTTTGCGATACTCTGGTGCAAGGGCGTTCAGCTTTTGAAAGCCTTCGCTAATCGGTTCACTAAAATTTGACCACAATCCTTCGAAAGGATTAATTCCGATCATGACAGTATAATCATATGTTTCATAGGAAGAGTACAGCTTTCTTGCTTCTTCACGTACAATCTGTTCAAACGCTTCTGGATCAAGTCCATATTTCTTTTCTGCTTCCCGGCATGTTTCCTGAAAAGTTGTGTGAATGCTTTTTTCATCCCAAAGCAAAGTATCATCTAAATCGAAAAATACGGCTTTCATGATCTTCTCCCTTGTTATGTATGTAGTTACCTTCAATTGCATGTGACAGGCTCATGTTCATTTTACAATAGAAGGTGAGGGCAATAAAGAAAAGATTTGAGAGATCTTTGATCATTGACCGCACATGATAGAATAGAAAGACAATAGATATCACATACATCAATTGAGGTGGCCGGTTTGCTTCATTTAATCATTATGATGATCGAGCGTGTGGGGATCATCGTTATTTTAGGATTTGTGCTTGCCCATGTGAAGGGCTTTCGCAATCTGTTGCTTCACAACCAAGGGTTCCGGAAAAAGGCAATCCTTGTCTTTGTTTTTGCTTCTTTTAGTATGATCAGTAATTACACAGGAATCGAAATCCAGCAGCAGATTGTCATGAATCATGAATTTTCTTATCATCTTGGCTCATCAAGCTCCATCGCCAATACAAGAATCATGGGGATTGAAATGGGCGGCTTGATTGGGGGGCCTTTTGTTGGCATTGGGGCAGGCCTTTTAGCTGGAATCCATCGCTATTCACTAGGAGGGAGCACGGCGCTCAGCTGTGCGATTTCTTCGATTTTAGCCGGTGTGATTGCAGGCTATGTCGGCAGCAGGTTTAAGCGGAAGAATCGAATGGTGACACCTCGCCAGGCAGCACTTTTTGGTGTGGCGATGGAATCATTACAGATGATCATTATTCTTCTGTTTGCAAAGCCATTTGCTGATGCTTGGGGGCTTGTGAGCATTATTGCGCTGCCGATGATCTTTGTGAATGGGATCGGAAGCTTTATCTTTTTATCTATTTTGCAGTCAGTGATTCGACAAGAAGAGCAGGCCAAGGCGATGCAGACACATCGTGTATTTTCTATCGCAGATCAAACGCTTCCTTTTTTCCGGCAAGGATTAAATGAACAGTCCTGTAAAAGTGTGGCGGAGATCATTCATCGATTAACAGAAACAGATGCCGTCTCCTTAACAGATACAGAAAAGATTTTAGCGCATGTCGGAGATGGAATGGATCATCATATTCCATCTAAAAGCCTGATTACAGGGCTGTCTAAGCAAGTATTGATCAGTGGGAAGATTATGAAGGCGCATTCGAAAGACGAAATTAATTGTTCAGTCGCCCATTGCCCTCTCGAAGCGGCGATTGTGCTCCCGCTCACGTCAAACGGTCAAACGATCGGAACGTTAAAAATGTATTTCAATTCGCCGGTCGGATTAAGCAGGGTGGAAGAGGAGCTTGCAGAAGGTTTAGCGATGCTGTTTTCCACACAGCTTGAGCTTGGGGAGGCAGAGACCCAAAGCCGTCTGCTAAAAGATGCAGAGATCAAAGCGCTTCAAGCACAGGTGAATCCGCACTTTTTATTTAACGCCATTAATACAATCTCTGTTTTATGCAGAACCAATGTGGAGATGGCAAGGAAGCTGCTACTGCAGCTGAGTATTTATTTTCGTTCAAACTTGCAAGGCGCCCGCCAGCTGCTGATTCCAATGCATAAAGAGATTCAGCATGTAGAGGCTTATTTGTCGCTTGAACAAGCAAGGTTTCCAAATAAGTACCATGTGACCTTTCAAATTGAAAAAGAGCTGGAGCAGGTGATGATTCCGCCCTTTGTGCTTCAAGTCCTTGTTGAAAATGCGGTGAGACATGCTTTTCCTAAACATCAAACGAATTGTGAAGTTATCGTATCCGCTTTGATGAAAGATGGTCGTGTATATATGAAAGTGACAGATAATGGACAAGGGATCGAGGATGACAAGATGGCTCAGCTATTAAAAGCGCCAGTTGAATCACTAGAAGGAACGGGTACGGCCCTTTATAATTTAGACCAGCGATTAAGAGGAATTTTTGGCAGACAAGCCGCTTTAACCATTCATAGTGACAAAGGCACTGACATCTCATTTCACATTCCAATGGACTATGTAAAAAAGGATGATTCTCGTTGATGAAGGTATTAATCGTAGATGATGAAGTTTTAGCAAGAGACGAATTAAAATACTTATTACGAAGAACGAAAGAGGATGTTCAAATAGAGGAAGCAGAAAATATAGAATCTGCTTTTGACCGAATGGTAGACCATAAGCCTGATTTGCTCTTTTTAGACATCGACTTATCTGGTGAGAACGGATTTGATGTTGCCAAACGGCTTAACCGGATGTCTGATCCGCCAGCGATTGTATTTGCTACAGCCTTTGATCAATATGCGCTGAAGGCGTTTGAGGTGAGTGCGCTTGATTACTTAACAAAGCCATTTGATGAAGAGCGGCTTCAGCAAACCATCCAAAAGTTTAAAAAGTGGAAATCCGTTGAGACGCAAGAGCACCAGCTATCAGAAGAGAAACTTCCCCACCAGCAAAAATTAGCCATCTCAGTCGATGACTCGATTGTCATCCTGCAAGTCGAAGAGATTATGTATGTAGGGCTCAGTGAGGGAAGAAAGGTCGTGAAAACAAAGGATCACATGTATGAGGTAACAGAACCGCTTGTGGTGATTGAAAAGAAGCTGCCTGAGACTTACTTTATGAGGGTCCATCGAAGCTATATTGTCAACACATCTCATATGAAAGAAGTACAGCCGTGGTTTAATTCGACGTATAATCTTCATATGACAGACGGGTCCATCATTCCTGTCAGCCGCACATATGCGAAAGAACTAAAGAAGTCGCTCCTGCTAGAGTAGGGCGGCTTTTTTTGTTTGTATTTCAATACTCGTTTTTTGCATTTCAGTCGTTGAATCCGGTGAGTTTCATTGTAAACGCTTCATTCGTTTATTTCATGCCATATACTGAGGGCAGTCGAAGAAAGAGGTGAAAGGGCATGAGTGCCACAAAAGTATATGGATTTCTATCTCAAGCATTTATCTTTGCAACCGTAATGTTCGTTTCTAATCTCATTTCAATGTATTTACCGATTCCAATGCCTGCATCCGTTATTGGATTGGTTCTATTATTTGTTTTATTAACAACTAAAATCGTGAAACTTGAGCAGGTAGAGCAATTAGGCACATCATTGACAGGACTTATTAGCTTTCTATTTGTTCCTTCTGGTATCTCGGTCATTCAATCACTTGGTGTCATGCAAGAAGTAGGCGTGCAAGTAGTGGGTGTGATTATCATTGCAACCATTATGTTACTTGCAACGACTGGGCTGTTTTCGCAGCTTCTGATGCAATTATCAGAAAGACCGCAGAAACGTAAAGAGACACAGGAGACCAAATCGACTTCTCATTCAAATAAACCAGCTTCAAGTACGCATTAAAGGAGAGGGATAAGATGGATACAAGTACTATGAGTCCGTATTTTGGCATTGTCGTCTCATTAGTCGCCTTTGGGATCGGCACATTCTTATTTAAAAAGTCTAAAGGTTTCTTCTTATTCACACCACTTTTTGTTGCCATGGTGTTAGGTATTTTATTTTTGAAAATTGGCGGCTTTTCCTATGAAGACTATAATGAGGGCGGCCGGATCATTAAGTTCTTCTTAGAGCCTGCCACCATTGCATTTGCCATTCCGCTTTATAAGCAGAGAGCGCTTCTTAAGAAATATTGGTGGCAAATTTTATCCGCTATTTTTGTAGGCTCACTTTGTTCCATTACAATTGTGTATGTCGTAGCAAAAGGAATTCATCTTGATGCGGCTGTCATGAAAAGCATGCTTCCACAGGCAGCGACGACAGCGATTGCTCTTCCGATTGCAAAGGATATTGGCGGAATCGCGGATATTACAGCCTTTGCTGTTATTTTTAATGCGGTGATTGTCTATGCGCTTGGTGCCTTCTTCTTGAAAATGTTTCGAATTAAACATCCAGTGGCAAAAGGTCTTGCACTTGGGACATCAGGACATGCGCTTGGCGTTTCTGTTGGGATTGAGATGGGAGAAGTAGAAGCGGCAATGGCAAGTATCGCCGTTGTGGTCGTAGGGGTTGTGACCGTCATCGTCATCCCAATCTTTATGCAATTGATTCTTTGATGACGTCATTGTTTGAAAAAGTCTTGCCCAATTCGTTTCATCATGATAAAATGAAAAAGTTGTTTCAAGAGTTCGGTTACTTGACGGACAAATGAAAATTGTGTAGAATAGTTAACGAATTGAATAGATATCACAAGCAGAAGCACCCGCTTCTCACCTGCTTGACACATGTTTGTAGTTGACAGGTTGACCGTACATTTATTTTTTCATGCAAATGTTCGTAGTGTGGGTGTTTATATGCCCACACTTTTTGTTTGCCTGTAAAACATACAACGAAATGGTCAAAATGAATTGTGAACTCAATTCAAAATCTCATGGAGGTGGCTCACTATTAGCAAAGATCAATTAGTTAATGAAGGTATTCGTGCGCGTGAAGTTCGTTTAATCGGACAAAATGGCGATCAGCTTGGGATTAAATCCCGACAGGAAGCTCTGGAGATAGCTGCTAAAGCCAATCTTGACCTTGTGTTAGTTGCTGCAAATGCAAAACCACCTGTTTGCCGAATCATGGACTACGGTAAGTTCCGATTCGAACAGCAGAAGAAGGATAAAGAGGCACGTAAGAATCAAAAAATCATTAGCTTAAAAGAAGTTCGGTTGAGCCCGACAATCGATGAACATGATTTTAACACGAAGCTCCGTAATGCAATCAAATTCCTTGAAAAGGGAGATAAAGTGAAAGCTTCTATCCGCTTTAAAGGCCGTGCGATTACGCATAAAGAAATCGGACAGCGCGTGTTAGACCGTTTCTCTGAAGCTTGCGCTGAAGTAGCAACAGTAGAAACAAAACCTAAGATGGACGGACGCAGCATGTTCCTTATGCTTGCGCCAAAAGTCGAAAAGTAAAGTAACAGAGGGAGGAAATATCCAATGCCAAAAATGAAAACTCACCGCGGATCTGCTAAACGTTTCAAAAAAACAGGTTCTGGTAAACTTAAACGTTCTCATGCGTATACAAGTCACTTGTTCGCTAACAAATCTACAAAGCAAAAACGTAAATTGCGTAAGAGCGCAATCGTAAGTGCTGGAGATTTCAAACGTATCAAACAACAACTTGCAAACATTAAGTAATTTGGAATAGGAATCATAGGAGGGAATTACAATGCCAAGAGTAAAAGGCGGAACTGTGTCGCGTCAGCGTCGTAAAAAGGTTCTTAAATTAGCAAAAGGTTATTTCGGTTCAAAACATAGATTATACAAAGTAGCAAACCAACAGGTCATGAAATCTGGAAACTACGCTTTCCGTGACCGTCGTCAGAAAAAACGTGACTTCCGTAAACTATGGATCACTCGTATCAATGCTGCAGCTCGTATGAACGGTCTTTCTTACAGCCGTTTAATGCATGGCTTAAAGCTTTCTGGTATCGAAGTAAACCGCAAAATGCTTGCTGACCTTGCTGTGAATGACCTAAACGCATTCAATCAGCTTGCTGATGCTGCAAAAGCACAACTAGACAAGTAAGTCATATAAAAGATCATTCCGTCGAGGGGTGATCTTTTTTTCTCATCATGTGAGGTGAAAAGAATGAACATCGGTCTGATCCTGCTGCTTATCTTAGTGAATGGCTATGGTTTTTTTCTTATGGGAGAGGATAAGCGCCGGGCTAAAGCGCATAAATGGAGAATTTCAGAGGCACATTTATGGAGTGCAGCGGTACTTTTTGGCGCTGCTGGGTCATTTCTTGGGATGCAGTATTTCCGGCATAAAACAAAGCATACTGCCTTTCAAATTGGCATGCCTGCTTTAATTGTTTTGCAGTTGATCATATTAGGATATATCCATCTCATCTGAAACTGAAAAAGGAGCAGACGCCATCAGGACGGCGTGTCTGCTCCTTTTTTGTGTTTGATTTTTTTGATGGGCTGATCCCAATCAATTTTTGTTTGAGGATACCGTTCGATGATGTTTTCCTCAAGTTTTTCAAAGTCTTCTAATGTAAATTCATATAGTTTCTCAGGTGACTCCGTCCAAACGTAAATGGAGTGGACAAACAGAGGATGATCCTTAGAAGGAACATGCTTTTCCCCTTCAAACAAGACACCTTTATAGACGAAATTAAAATTTTTGCGCGCATTTTGCTGTTCGTCCATAAAATAAAAGCCTTCTTTTAATTGCGCTTGTTTCAGCTTTCTTCTCGGATTTGAGAAGAATTTTACCGCCATGTAGAAAATGTAGACAAGCAGTGCAACAAGAGCGAGTCTAATGAGGATTACAAACATGACAGGATGCACCTCCAATACCGTTATCTGATGTACTACGAATGAGAAAGTCAAAAGGTTTCAACTTTTTTTAAAAAAATATTTCGTAAAACGAAAAAATATTCATAAAAAGATCGTATTGAACGAAAGAGGTTTTGTATAATAAGAATGCACCATGAAGATAAAGGAGGATAAATGGAATGACAAAGCTAGATCAAACATTAACTATGCTGAAAGACCTAACGGATGCAAAAGGGATTCCAGGTAATGAACGTGATGTCAAAAAAGTCATGCAGACATACATAGAATCATATGCAGATGAAGTCTCGACAGACCGCCTTGGCAGCTTGATCGCTAAGAAGGAAGGAAACGCAAACGGCCCTAAAATCATGCTCGCTGGTCACTTAGATGAAGTAGGATTCATGGTGACAAAAATTGATGACAAAGGCTATATTCGTTTTCAAACGGTTGGCGGCTGGTGGTCACAGGTCATGCTGGCGCAGCGTGTCACCATTGTGACGAAAAAAGGGGAGATCACAGGCGTGATTGGTTCTAAACCACCACATGTCTTATCGCCAGAAGCCCGTAAAAAATCAATTGAGATAACAGATATGTTTATTGATATTGGGGCTTCAAGCAAAGAACAGTCAATGGAGTGGGGAGTGCTGCCTGGAGATCAAATCGTTCCTTACTTTGAGTTTACGGTGATGAATGATGAAAAAATGCTCCTTGCAAAAGCATGGGACAACCGTATCGGCTGTGCAGTTGCGATTGATGTCATGAAGAATTTACATGACACTCAGCATGAAAATATCGCTTACAGTGTTGCGACTGTACAAGAGGAAGTAGGCTTACGCGGAGCCAAAACAGCAGCTGCTACGATCCAGCCTGATATTGGATTTGCCATTGATGTTGGTGTAGCAGGAGATACGCCAGGCATTACTGAAAAAGAAGCAACAAGCAAACTTGGTCAAGGACCAACGATCGTTGTTTTTGACGCTTCTATGGTATCTCATAAAGGGCTTCGCGATTTTGTTGTCCAGACAGCAGATGAATTGAACCTTCCTTATCAATACGATTCAATGCCTGGCGGGGGGACAGATGCTGGCGGTATCCATTTAACGGGTCATGGTGTTCCATCCCTATCAATCGGGATACCAAGCAGATATATTCATACCCATGCAGCGATGATTCACCGGGATGATTATGAAAATGCAGTGAAGCTTTTAACAGAAGTGATCAAAAGACTCGATCAAAAAACTGTCGAGCAGATTACGTACGGTTCTTAATAGGAAGGCCTTTCCTCGGCATTGGGGAAAGGCTTTTTTTGTTCCATTGAATTTCCCAGGAAATGAACCTCGTTGTTCAAGTTGCGTCAAAAGAACTGTTTTTGACAAATGGAGAGGAAATTTTCTGGTGAATAAGGCACATGTGATCAAGCTTTTATTTTTGTAAGATGAAATCAATAAAAAGGACAGAGCCTAGAGACCGCTCTGCCATAAGAGAGTTTATGGAAGTAGGTGAAGCTAACTTAAGAATAAGTCGATTATTCCTATCTTTCAACTTTGTTTTAAAAGAAAGAAAAATCAATCAATTTATGTTATATTTGTAACAAATTGTTTATACAAAGGGGATGGTTAAATGAATGCGGTTACAATTGTCATAGGATCTATGTGTATTTTAGCGATAGCGTATCGTCTGTATGGTACATTTATGATGGTCAAGGTATTAAAGGTCACAGATGATCATCCGACACCAGCTCATACACTAGAGGACGGAAAAGATTATGTGCCAACAAATAAATGGGTCACATTCGGACATCACTTTGCTGCGATTGCAGCTGCTGGCCCACTAGTTGGTCCAATTTTAGCCGCACAATTTGGATATTTACCTGGTCTCCTTTGGCTTTTAATCGGAGCGGTGATTGGCGGAGCTGTGCATGACCTTGTCGTGTTATTTGCTTCGATGCGAAAAAAGGGGAAATCACTATCAGAGGTAGCGAAAGAAGAGCTAGGACCTGTTGCAGGATTTTGTACAGGGCTTGCCATGCTATTTATCATAACGATCACAATGGCAGGACTGTCGATGGTTGTGCTTCATGCTTTAGAACGAAACCCTTGGGGGACATTTGAAGTCGGAATCACCATTCCAATTGCAATGGGGGTAGGTCTTTATTATAAAAAGACAGGCAATTTAAAGCTGGCCACATCTGCGGGATTTATTTTACTGATGTTTGGTGTATTCCTTGGACCAAATATTCAAGGAACGGCACTTGGTGATTTTTTAACACTTGATACAAAAACGCTGGCTCTCGCCTTGCCGATTTATGCATTCTTTGCAGCGGCTCTGCCAGTTTGGCTGCTATTGGCACCAAGAGACTACTTAAGTAGTTTTATGAAAATTGGTGTTTTCATCGCTCTGATTGCTGGGATCTTTGTGGTGAATCCGGCCATTCAATTTCCAGCGTTTACAGAGTTTGTGAATGGAGGAGGGCCTGTTTTAGCTGGTCCTGTCTGGCCATTTATATCAATTACAATTGCTTGCGGCGCCATATCCGGTTTCCACGCATTTGTTGGCTCAGGAACAACGCCAAAGATGCTGGACCGCTGGAGTGATATGAAGCCTGTAGCGTTTGGTGCAATGCTAGTGGAATGCTTGGTGGGGATCATGGCGTTAATTGCCGCCACAGCTCTTCATCCAGGAGATTATTTTGCGATTAACAGTACACCAGAAGTGTTCCGAACGCTCGGTATGAGTGTCGAGAACCTTCCGCAGCTTAGTAAGGAAATTGGTCTTGATTTAGAGGGAAGAACGGGTGGAGCCGTTACATTAGCAGTGGGGATGGCGTATATCTTTACGGGGATTCCATTCTTTAGCCATTTGGCGTCTTATTTCTTCCAATTCGTCATTATGTTTGAAGCTGTCTTTATTTTAACAGCTATTGATGCTGGAACGCGTGTGGCACGTTATTTGATTCAAGACTTCTTTGGAGAAGCATATAAACCGCTTAAACGAAATGATTGGGTACCTGGGTCTGTGTTTGCAAGTGCGCTTGCCTGTTTTATGTGGGGATACTTGCTTTACTCTGGGGACATCGGGTCCATTTGGGCGCTATTTGGGGTTTCAAACCAATTAATGGCCTCGGTAGGCTTGATCATTGGTGCGACCGTTGTGTTAAAAATTGCGGATAAAAGGCGATATATGCTGACTTGTTTAATTCCGCTCGCTTACTTATATGTCACCGTGAATTATGCGGGCTATTGGATGGTGGCCAATGTATACCTCAATCCTGAGGCGTCTGGCTACAGCGTGCTTAATGCGTTCTTGTCGATCATCATGCTGGTCTTGGGATTTGTGATTATTGTGTTTGCTATTAAAAAATGGGTCGAGATCTGGCGTGATCCAGCGCTTCGGATGGAGACACCTATCACTGGATAAACGAACAAAAGCCGGTTTGCTGTCATACATAAGCAAACCGGCTTCTTTTATTGCTGCTGCTGAGGCTTTAAGCCCTGCTCTAATGTTTCAAGGATTTCATTTTTTTCGTTTTCTGATGCCTCTTGCCATAAAACCTCAAACAACACGCCAAGGCCTGGCAGCATTTTTTCCTCGCCGCTTTGAATCGCATCTAAAATCGTATGTTCAAGCTGCTCTTGATTATGGCCAGTGATGTTTTGAATGACTGCGCCTCTTAAATTAAAATCCATTGCCCACACTCCTTTTTTGATGGTAATAGCCCTATTCTGTCTCAAAGACAGGTTTATTATGTAGTGTGCATGAGATATAATAAATTCATGATATTTAAAGGAGTTAAAGTCGCTTGAAATATATAGAATCAGCTAAAAACGCAAGTATTAAACAATGGAAAAAGCTGCATACAAAAAAAGAACGAACGAAAACGGGGCTATTTCTCGTTGAGGGGAAACATTTAGTAGAAGAAGCATTAAAGAGCGGGATTGTGAAGGAGTTAATGGTCACATCGCCTGACATGCTTCGGTCTGACATCAAGCCTGACATTGAGCTCTATGAACTGAGTGAAGAGGCTTTTTCTGCAATGACAGAAACCGAAACGCCTCAGCACATCGCAGCGATTTGTACACTTCCTGTATTTGAAGAAAAGAAGTATGAGCGAATTTTACTTTTAGATGCAGTGCAGGACCCGGGAAATTTGGGCACTCTGATTCGGACAGCAGATGCCGCTGGTCTGGATGCTGTGATTTTAGGTGAGGGGACCGTCGATGCTTTTAACGGAAAAACGCTCCGTTCAGCTCAAGGCTCTCATTTCCATCTGCCCATCTTAAAGCAAACACTTCAACAGGCGATTCCAGCATTCAAAGAGCAGGGCATACCCGTGTACGGAAGTGCTTTAAAGGATGCGAAAGAGTATAGAAACATAGCGGCAGAAGGCCCGTTTGCGTTAATTGTTGGCAACGAGGGAGCAGGCATTGATCCAGAGATCCTTCAAATGACAGATCAGAATTTATATGTTCCGATGTATGGGCAAGCAGAATCATTAAATGTGGCTGTTGCAGCAGCGGTTCTTGTCTATCATTTGCGCGGATAGTGTTGCATGATGCACTGAATTTCACTATAATGAAACTAATATTTTAAAAACCATGATAGAGGAAGATTGTTTCAATGAGCGGCCTTATAGGGAGAATGCATCGTAGACTGAAAGTGCATTTAAGGGATGCTGAAACAGGAATTCACCTCTGGAGTTGTCACCGGGACCGCAAGCTTTGCGTAAAGGTGAACCGGATTCGTTTGATTCCGTTATGTCAATGAAGCTTATTCGCACATGTGTGCTTAACAAGGGTGGTACCGCGACCACAACTCGTCCCTTCTTTTTTGGAGGGGCGGGTTTTTTTATTGTCTTCAAACGATCAAACAGCCGTTTATCCAGGCGGTTTTGTATATCAAAAGGAGGATTACACTCATGCAAGAAACGTTAAAACAGCTTGAAACAGAGGCGATAGCGAAGGTAGAAGCAGCTAGCTCGCTCAAAGAGGTCAACGACATTCGTGTACAATATTTAGGGAAAAAAGGGCCGATTACAGAAGTCCTTCGCGGAATGGGCAAACTCTCCGCTGAAGAAAGACCAAAAATGGGTGCGCTCGCAAACGAAGTGAGAGAGCAGATTGCTAATGCCATTGCGGAAAAAAATGAACAACTGGAAGCAGAAGAAGTGAAGAAGAAACTGGCTTCTCAAACCATTGATGTCACATTACCAGCAAGTCCCATCAAAATGGGGGCAAGACATCCATTAACGATTGTTGTAGAAGATATTGAAGATTTATTTATTGGAATGGGCTATACCGTTGAGGAAGGTCCTGAGGTGGAAACGGATTACTATAACTTTGAAGCGTTAAATCTTCCAAAGGAGCATCCAGCACGTGATATGCAGGACAGCTTCTATATTACCGAAGATACACTCATGAGAACACAAACGTCACCAGTTCAAGCGCGTACACTTGAGAAATATAAAGGCCAAGGCCCTGTGAAGATCATCTGCCCTGGTAAGGTATATAGACGTGACAGCGATGACGCAACCCATTCACATCAATTCATGCAGATTGAAGGGCTTGTGGTAGATCACAATATTAGCATGAGTGATCTAAAAGGAACGCTAGAGACGGTCGCAAGAAAAATGTTTGGTGAAGATCGTGAAATTAGACTGCGTCCAAGCTTTTTCCCATTCACAGAACCATCAGTAGAAGTAGATGTGTCTTGCTTTAAATGCGGCGGGAAAGGCTGTTCTGTATGTAAAGGAACAGGCTGGATTGAGATTTTAGGTGCAGGAATGGTTCACCCAAATGTACTGAAAATGAGCGGATTTGATCCAGATACTTACCAAGGCTTTGCTTTTGGAATGGGCGTTGAACGTATTGCGATGCTGAAATACGGCATTGATGATATTCGCCATTTCTACACAAACGATATTAGATTCACAAAGCAATTCAAGCAGGACTAAGAGGAGGAAATCAACATGTTTGTTTCATATAAATGGTTAGAAGACTATGTCGATTTAGAAGGCATTCAGCCAGATGAATTAGCAGAAAAAATCACAAGAAGCGGTATTGAAGTGGAAGCCGTTGAATATAAAGGCGAAGGCATCAAAGGGGTTGTCGTTGGACATGTCATTGAGCGTGAACAGCATCCGAATGCAGATAAATTAAACAAATGTCTTGTTGATATTGGAGAAGACGCTCCTGTGCAAATTATTTGCGGGGCTCCGAATGTGGAGAAAGGACAGCATGTCGCAGTCGCAACAGTTGGAGCAGTTCTTCCAGGGAACTTTAAAATTAAAAAAGCAAAACTGCGCGGCGAAGAGTCTCATGGCATGATTTGTTCTCTGCAAGAATTAGGAGTAGAGAGTAAACTCGTACCAAAGGAATATGCAGAAGGTATTTTTGTCTTCCCCAATGACGTAAAACCAGGAGATGATGCTCTTCAGGCGCTTCAATTAGATGATGCGGTACTAGAGCTCGGCTTAACACCAAACCGCGCGGATGCCCTGAATATGCTAGGTGTGGCTTATGAAGTTGCAGCCATTTTAGGAAGAGATATCAAACTTCCTGATGCAACACATGAATCTTCTTCGGAAAAAGCAGCAGACTATATTTCTGTGAAAATTGAGGATCAAGAAGCGAATCCACTTTATGCAGCGAAGATCATTAAAAATGTAAAGATTGGACCTGCACCGCTTTGGATGCAAACAAGATTGATGAATGCAGGCATCCGCCCAATCAACAACGTCGTGGATATTACGAATTTTGTGCTGCTTGAATACGGTCAGCCGCTTCATGCATTTGATTATGACCGCTTTGGTTCAAAGAAAGTGGTCGTACGTAAAGCGGCTGAAAACGAAATGATTCAAACACTGGATGATCAAGAACGCACCTTGTCATCAAAGCATCTTGTCATTACAAATGGTACGAAAGCGCACGCTGTAGCAGGTGTCATGGGCGGTCTTGAATCAGAGGTGCGTGATGAAACGACTACAATTCTTTTAGAAGCGGCATATTTTAACGGTCAAACAGTCCGTCAAGCATCTAGAGACTTAGGGCTTCGCAGCGAATCAAGCACACGATTTGAAAAAGGACTCGATCCGCAGCGTGTGAAATCGGCAGCAGAAAGAGCAGCGCAATTGATCAGCGTCTATGCAGGTGGTGAAGTGCTAAGTGGGACTGTGGAGGAAAACCACTTTGAAGCAAGTATGAATGTCATCCACGTATCCACTGAGCGTGTGAACAAGGTTCTTGGCATGAGCATTTCAAAAGAAGATATGATTCAGATTTTCAACAAACTGGGCTTTACAGTGGGTGAATCAAATGACGTTCTCGTCGTGACGGTTCCTTCTCGCAGAATGGATATTACGATTGAAGAAGACCTCATTGAAGAAGTAGCGAGATTATACGGCTACGATAATATTCCGTCTACACTGCCTGCGACAGCTGGTACAGTTGGCGGTCTCACGCCATACCAAGTGAAGCGTAGAAAGGTGAGACGTTTCTTAGAGGGAGCAGGGCTATCTCAAGCGATCACATATTCATTGACGAATCAGCATAAGTCCACAGCCTTTGCATTGCATCCTGCTTATGAAACGAGACTTTCACTGCCAATGAGTGAGGAACGCAGTGTGCTAAGACAAAGTCTATTGCCAAACTTACTTGATTCTGTCGCGTATAACTTGGCAAGACAGGCTGATTCCTTTGGATTTTATGAAACGGGTTCTGTTTTCTTAGCAGAAGCTGAAGGTGCAAAACCGGTGGAGAAAGAGCATGTGGCTGGCGCGGTGACAGGCCTAT
This sequence comes from Bacillus sp. SIMBA_154, assembly GCF_046536015.1. Lineage (NCBI taxonomy): Bacteria > Bacillati > Bacillota > Bacilli > Caryophanales > Bacillaceae > Bacillus > Bacillus sp. SIMBA_154. The sequence goes on from NZ_JAWJBV010000006.1 coordinate 95,416, forward strand.
GGCATAAAAATCTTTGGCAGGGCGAGAAAAAAGCCGTTGATTTTTATGTAGCGAAAGGAATTGCAGAAGGTCTGTTTGAAAAGCTTGGTGTGTCAGAGCAAATCACATATGTTCAAGCAGAGCGTGAGGGTCTTCATCCAGGACGTACAGCAGATGTTCACTTAAATGGAAAAGTGATTGGCTTTGTTGCCGCACTTCATCCGGTTGTCGAAAAGGAATTAGATCTAAAAGAAACATATGTATTCGAATTTGATTTAACAGATGTGATGACGTCTGAAACAGAGGATATGAAATATACAGCGATTCCGAGATTCCCTGCTGTGACAAGAGATATTGCGCTTGTCGTAGATCAGCATATTTCAAGCGGACAGCTGGAGCGAGTCATCTATGAAGCAGGCGGCCGTTTACTGACAGACCTATCCGTCTTTGACGTGTATGAGGGGGAACATATGGAAGAAGGCAAGAAATCTGTTGCGTTCTCTCTCCAATATTTAAACCCGGAACAAACATTGACAGAGGAAGAAGTCACGGCTGTTCATACAAACGTATTGAAAGCATTAGAAGATACGTATCAAGCCGTCTTGCGCGGATAAAGAAAAGAGCTATGGCCTCATGGGGACTGACCTCATGGGCTATAGCTCTTTTTTGATTATAACCATTTTTTCGCTTTTTGAGTGTTGGCAAAATGCAGCTTTGTAAATTGGCGTAAAGCGTCTTCGCCGTGCAGCTTGATGAGCTTTGCAGCCGCCTTGTCAACATGAAGACCGGCTCCTTTTGGAATGTCAAAGCCCGCTGCTTTTGATAATTTGTCCATCTCAATTAAAAAGGCATACCTTGCGATAATGGAAGCCGCAGCAACTGACAAATGGATGCCTTCCGCTTTTGTACTAAAGTATGTACGCTCTCGGATGATCTTTTTTCCTGCAAGGTGCTTGAAATAAATACCGGGTTCTGCAAATTGGTCAATGAGAATAGCTTCTGGTTTTTTCCCATCCAGTTTCTCTAGCACAGAGGTGATCACTTGATTATGAAGAAGTGCCTTCATTTTCCCTTGGCTCATGCCCTTTTCCTGCATCGTATTGTACTTTTCATTACGGAGAACGAGAAGGCTGAACGGAATGGTTTTGATGAGATCTTTGGCAATATTGATAATCTGCGGATCCTTTAGTCCTTTTGAGTCTTTAACGCCAAGCTCTTTCATCAGAGCAAGCTGGCTGGAATCAACGTAGGCCGCACAGACCGTAATCGGTCCAAAATAATCACCTGTACCTACCTCATCTGAACCGATAACCGACATGGAAGCAATGCCAGACGGCGGGCTGTATTTTGTGACAGCAGGTGCTTTTTTACTTTTCGTATCAGCTGCTTTTATATGGCTGAACTGACTTGCTTCAGCTTCTGCCTTTTGTCCTTGGAACAGCACTTTTCCGGATTGATATGCTGTAATCGTACAGCCAGGAACCTTTGCTTGAAAGAGAGCGCCTGGCGGCAAAGTGTCAGTTAAATGTTGAGCATACAAGCTCTTCATCTTCTTAATGTCTTCTGATGTTGCTTTTAAGACGGATTGGGGCACAGTGGATAACTCCTTTTTACCTTGATATCATTGATTTCTAAAGTGTACCATAACAGGGAAGGGCTCGTCTTTCCATTCAATGTCTAAACATGTTATGATAGAGACTAGGATTCTCGTGGAATGGAGGAGAAACGTTGTCTGACGGCGGTAAAACGAAAACAACAGTTGAGATTTACGGACAGTCCTATACAATCATCGGTCAAGAAACAAAGATGCATATGCGACATGTTGCTTCAATTGTTGATGATAAAATGAGAGAAATAAATGAAAAAAACCCATACCTTGATATAAACAGATTAGCTGTACTGACAGCAGTCAATGTCGTCCACGACTACTTGAAATTAAAAGAGCAATACGAAAAACTAGAGGTTCAGCTTAAAGAAAAGGAATGAAATTACCGTGATCGATATCATCATTTTGTTTTTGCTTCTTATGGGAACGCTTGTCGGTCTAAAACGCGGGTTTATTCTTCAATTTATTAAATTGATTAGCTTTGTTGTTTCTATTTTAGTGGCTTCCATGTTTTATCAGTCACTTGCACCACAGCTTACGTGGATTCCAGCACCTAATTTCAGCGGTGGTCAAGCGCAGCTCGCTTTCTTTAGTGGGAATCTAGAAACAGCTTATTATAATACCATTGCGTTTATCATTCTGTTTATCTTGACCAAAATCCTGCTCGCCATTATTGGCGGATTGCTCACAACCATTGCAAGTATACCTGTGATTAAACAGGTTAACAAACTGCTTGGCGGTGTTTTAGGATTTCTCGAAACATATCTATTTGTGTTTATTCTATTGTTTGTCGCTGCACTACTTCCAGTGGATGCGCTGCAAACAATGATGAGCAAATCAATATTAGCAGATGTGATCGTAGGCAACACCCCTTATCTGTCCAGTCTTGTCAAAGACTTATGGACGACGTATGGAGTTTAAAAACTTCTCCTTTCTTGGAGAAGTTTTTTCTCATTCCATGACAGAAAGTTGTAGGATGAAGGAAAAGTTTGTATATTTATAAAGGAAGATGCCAAAGCGGCTGGAGGTTAAGAGATGAATAAAAAAGATATTATCAAACTTCTTGAAACAATTGCAGTATATATGGAGCTAAAAGGAGATAATCCTTTTAAAATATCTGCCTTTCGTAAAGCAGCAGTGGCACTTGAACAAGATGACCGCAGCCTTTCTCAAATAGATGATCTATTAGCATTACCCGGCATTGGGAAAGGGACCTTTGCTGTCATCACAGAGTATATCGAAAAAGGACAATCAGAAACACTCGAACAATTAAAAAAGGAAGTGCCTGAAGGACTTGTCCCGCTCTTAAAATTGCCAGGATTAGGCGGGAAGAAAATTGCTAAGCTTTACCAAGAACTTGGTGTAAGCGATGCACAGTCTTTAAAAGAAGCGTGTGAAGCTGAGAAAGTTCAAGCGCTCGCTGGCTTCGGCAAAAAAACAGAGGAAAAAATTCTTACAGCCCTTGAGGAAGCGGGAAAGCAGCCTGAACGACTGCCAATTGGCTTTGCATTAGATGTCGCAGAGCGAATTGACCATGCGCTGGAACATATGGAGGGGATCATCCGTTTTTCAAGAGCTGGCAGTTTAAGACGTGCACGTGAAACGGTCAAAGATTTAGATTATATCATTGCAACAGATCACCCAGAACAGGTCAGAGAGCAGCTCGTTGCACTTGATGATGTAAAAGACATCATTGCAAGTGGTGATACGAAGGTATCTGTGATTCTTACGCTTGATTTTGAGATCAGTGTGGACTTCCGTCTTGTGACAACAGAGCAATTTGCTACAACGCTGCATCATTTCACTGGCTCAAAAGATCATAATATTAGAATGCGGCAGCTTGCGAAGGAACGCGGAGAGCGTATTAGCGAATATGGTGTTGAAACGATTGAAACAGGTGAAGTGAAAACATTCGAAGACGAAAGCGCTTTTTACGCCCATTTTCAACTTCCGCTCATTCCGCCAGAAATTCGTGAAACCGGAGCAGAGATTGATACGTATAAAGAAAGTATGCAATTTGTAGAATTGAAAGATATCAAAGGCGACCTTCATATGCACTCGACATGGAGTGACGGAGCATTCTCTATTCGTGAAATGGCAGAGGCATGTATCGCTAAAGGCTACGAATACATGGCCATAACGGATCACTCGCAATACTTAAAAGTCGCAAACGGTTTAACAAAAGAACGGCTGCGTCTGCAAGCAAAAGAAATTGACAAGCTCAACCAGGAATTCGAGCATTTTCACATTTTCAAAGGAGTCGAGATGGATATTTTGCCGGATGGATCGTTAGATTATGATGATGACTTTTTAGCAGACATGGATTTTGTGATTGCCTCTATCCATTCTAGCTTTTCTCAGCCGGAGGAAGTCATTATGAAGCGACTTGTAAATGCCCTGCAAAATCAGCATGTGGATTTAATTGCACATCCAACAGGACGTTTGATCGAGAGACGAGACGGCTATGCCTTAAATGTTGATCAGCTCATAGAGCTTGCGAAGAAAACGGGCACTGCACTAGAGCTCAACAGCAACCCGTCAAGACTTGATTTGAAAACAGAGCATTTAATGAAAGCAAACGAAGCGGGAGTGAACATCATGATCAACACAGATGCGCACAACATCGCCATGCTGGATCATATGGAAGTCGGTGTAACAGCTGCAAGAAAAGGCTGGACACCAAAAGCAAATGTCGTGAATACTTTTTCTCTTAACGAGATGAAAAAGTTTTTAACGCGTGACAGGTAGTCGTTAGGAGGCTGTACAATGCTGCAACAAAAAGTGTTAGCATCATTAGAATTTCATAAAGTAAAAGATAAAGTCATGTCCTATACCGCATCCACTTTAGGAAAAGAAAGAGCGCAGGATTTAACGCCGCTCACGGATATAGACACCATTCAGCATTTGCTGGAAGAGGTAGCAGAAGCACAAGATGTGATCCGTTTAAAGGGGTCTGCGCCGTTTGGCGGGTTAACGGATATTAGACGCGCGGTCAAACGGGCAGAAATCGGCAGTACATTAAACCCTTCTGAGCTGATGGAAATTGCAGGACTATTGTATGCTGTGAAGAATATGAAGCACTTTCTCACGTCCATGTATGAAGATGGTGTAGACATACCACGCCTTCATACATATGCAGAAACGCTTATTTTACTTCCTGAAGTCAGAAAAGAAATCGAGAGCTGTATTGGTGATAATGGAGAAGTACTTGATCATGCAACCCCTGCACTTCGTTCGTTACGCATCCAATTACGCTCACTAGAATCAAAAGTACGTGATAAATTAGAATCGATGATTCGTTCACAATCTGCTTCAAAAATGCTTTCAGACACGATTGTGACCATTCGTAATGATCGTTTTGTTATTCCGGTGAAACAAGAGTACCGCTCGAACTACGGTGGGATTGTTCACGATCAGTCTTCTTCCGGGGCAACACTTTTTATTGAGCCTCAAGTGGTCGTGGATCTAAATAACACCTTGCAGCAAACTCGTTTAAAAGAAAAGCAAGAAGTCGAAAAGATCCTGCAAATGCTGACAGAGAGCGTGTCAGAGCATATTCATGAACTGCTTCATAATGTAAAGGAACTTCAGACGTTAGACTTTATCTTTGCAAAAGCCAAATATGCAAAGGCAGAAAAAGCAACAAAGCCTTCTGTAAACGATCAAGGAGAAATTTATTTAAAACGAGCAAGACATCCCCTGTTGCCTCGGGATCAGGTCGTGGCAAATGACATTGAGCTTGGTAAGGATTTTTCAACGATCGTGATCACTGGACCAAATACAGGTGGTAAGACAGTCACCTTAAAAACACTTGGGCTGCTGACACTCATGACACAGGCGGGCCTTCATATTCCAGTTGAAGAAGGATCAGAAGTGGCTGTATTCGACCAAGTCTTTGCTGATATTGGAGACGAACAGTCCATTGAACAAAGCTTGAGTACGTTCTCATCACATATGGTCAATATTGTGGATATCTTAAAGCATCTAACCTCGGATTCACTTGTGTTATTTGATGAATTAGGGGCAGGCACAGACCCTGCTGAAGGTGCAGCACTTGCGATGAGCATCTTAGATGAAGTTCATCAAACAAATGCACGCGTCATCGCAACGACTCATTATCCTGAGCTGAAGGCATATGGGTATAACCGAGAAGGTGTCACAAATGCGAGCGTCGAGTTTGATATTGAAACCCTATCACCAACGTACCGTTTGCTCATCGGTGTGCCGGGACGAAGTAATGCGTTTGAAATTTCCAAACGTCTTGGTTTGCCTGACCATCTGATTGACCGGGCAAAAGCGGACATGCATGCAGAGCATAATGAAGTAGACCAAATGATTGCTTCATTAGAAGACAGTAAGAAACAAGCGGAAGAAGAACTGCATGAGACAGAAGCCTATAGAAAAGAAGCAGAGAAGCTACATAAGGAACTGCAAAGACAAATTCTTGAATGGAATGAGCAAAGAGACATGCTGCTTGAAGAGGCCGAACGAAAAGCGAAAGAAAAAATCGAACAAGCAGCTAAAGAAGCAGAAGACATCATTCAAGAGCTGCGGTCCATTAAAAGTGAGCATCGCTCGTTCAAAGAACATGAACTCATCGATGCGAGAAAGCGTCTTGAAGAAGCTGTCCCTGAGTTTGACCGGAAGAAAAAACCAGAGCCAGCGAAAAAAGCAGAAAGACAACTAAAACCAGGCGATGAAGTCAAAGTGCTCACATTCGGACAAAAAGGAACGCTGCTCGAACAAACGGGTGACAAAGAATGGAGTGTCCAAATGGGCATTCTGAAAATGAAAGTAAAAGAAAAAGACATGGAATTTATCAAATCAGCACCCGAATTTAAACAAGAGAAAGCCATTACAGCGGTCAAAGGGAAAGATTATCATGTATCGCTTGAGCTTGATTTAAGAGGAGAGCGTTATGAGAATGCCTTAAGCAGGGTTGAGAAATATTTAGATGATGCTGTATTAGCTGGCTATCCGCGCGTGTCGATTATTCATGGAAAAGGAACTGGCGCCCTAAGAAAAGGGGTCCAGGAATTATTAAAGCAGCACAGAAGTGTGAAAAATGCTCGTTTTGGCGAACAAGGCGAGGGAGGATCAGGTGTCACCATCGTCGAATTAAAGTAAAAAGGAGAAAACGCATGAAAGCCTTTTGGGAAAATGAACTTGTGGAAATCGCCGCCTATTACAGCGTGGCGGTCCTATGTCTTGTCTTATTTCTAACCATTTTTGAACTCGTGACCTCCTATAAAAACTGGGAAGAGATCCAGCGGGGGAACTTAGCGGTTGCCATGGCAACCGGCGGGAAGATCTTTGGGATTGCGAATGTGTTTCAGCATTCCATCGCACAGCACAACTCCCTTCTTCAAATGGTTGGATGGGGCGTATACGGCTTTGTGATGCTGCTTGTCAGCTATTTCATTTTTGAATTTTTAACTCCAAGATTTAAAGTAGATAAAGAGATTGAGAATGATAATAGAGCAGTTGGGTTTATTTCACTCATTATTTCAGTGGGGCTGTCTTACGTAGTAGCAGCCGGCATTTAAGGAGACGACATGGAAAAGCTAGCAAAAGTATTAATTGTAGTTGCCTGCACTTTTGCGGTCATTGGCGCCGTTTACATGTTCCTGTGAAATGAAGAATACAATGTTAGAAAGCTGTCAGGGAACCACTTGACAGCTTTTATCTCATTAAAGGCGGCGAATCATGATGAAGCAAATTCTACAAAAAGACGAACTGATGAAGCGAATTGATACTTGTCTCCAAAAAACATCACTTCCCCGAGACATATATGAACCGTATATCGCACGTCCATTTCAAACGACTGGTTTTTTTGATGATTTGAGTCCATATATTCAGATTGATCGAAATGGCTATATCCTCATTCAATATGAACGAGGAGTGCAAGTGCTTCATAAAAGAACAACAGAGGCGGATGAAGTCATTTATTGGGTTTTAGAAGACACCATCTTTCTCACTGTTTACATAGACATGCTGAAGCAGTATCAAGTCGACAACATCCATACACATTTACCTCATGACCCTAGTATCCATAAACAGATCGTGGAAAGAGTCAATGAGGCGTTCCGTGCGGTTGGGGGATTATATGAGAAGTGGCATCACGAAGGAAAAAGAGCATCTATAGAAGCACAGGCGAAAAAATGAAGGTGTGCAATTGAACCAAGCTCTATTTGAAAAAAGGAAACTGCCCTAAGGAAAAGTTTGCTATAATAAAATAGTACGAAAGTTCAGGAAGGAGGGTTTTTATGCAGTCAGATAAACGTTGGCTTCTGCATTACCCGAATCAAATTCCCCACGAACTCACCATCCCAAATGAAACGTTACAATCTTACTTATTCAGCTCCGCAGAGGCAGCACCTGAGCATACAGCCATTCATTTTTTAGGGAAAAACATCACCTATGAACAGTTACAAGAAGAGGCACTTAAACTAGCCAATCACCTGATGAAAATTGGCGTAAAAAAAGGCGACCGAGTGGCTATTATGCTGCCAAACTGCCCTCAATCGGTTATTTCTTATTATGCTGTTTTGATAGCAGGCGGCATTGTTGTTCAAACGAACCCGCTTTATACAGAGAAAGAACTTGAGTATCAAATGGAGGACAGCGGCTCTAAAGTGCTGATCACACTCGATCTTTTGTATCCAAAGGCCTATAAAATGAAAGCGCTGACAAGTATGGAGCACTTAATCATCACCAAACTACAAGATTATTTGCCATTTCCGAAAAACATTCTTTTCCCCATTGTCCAAAGAAGAAAAAACAAAATGGTCATCCAAGTCGAGAAAAGTGATACCATTCATCACTTCTCGCAGGTGATGAAAGAGTCGTCAGGAGAACAGATTCCACAGCAGGCCTTTCAACCGAAAGAGGATGTCGCTGTTTTGCAGTATACAGGGGGAACGACCGGTTTACCGAAAGGGGTCATGCTCACGCATGAAAATATTTTAGCCAATACAGAAATGTGTGCATCCTGGATGTATAAAACGAACGGGGGAAAAGAACGGATTCTTGGCATTATTCCGTTTTTTCATGTGTACGGAATGACCACTGTGTTGAACCTTGCAGTCAAAGAAGGTCATCAAATGATTCTTCTTCCTCGTTTTGACGTGGCTGACACTCTCAAAACCATTGAAAAACAGAGGCCAACGTTGTTTCCAGGAGCACCAACGATGTATATCGCCCTGCTGCATCACCCGAATATTGAAAAGTATGACCTGTCGTCCATTACGGCTTGTTTAAGCGGCTCTGCGGCTCTTCCTGTTGAAGTCAAACAAAGCTTTGAAAAATTAACAGGAGGACGTTTAGTGGAGGGATATGGTCTTTCAGAAACCTCACCAGTTACCCATGCCAATTTCTTATGGGGAGCGAACAAAACTGGCAGTATTGGCTGTCCTTGGCCCAATACAGATGCCGGCATTTATTGCGATGAAACTGGGGGACTCAAAGAGCCATATGAGCATGGTGAAATTATTGTCAAAGGGCCGCAAATTATGAAAGGGTACTGGAATCAGCCAGAAGAGACAGCGGCTGTGTTAAAGGACGGGTGGTTTTTCACCGGAGATATTGGATATATGGATGAAGACGGTTTCTTCTATATAGTAGACCGGAAAAAAGATGTCATCATTGCGAGCGGCTATAATATTTATCCAAGAGAGGTCGAGGAAGCCCTTTATGAGCATGAGCTTGTACAAGAAGTCGTCGTTGCAGGTATTCCAGATCCGTACAGGGGAGAAACAGTGAAAGCATTTGTTGTCCCAAAAAAGGATGCCTATTTAACTGAGGATGAGCTCGATCGTTTTGTTCGAACGAGAATTGCTTCATTTAAAGTGCCGCGTGTCTATGAATTTAAAGAGTCACTGCCTAAAACGGCCGTAGGGAAAATCTTGCGCAGAGTGTTGATTGAAGAAGAAAAAAGAAAGCAATCATCTTCTTTTGAAGCGCCAGTTGACCAATTTAAAAAATAACCTGCATCATCCGGTCCAGCGGCCGGATGATTTGAATTGTGACTGTCTGCTCTGGTATGCTAAAGGTTGAAAAGAAAGAAGAAGAGCACTTGACAAATCACTCGTTTCTTTTTAACATGAAGTTATGAATGAATGCTCATTCAATTTAGAAAGGGACGAAGCACATTGAAGCAGAAAAGACCGAAGTACATGCAAATTATTGATGCAGCAGTTGTGGTGATTGCAGAGAACGGCTATCATCAATCACAAGTTTCAAAGATTGCCAAACAAGCAGGGGTAGCAGACGGAACGATTTATCTCTATTTCAAAAACAAAGAGGATATTCTGATCTCATTATTCAAAGAAAAAATGGGACAATTCATCGAACGGATGGAAACAGATATTCAAAAGAAACCGTCTGCCAAAGAAAAACTTCTTCTGCTGATTCAGGAGCACTTTCGCCTGCTTTCGCAAGATCATCATTTGGCTCTTGTGACACAGCTTGAACTCAGGCAGTCAAACCTTGAGCTGCGGCAAAAAATCAATGAGGTGCTGAAAGGGTATTTAAATATGCTCGAGACGATTTTAACAGAGGGAAAGAAAACAGGAGAATTCAGACAAGATTTGGATGTTCGCTTAGCGAGACAAATGGTATTTGGGACGATTGATGAAACCGCTACAACATGGGTCATGAATGATCAAAAGTATGATCTGACTGCACTTGCAGAAAACGTACATGATCTTCTTTTAAACGGAATACATCAATCTTAAAGACAATTGAAAAAGGATGATTGACATGGAAAAGATACTCAGCTTACATCAAGAAGAACAAATAGCGCTCATCACGATTCAACATCCACCTGCAAACGCCTTATCTTCTCAGCTTCTCACTGAGCTCAATGATATGTTTGACCAGCTCGAACAAAACGAAGAAGTGAGAGCCATTGTGATCCACGGAGAAGGCAGGTTCTTTTCAGCAGGTGCTGATATTAAAGAATTTACGACCTTACAGAAAGAGTCAGATTATGCGAGTCTTGCAGACAGAGGACAGCAAGTCTTTGAACGAATTGAGCAATGTCCAAAACCAGTCATTGCCTCTATTCACGGAGCAGCACTAGGCGGAGGTCTTGAGCTGGCGATGTCATGTGATATTCGAATTGCAACAAAAGAGGCGAAGCTTGGGCTGCCGGAACTAAACCTCGGCATCATTCCAGGATTCGGCGGCACGCAGCGCCTGCCTCGCTATGTTGGGTCTGCTAAAGCACTTGAAATGATGGGAACAGCTGAGCCGATTACAGGAAAAGAGGCACTTGCCTGCGGGCTTGTTTCAAAGCTTGCAGAAACAGAGGAAGAAGCGCTGGATACAGCCAAAACACTTGCGATGAAATTTGCAGCGAAAAGCCCTAAAACGCTCGAGTATGTGCTTGAGTTATTGAATGCGTCAAAAGTGTACTCATATGATGGCGGAATGAAGCTGGAAGCCAAAAAGTTTGGTGAGGTATTCCAATCAAATGACGCCAAAGAAGGCATCCAAGCCTTTATCGAAAAGCGCAAACCGAACTTTAAAGGGGAATAAGGGATTAGTACGACACAAGGGGGAGAAATGGATGAATATATTTGTTTTGATGAAGCGTACGTTTGACACGGAAGAGAAGATTTCCATTCAGTCTGGTGCAATTCAAGAAGATGGGGCAGAATTCATTATTAATCCTTATGACGAGTATGCAATAGAAGAAGCGATTCAGCTTCGGGATGAGCACGGAGGAGAAGTGACCGTTGTCACAGTGAGCAGCGAGGATGCGGAGAAACAGCTGAGAACAGCGCTTGCTATGGGCTGCGACCAGGCCGTTTTGTTAAATGTTGAAGATGACTTGGAAGAGTGGGATCAATATTCAGCTTCTACCATTCTATATCACTATTTCAAGGATAAAGAGGCTTCCTTGATCTTAGCAGGAAATGTGGCGATTGACGGCGGGTCTGGACAGGTTGCCCCGCGCCTTGCTGAATTACTTGGGTTTTCATATGTCACAACGATTACAAGCATTCAAATTGATGGCGATTCAGCTTCAATTGAACGAGATGCAGAGGGTGACGTGGAAGTGATTTCCGCCCAGCTCCCGCTTGTTGTCACAGCGCAGCAAGGTCTTAATGAGCCTCGTTATCCATCGTTACCAGGCATTATGAAGGCAAAGAAAAAGCCTTTAGAAGAATTGGAACTAGATGATTTAGATCTCGATGAAGACGATGTGCCATATAAAATCAAAACAATTGAACGTTTCTTACCGGAGAAAAAAGAGGGTGGCAAGGTGCTGAGCGGTGAGCTTCAGGATCAAGTCAAAGAACTGACAGATCTACTAAGAAATGAAGCAAAAGTCATCTAAACATCCACTTTACGATATCACGAGAACAAGGGGGAGCTTGAAAGATGAGTAAAAAAGTTGTTGTACTTGGAGAAAGTCGTGACGGTAAATTAAGAAATGTGACATTTGAAGCGATTGCTGCCGCTCATCAAGTGGCTGATGGCGGTGAGGTCATTGGCGTATTAATAGGGGATCATGTCAAAGAACAAGCCGATGAACTGCTTTACTATGGAGCGGATCATGTCATGATAGTGGAACATCCGCACCTTTCATATTATACGTCAGATGGTTTTGCGCAGGCGCTTCAAGCCATATTAGATCAAGTCAATCCGGATGCAGTGCTCTTTGGCCATACGTCTATCGGAAAAGACTTGTCACCCAAAATAGCAGCACGCCTGCAGACAGGGTTGATTTCAGATGCGATCGATGTCAGCGATACCGGAGAACATCTCGTTTTCACTAGACCGATTTACTCTGGAAAAGCCTTCGAAAAAGTCATCTCGACGGATCGCCTACTTTTGGCGACCATTCGGCCAAACAACGTGGCACCGCTGGAGCGGGATGCGTCACGAGGCGGAGAAGTCACTCCAGTTTCTGTCGATATTCAGAACCTGCGAACGATCGTGAAGGAAGTCATTAAAAAAACGTCAGAAGGTGTAGACTTATCCGAAGCAAAAGTTATTGTCGCTGGAGGGCGGGGGGTCAAGAGCAAAGAAGGTTTTGAACCGCTGAAAGAACTCGCCCAAACGCTAGGCGCAGCAGTCGGTGCCTCGCGTGGAGCTTGCGATGCAGACTACTGTGATTATGCCCTGCAAATTGGTCAAACCGGTAAGGTCGTCACACCTGACCTTTATATTGCCTGCGGGATTTCAGGCGCGATTCAGCATTTAGCCGGAATGTCTAACAGTAAAGTCATTGTGGCGATTAACAAAGATCCAGAAGCTGAAATCTTCAAAATCGCCGATTACGGAATTGTTGGTGACTTGTTCGAAGTGGTTCCACTTTTGAATGAAGAGTTAAAAAAGATGAATATCCACTCGTAACGCTCATACACTCAGAATGCCTAGGTATTCTGGGTTTTTTTGTATGTCATTATGAGACAAAGGGGCGGATGACAAGTGAAGGGTACAGTAAAAGTCAATGACGTGATCGGACGCATTTCTAAACACATTTATGGACACTTTCAAGAGCACTTAGGAAGAGGAATTTATGACGGGATTTGGGTAGGAGAAGACTCATCAATTGACCATATTGAAGGAATTCGAACCGATGTGCTAAAGGCGCTTCAAGCATTACATATCCCGGTGCTTAGGTGGCCGGGCGGCTGTTTTGCAGACGAGTATCATTGGGCAAATGGCGTTGGCGATCTGAGTGAACGAAAGCCGATGGTGAACACTCATTGGGGAGGTACCATTGAATCAAATGCGTTTGGCACACATGAATTTATGCGATTGTGTGAGTTACTTGAATGTGAGCCTTATATTTGCGGCAATGTTGGAAGCGGGTCTGTTCAAGAATTAGCGGAATGGGTAGAATACATCACATTTCCTAAGGGGACACCTATGTCCGATTGGCGCATTCAAAATGGAAAACAAGAACCTTGGAAGCTGACTTATGTTGGCGTAGGCAATGAAAGCTGGGGCTGCGGCGGGAATATGACACCTGAATACTATGCAGACCTATATAAACGCTATCAAACGTATGTGAGAGAGTTTGCTGGTAACCGTATTTATAAAATAGCTTGCGGAGCGAATTCAAATGATGTGAATTGGACAAAAGTATTAATGGAACGGGCTGCACCATGGATGGATGGGCTCAGTTTGCATTACTATACCGTTCCTGGTACATGGGAGAAGAAAGGGTCTGCGACTGATTTTGATGAGGATGAATGGTTTACAACGTTGAAAAAGGCCTATGAGATGGAGCAGCTTGTCATGGATCATGGAAAGATCATGGATCATTATGATCCAGACAAGCGAATCGGGATGATTATTGATGAATGGGGGACATGGTATGACCCAGAGCCAGGGACCAATCCAGGGTTTTTATATCAGCAAAACACACTGAGAGACGCCCTTGTCTGTGCCCTGCATTTTCATATATTCCACCGTCATTGCCAGCGGATTCACATGGCGAATATTGCCCAGACGGTCAATGTCCTGCAAGCGATGGTGTTAACGAAGGACGAAAAGATGATCCTGACCCCTACCTATCATGTATTTCATATGTTTCAAGTGCATCAGGAGGAAGAAGCACTTGAAGTGGAGCTTGATTCACCGCCGTATGAACGCCGAGGTGAAAAAATTCCTCAGGTCAGCGTGTCAGCCTCACGTTCCTCTGACAAGATGCATATTAGTTTCTGTCACCTGAACCCTTATGAAAAAGCAGAGGTATCCCTTGCAATAGATGGGATTGATCCACAAACGACTGCCACTGGCCGCGTGCTGACAGCTGAACGGATGAATGCGCACAATACATTCGATGATCCTCATTCCATTCAGCCTGCGAACTTCCAGCAATTTGCTGTAAAGTCCGGCGAATTAACCATAGATCTCCCGCCTATGTCGGTTGTCATGATGACTGTCGATCTGACTTGATTGCATATTTTGATGTTTGATGAGAAGAATGTTGGGGCATCATACATTGTAAATGAAGCGGAAAGGGAGTTGTGTTATATGCTTAGAACCATTCTGATGATCATCGGTGCGATTGTTGTTATTGGTGCGATTATACGGTTTGTTTTTTAATTCATCTTATAAAAAATGATTCGTAAGCATTTCATTCGCAAGTCACATTGGTAGATGCTATACTAAAAAGCATAATTTACATTGGAGGAATGAATAATGGCAATCGTAAAAGCAACTGACGCAACATTTTCACAAGAAACGGCAGAAGGTGTTGTTCTTGCAGACTTTTGGGCACCATGGTGCGGACCTTGTAAAATGATTGCTCCAGTTCTTGAAGAACTTGATCAAGAAATGGGCGATAAAATGAAAATCGTAAAAATTGATGTAGACGATAACCAAGAAACTGCTGGTAAATACGGCGTCATGAGTATCCCAACACTTCTTGTTTTAAAAGACGGTGAAGTCGTAGAAACGTCTGTTGGTTTCAAACCAAAAGAAGCACTAGCTGAGCTTGTCAACAAACATCTATAAACACAACCATGCCATTGCGGTATGACCACTGAAGCGGTTCTCGTATAGACGAGAGCCGCTTTTCTTTCAATATGGTATAAAACAAATGTTCGTGATACACTAGAAGGAGTGAAAGAGGAAAACAAGGACGGATGAAAATATGAACAAACTGATCAAAGAAAAGCTGTCAGTCCTGCCTGATCGACCAGGCTGTTACTTAATGAAAGATAGACAGAATACGGTCATCTACGTGGGGAAGGCAAAGGTATTAAAAAATAGAGTGCGCTCTTATTTCACTGGATCTCATGATGCCAAAACGCAGCGGCTTGTCAGTGAAATTGAGGACTTTGAATATATTGTGACCTCATCTAACATTGAGGCACTGATTTTAGAGCTGAATTTAATTAAAAAGTATGACCCAAAATACAATGTCATGCTCAAGGATGATAAGACGTATCCTTTTATTAAAATTACGAATGAACGGCATCCTAAGCTGATCGTCACCCGCAATGTGAAAAAGGATAAAGGGAGATACTTCGGTCCATACCCGAACGTACAAGCAGCAAGAGAAACCAAAAAGCTGCTTGACCGCTTATATCCTCTAAGAAAATGTGCGACACTCCCTGATCGTGTCTGTCTTTATTATCATCTTGGACAATGTCTCGCACCATGTGTGTATGACATTTCTGAAGAAACGAATAAACAGCTCGTGGATGAAATCATCAGGTTTCTAAATGGAGGGCACCAGCAAATCAAGAAAGAACTAACCGAAAAGATGCAGGAAGCGTCCGTACAATTAGAGTTTGAGCGGGCAAAAGAACTGAGAGATCAAATCGCTTACATCGACTCAACAATGGAAAAGCAGAAAATGACGATGAGTGACTTATCAGATCGAGATGTATTTGCCTATGCCTATGATAAGGGCTGGATGTGTGTCCAAGTCTTCTTCATCAGACAGGGGAAATTGATTGAACGTGATGTCAGCTTGTTCCCTATGTATCAAGATCCAGAGGAAGAGTTCCTCACGTTTTTGGGGCAATTTTATGAAAAAAACAACCACTTCCTGCCGAAAGAAATTTTGGTGCCAGACAGCGTAGATCAAGAGATGATCGAGCAGTTGCTTGAGACGAACGTTCACCAGCCGAAAAAAGGAAAGAAAAAGGATTTACTTTTACTTGCACACCAAAACGCCAAAATCGCCCTGAAAGAAAAATTCTCGCTCATTGAGCGCGATGAAGAACGGACAATTGGAGCGGTGAAGCAGCTCGGGGACGCACTTAATATTTATATGCCATACCGGATCGAGGCATTTGATAACTCAAATATTCAAGGAGCAGATCCTGTTTCCGCCATGGTTGTCTTTCAGGACGGGAAGCCATATAAAAAGGAATACCGGAAATATAAAATCAAAACTGTCGCAGGACCAGATGATTATGCATCCATGCGTGAAGTTATCAGAAGACGATATACACGCGTGTTAAAAGATGAGCTGCCGCTGCCAGATTTAATTTTAATTGACGGAGGAAAAGGACAGATCAACGCAGCCATAGACGTGCTCGAAAATGAATTGAATCTGTCTGTTCCAGTGGCAGGTCTTGTGAAAGATGAAAAACATCGGACATCGAATCTCATGATGGGTGATACACTTGAAATTGTTGCGCTAGAGCGTAACAGTCAGGCCTTTTATTTATTGCAGCGTATTCAAGATGAAGTGCACCGGTTTGCCATTAGCTTTCACCGGCAGCTGCGCGGAAAAAATGCATTCCAGTCTATTTTAGATGATGTACCAGGTATTGGAGAAAAGCGAAAAAAACAGCTCCTCAAACATTTTGGCTCTGTGAAAAAGATGAAAGAAGCCTCTGTCCAAGATTTTCAGGAGGCTGGCATTCCGAAACAAACGGCCGAACTTTTAATGGAGGCATTAAAAAAATAGATTGTACTTTTTCCAAAAGTCTGTTAAGATGTGACTAATTTAATAAATGAACGTGTTGTTTGTTGAAGATAGAGGTGCGAACTTCAAGAGTAGGCCTTCAGAGATCGATGGGATCTAGGAAGAGGGCTGAAAGGGGAGCGTCGCCGAAGTGAATAAAATCCACTCATTTTATTCGCTGGCTGTACATTGAAGAAATGTAGGGCTGTCAAGAATTTATTTCTTGGAGGGCTATCTCATTGTTTGCATCTTTTAATGATGATTTCAAAGCAATGGGAGATTTGTTCTCTCATTGCTTTTTTTATTTGCAGTGAGTGGGCAGTCTCCAAAGCCGCTTCTTGCTCTTCTCTCACACGTGATCTTTTGAAAAAGGGTGGTAGACATGGGACTAATTGTACAAAAATTTGGCGGAACATCTGTTGGATCGACAGAAAAAATTCGCAAAGCCGCAGAGAGAGTCATCGCTGAACGTAAGGCAGGTCATGATGTGGTCGTGGTTGTGTCGGCGATGGGAAAATCAACGGATGTTCTAGTAGACCTTGCCAAAGAACTCACAGATGATCCAAGCAAGAGAGAAATGGATATGCTGCTAACAACTGGGGAGCAAGTGACCATTTCATTATTGGCGATGGCGCTGCAAGCAAAAGGCTATGATGCCATTTCCTTTACAGGCTGGCAGGCTGGTATGAAAACAGAGCAGGTGCACGGAAATGCAAGAATCGTGGACATCGATGAATCAAGAATCAAAGAGGAACTAAGTGCTGGGAAAGTCGTTGTTGTAGCAGGCTTCCAAGGAATTGCAGATGACCTACATATCACAACACTTGGACGCGGGGGATCAGATACGACGGCTGTGGCACTTGCTGCTGCATTAAAAGCAGACAAATGTGATATATACACGGACGTACCAGGTGTGTTTACGACAGATCCGCGTTATGTACCGTCCGCGCGAAAACTTGCGGGTATTTCATACGATGAGATGCTCGAGCTGGCCAATTTAGGGGCAGGCGTCTTGCATCCGAGAGCCGTTGAGTTTGCGAAAAATTATCAAGTCCCACTAGAAGTCCGTTCTAGTATTGTAATTGAATCGGGTACGTTAATTGAGGAGGAATCATCCATGGAACAAAATTTAGTCGTAAGAGGAATTGCATTTGAAGATCAGATGACACGCGTGACGGTGTGCGGCCTTTCAAGCGGTTTAACAACATTATCGACCATTTTTACGACGCTTGCTAAGCAAAATATCAATGTTGATATCATCATTCAGTCCGTCACAAGCACAAATCAGACTTCCATCTCTTTCTCTGTGAAAACGGATGATTTGTCCAAAGCAGTTGAAGTACTAGAAGAATATAAAGGGGCGCTTGGCTATGAGCAGATTGAGACAGAAAGCAAATTAGCCAAAGTATCCATCGTTGGGTCTGGTATGGTCTCAAATCCAGGTGTAGCTGCTGAAATGTTCGCTGTGTTAGCTGAAAAAGATATACAAGTGAAAATGGTCAGTACGTCTGAAATCAAAGTTTCCACAGTGGTTGGCCGTGATGATATGGTCAAAGCGGTGGAAGCCCTGCATGATGCATTTGAATTATCGAAAGTGAGCGCAGCTGCTCATTCTTAAAAAATAAAAAGAGGTGTATCTCATGAAAGAGTGCACCTCTTTTTTATATTTGAATCGGCCGCATATTAAAAGGAACACACGTGCATAAACCCATTCACTAAGTATGCTATGATAGAAGAAGGCATATAAAAAAGGCGTGACGCGAAGTCCTCGCCTTTCATAAGCAGTGTTAGCTAGGGTCTCTTAAATCCCATTTAACGGTTAAAATGACTTTATCAGCACGCTTTTTCACTTGCTCATAGGATTCAGCAACGTGCTCATTGAGAAGCTGAATCTGTTCAGCAATAAAACCGGCCTCCATTTGAAAGCATGGCTCTTTTTGATAGGTGAGTCGATTCGATACAAGTGGACCTTCGAGCTCAAACTCAATTTCCTGTTTTTTAGAATGGACCATCGTGAGAGTCCCCCATCCTGCATCATGGAAAAATTCGGGGATATTCTCCCATGACTCTTGAGGAAATTTACGAGCAAGCAGCTTACCCGCAAAATACATCATAGATGAATGATCCTGACCAAGAATGTCAGGCAGCAGAACTTCGCGTATCAGCTCGTAGGCAAATCCATTGACTTCAATCTCTTTTAGCTGTTCTAAGTTAGATTCAAATTTATTCATTGTACGGCTCCCCTCTTTCAACAATTTATTATAGCTTATGTGGGCATATGATGACAGAGTTTTCCCTGAAGTCTAAGAAATTCTTATTGTAGTAAAACGAATTTTGATTTAAAACTTTTAAATTTCGGAAAATTTTAATTTATGTACGCGGTTTCTTGACGCTTTTTTGACATAGGAGTAAAATGAAATTGTCAATAAATTTGAATAAAGTGCTTACATTTGAAAGAAGCGGGGGTAAGACAATTTTCAAGCAATTGCACTTTTTTTACTAGGGGGTAAAGTAATGTCGGGGAACAAAGAATTTTTTTATCGGAGATTGCATTCTTTGCTTGGCGTCATTCCGGTCGGTCTATTTTTAGTACAGCACTTAGTGATTAACCACTTTGCGACAAATGGACCAGAGGCGTTTAACAAAGCTGCACACTTTATGGAACAGCTTCCATTCAGATATGCACTTGAGCTGTTCGTGATTTTCTTACCACTGATCTATCATGCTGTTTATGGGGTGTACATAGCCTTTACGGCACAAAACAACACGTCACGCTTCAGTTACTTAAGAAACTGGTTATTCAGACTGCAAAGGATTACAGGTATCATCACATTGATTTTTGTCACTTGGCACGTATGGGAAACACGAATTCAAGCTCAGCTTGGAGCTGAAGTAAACTATGACATGATGGCGAATATTTTAAGCTCTCCATTTATGCTAGGCTTCTATATTGTCGGCGTTTTATCTACTATTTTCCACTTTGCTAATGGCTTGTGGTCATTTGCTGTCAGCTGGGGAATTACCGTTTCACCACGCTCACAAAGAATCTCCACATATGTGACATTAGGTATATTTATAGCGCTTTCATATGTAGGGCTAAGAGCAATTTTCGCTTTTGTTTAAGAGGAAATAGATTAGTAGAAGAGGGAGAGGGGCTACAATGAGTAATTCTAGCATCATCGTTGTCGGAGGCGGCTTAGCAGGTCTCATGGCAACTATAAAAGCAGCAGAAGCGGGAACAGCTGTTAAACTATTTTCAATAGTACCTGTGAAACGTTCGCATTCTGTATGTGCACAGGGCGGAATTAACGGAGCGGTGAATACAAAAGGTGAAGGGGATTCACCTTATGAGCATTTTGATGACACAGTATATGGCGGAGATTTCTTAGCCAACCAGCCGCCAGTAAAGGCAATGTGTGAAGCAGCGCCGTCCATTATCCACTTACTTGATCGTATGGGTGTGATGTTTAACAGAACACCAGAGGGATTACTGGACTTCCGCCGCTTCGGGGGAACACAGCACCACCGTACAGCATTTGCTGGTGCCACAACGGGACAGCAGCTATTATACGCACTGGATGAGCAAGTTCGCCGCTACGAAGTAGCAGGGCTTGTCACGAAATATGAAGGCTGGGAATTCCTTGGCGCTGTTTTAGATGACGAGGAAGTATGCCGAGGCATTGTCGCGCAGAACTTGACGACAATGGAAATTGAATCCTTCCGTTCAGATGCTGTGATCATGGCGACAGGCGGTCCTGGAATCGTGTTCGGTAAATCAACGAACTCCATGATTAATACTGGATCAGCTGCATCAATCGTTTATCAGCAAGGTGCTCATTATGCAAATGGAGAATTCATTCAAATTCACCCAACAGCGATCCCAGGAGATGACAAGCTTCGTCTCATGAGTGAATCAGCTCGTGGTGAAGGCGGACGTGTTTGGACATATAAAGACGGGAAGCCTTGGTACTTCCTTGAAGAAAAATACCCAGCATACGGGAACCTTGTACCGCGTGATATCGCAACGCGTGAAATCTTCGACGTATGTGTCGAGCAAAAGCTCGGCATCAACGGAGAGAACATGGTATACCTTGATCTTTCTCACAAAGATCCAAAAGAGCTTGATATTAAGCTTGGCGGAATCATTGAAATCTATGAAAAATTCATGGGTGATGACCCTCGTAAGCTTCCGATGAAAATTTTCCCTGCTGTCCATTACTCAATGGGCGGATTATGGGTGGATTATGATCAAATGACCAATATCAAAGGTTTGTTCGCTGCCGGAGAATGTGATTACTCTATGCACGGCGGAAACAGACTTGGAGCGAACTCCTTGCTTTCTGCGATTTACGGCGGAATGGTCGCAGGACCAAATGCTGTGAAGTACGTTAGCGGTCTTGAAAAGTCTGCGGAAGACCTCTCTTCTGCAACATTTGACAGCGCCGTGAAGAAAGAGCAGGAGAAATGGGACAACATCCTCAGCATGGATGGCACAGAAAATGCGTACGTGCTTCATAAAGAGCTTGGAGAATGGATGACGGATAACGTGACAGTGGTTCGTTACAATGACAAACTCTTAAAAACAGATCAGAAGATTGAAGAACTGATGGAGCGCTATAAGCATATCAACATCAACGATACAGCATCATGGAGCAACCAAGGCGCTGCCTTCACGCGTCAGCTTGACAACATGCTTCAGCTGGCAAGAGTCATTACGATCGGGGCATACAACCGGAATGAAAGCCGAGGCGCACACTATAAACCGGAATTCCCAGAAAGACACGATGAAGAATTCCTAAAAACAACGATGGCTACGTTCAAAGGGAAGAATCAAAAGCCTGCATTCCACTATGAGGACGTCGATGTATCGTTAATTGCACCTCGTAAACGAGATTACTCGAAGAAAAAGGTGGAGAAATAAGATGAGTGAAAAAAACACGATTCAATTCATTATCACACGTCAAGATACAGCAGATGGAAAGCCTTATGATGAGGAATTCGAAATCCCTTACCGTCCGAATATGAACGTCATTTCCGCCCTCATGGAAATTAGACGTAACCCGGTCAATAAAAAAGGTGAAAAAACAACGGCCATCAACTGGGATATGAACTGTCTTGAAGAGGTGTGTGGAGCTTGTTCCATGGTCATTAATGGAACACCGCGCCAGTCATGTACAGCTTTAATTGACAAGTTAGATCAGCCGATCCGTCTCCAGCCGATGAAGACATTCCCTGTTGTGAGAGACTTGCAGGTTGATAGAAGCCGTATGTTTAATTCCTTGAAAAAAGTCAAAGCATGGGTGCCAATCGATGGCACATATGACCTTGGACCTGGACCAAGAATGCCTGAGAAAAAACGTCAATGGGCGTATGAGCTTTCTAAATGTATGACATGTGGTGTCTGCCTTGAAGCTTGTCCAAACGTGAATGATAAGTCTTCCTTTATGGGCCCTGCACCGCTTTCTCAAGTCCGTTTATTTAACGCACATCCGACAGGTGCAATGAATAAGTCTGACCGTCTAGAAGAAATTATGGGTGATGGCGGTCTAGCGAACTGCGGGAACTCCCAAAACTGTGTGCAGTCTTGTCCGAAAGGAATCCCGCTGACAACGTCAATTGCAGCACTAAACCGAGATACAACATTACAAGCTTTCCGTAACTTCTTCGGAAGCGATCACGCAGAATAACATCACATTCAGTCCTCTTTGCCAATCATGATGAGTGTTTAAAGAGGCTGGATGCAACACATAACAAACGCCTCTTCCAATAAGGGAGAGGCGTTTGTTTGCGAATAAGGAGTGGATCAAATGAGACTGCCGTCATATATTGAAGAACCGTTTGAGCAATGGAGGGCTTCGTTTCGATTTTATGTGGAAACGACCGTCCGTTTTTCTGAAACGGATATGTTTGGCCACATGAACAATGTCACCCCTTTTGTGTATTTCGAAGAGGCGAGGATTGCCTTTTTTCAAAAAACAGGGCTTGTTGATAAACGAATGAAACGCGCGCGAGAGACCATCACGGTCGTTGCAAACCTTCAATGTGATTACATCAAACAAGTGGAGATCGGTGAGAGGCTTCGTGTGTATGTAAAGCCGGAAAAGGTCGGATCAAGCTCCCTCATCCTTCATTATTTAGGAGAAAATGAGCAGCAGGAACCATGCTTTACAGGCTCTGTGACGATGGTGCAAATAAGTAAAGACACAGGCGCATCTGTCCCATTTACAGAAGAAGAAAAAGAGACATTTCAGGCTCAGCGAAATTAACGGTTGATCAAACGTGTATGCTTCGTTTTGTTATAATAAAAAGATCATATCAAGAAGAAACAAAAGGAGAACACATGAAGATTTTTCAATATGACACCATTGATAGTACAAATAATGAAGCGAAAAGGCTGATTCAACAAGGAGAAGTGCCTTCATTTGCCGTCTATGCCCGGCAGCAGACAGCAGGAAGGGGGAGGCTCGGCAGACCGTGGGAAACGCCTACAGGGAATGTCGCGGTGACGATGACGGTAAAGCCGCCAGAAGATATCTCCACCCAGTCAACGATTGCCCCGCTGACGGCACTAGCAATCTATGATGTACTCAAACCACTCATGAGAGCTGAGGATCAGCTGGCGATCAAATGGCCAAATGATATTCTCATTAATGAAGCAAAGGTATCGGGCACATTGATTGAAGCGGACCGCAGCGCCATCTATATCGGTGTTGGCATCAATGTAGAGACAAAGCCGGAGCATGTCCCGTACAAAACCATTTGCTTATCAGAGCTTTCAGAGGTGAAAGCCGATCAGCTTGTGAAAGAACTGGCAGTGGCTTTTGAAAAATACCATACACGCTGGCAGAATGAAGGATTTGAAGCACTTACTGCCCTCTACAACAAACGGTTATTTCGTCTGAATCAACCGCTTCGCATCTCATTAGATCGAGAAAAACAAACATGGCAGGAAGGGATTTGCTGCGGTGTGAACCGCTATGGTCATCTCCAGCTAAAAGATGACCAAGGACATATAAAAGCCCATTCTGCCGGTGATATTGATGCCCCTATGCAAAAATAAATAAGCAGACGATATTCTCGTCTGCTTTAAGCTTCTTTTTTAATATGATGCTGAACCATATAGTCTTGTTTCGTAAAGACCACCCCGTCCAGAATTTCTCTTGCGGTTCGAATGACTTTGACTCTGTTTTGAGACACGTCAATTTCAGTTTGCATAATACCAGCAGGATGCCCAATTCGAAGCGTATCATGTTGACCATGATAAAGCTGTGCAGGAAGCGTTTCTTCCATAAAGCAGCTTGCTGACACGCAGACAGAGCCGGTAATGGCAAGTGCTTGGTGTGGTCTTTGCATCGATAGCATACGAACGATGATGTCCATATCTGCTGCTCGTCTCAAGATTCCATTTGTATCTACATAATCAGCAGGCTCGCTTATGATTGCAAGCTTTGGAACAGCTGGAGACTGTAATGTCGCCATTTCCTTTGGAGCGAAGAGACACATTTCAGCAGCGATGGAACGAATTTCTTCTAAATCATTCAGTAAATCGTCTGTAAACTCCTCAGGCAATTCAGTTCCTTTTAGATGAATATCTTTGGCACGGATAAAGGCAATTGGATTTGCAATGTCAACGATCGAGATTGGAATCTCTCCAAACTTTGTTTGAATCGTATCAATTTTGTTTCCAGTCGGAAAGGTTTTACCTGTGACAGCGCCTTCAGGTTTCTCAAAAGATAAATAAATGGGAGAACCAGTCCCTTTTACTCCTGGAATTTCTGCATGTCCTTCAAATTTAACCTCACCATTTTCGACTTCTACCTCTGCCACAATAATTTTATTCGTGTTGGTATTGAGGATACGTACAGTCGTGATGGGCTCAACCGCTTGAACAAATCCTTTAATGATGGCATATGGACCTACAGCTGATGAGATATTCCCGCAGTTTCCTTTAAAGTCTACATATCTTTCATTAATACTGACTTGTGCAAATGTATAGTTTACATCCACATCTGGACGAGTCGCTTTGTCGATGATCGCTACTTTGCTTGTTAAAGAATTACCGCCGCCGATTCCATCGACCTGCAGCCGGTCAGGACTGCCCATAATGTCTAAAAGAAATGCCTCGAGCTCATCGTGTTCATATGGTGCATCGTTTGCTTGAATGAATACCCCTTTGCTTGTACCGCCTCGCATAATAGTGATTGGAACTTTTCTCATTGCTCTCACCCTCAATTTTTAATGAACTGTTTATCTAACCAAAATGGTAAAGTATAATAAGAAATAAGTTAAATACATTATTTTGAAAGGAATCGATAAAAATATTTTATAATTAGTAAAAAAGGAGAGCATACAATGGATGAAAAGGATTGGCGATTTCTAAAGGTACTTTATGAAGAAAAGAACATTACAAAGGCGGCAGAAAAATTATTTGTCTCGCAGCCTGCCTTAAGCTATCGATTGAAGCAGCTTGAAGAGGAGTTTGATATGAAGCTTTTCTTCAAAAGAAAACGAGGGATTGAATTTACGTCAGAGGGTGAGTACTTGGCTGAATACGCAAATGACATGCTCAAACAGCTCCAGCAAACGAAAGATGGTATGCTCAATATGCAAAAAAAGGTCAAAGGAACGATCCGGTTAGGGGTCTCAAGTAATTTTGCCCAGTATAAACTGCCAGAAATTTTAAGAGAATTTTCTAAGCAGTATCCACATGTTCAATTTATGGTGAACACAGGCTGGAGCACAAAGGTAATGGATCTGTTAGGGACATCCAGTGTACACTTAGGGATTTTAAGAGGAGATTACGATTGGAATGGAGAACGGTTTTTGCTCGATAAAGAGCGGCTTTGTATCATTTCAAAATCAGAAATACAGCTAAAGGACCTGCCGAAACTGCCGCTCATTGACTATCATACGGACAGCTCATTAAAACGATTGATTAACAGATGGTGGCAGGAAACGTTCACAATGCCTCCCCTCGTGACAATGGAGACAGACCGTCAGGATACATCGAAAGAAATGGTGAAGCATGGTTTAGGCTATGCCATAGTTCCAGAAATTTGCCTCAGACCAAGTGATGAGCTATTTGTAAAAGGTCTTTCGTATAAAGATGGACAGCCCGTTTTAAGAGATACATGGCTTATGTACCAGCCAGACTCCCTTCATTTGTCGGTTGTGAAAGCGTTTATTGAGTTTTTAAGAAGTCAGCAAGGTTAATTATAAAAGAAATTTATTGAATAAACGAAAAAATCAATATTTTCATTATAAAAAAAGCTATTATATCCTTGAAATAGAAAGCGCTAACATTCCGGTCGCAAGTGCAAGGGGTGCTTGTTGATCGTGTAAAGAAGAGGATGGAGGGATATAGAGTGCTAGCTATTTTAGGGATCTTGATGGTCTTGACATTTACATTTCTCATTATGACAAAACGAATGCATCCGGTGGTGGCTTTAACCGTTGTACCGATCATATTTGCATTGATCGGTGGATTTAACAGCGGATTAGGGGACATGATGCTTGATGGACTCAAAACTGTTGCACCATCTGCTGCTTTATTGTTATTTGCGATTTTATTCTTCGGTGTCATGCTGGATGCTGGATTGTTTGATCCTTTGATTAAACTCATTCTACGTATTGTGAAAGGCGATCCTGTCAAAATTGCTTTTGGGGTAGCGATTTTGTCTATGCTTGTTGCATTAGATGGTGATGGGACAACAACGTACATGATTACAGTATCAGCTATGCTGCCACTTTTCTTAAGAATTGGGATGAACCCGCTGATTTTAGGAACGATTTCATTATTATCATTAGGAATTATGAGTGGTATGACGCCTTGGGGCGGGCCAGCTACTCGTGCAATCGCTGCGCTTGGATTAGATGCCGCTGAATTTTTTATTCCATTACTCCCGACGATGTTAGGGGGCGCTCTTTTTATACTTTTTACTGCATATGTACTTGGGAAAAAAGAACGGAAGCGAATTGGGATTGCTGAGATTCAGCACAAAGAAGAGGTATCCATCTCTCCTGAATTGGCTGCGTCAATTGAGGATGGCGTAGAGGATATGAAGAGACCAAATCTGATTTGGGTCAACTTTTTCCTGACGATGGCTGTCATGACCACACTTGTCTTCGATATCGTACCGATTCCTGTCCTCTTTTTAATTGGATTTGTCATCGCTCTCATGATCAACTATCCAAAAGTTGAAGACCAGCGTGAGCGAATTTTATCGCATGCAGGAAATGCATTAACGGTCATTACACTTGTGTTTGCAGCAGGAATTTTCACAGGGATCTTTTCGGGGACAAAAATGGTTGAGTCGATTGCCCATTTAGTGATCTACTTAATCCCGGATTCCTACAGCTCATTTTTCCCGCTAATTGTCGCTTTGACGAGTATGCCATTTACTTTTGTTCTTTCAAATGATGCTTATTATTTCGGAGTGCTGCCAATCTTGGCTGAAGCGGGCGCAGCTTATGGCATTGATCCGGTGGAGATTGCGCGCGCCTCTATTATCGGACAGCCTGTCCATTTACTAAGTCCACTTGTGGCCTCAACCTTACTTCTTGTCAGTATGCTGAACAAAGATATTGGTGATTTGCAAAAATACGCACTGTTATGGACTGTGTTAACCGCCCTTTTTACAACACTGATCGCTCTGTTAACAGGAGCCATTTCCATTTTTTAAATACCCGTTTGAATAGGACGATGTCTCGATAGGAGACTCGTCCTTTTTTGTGCTGCTCTAAGTGTATGAAATTGGACGCTGATCTGCGGGAATTCTTGATTTTAACGTCACCTACCTCTGGTACGCGGCATATGATATCTCGACTATACAGAATCCCATTCTATAGAGACTAGAGCTCTCACCTTAGCAAGGAGGGTTACAATACTTGAAGGAGAAAGAGTTTCAATCCAAGCCGCTATTAACCAAAAGAGAAAGAGAAGTATTTGAATTGCTCGTCCAAGATAAAACAACAAAAGAAATTGCAAGCGAGCTTTTTATTAGCGAAAAGACTGTTCGAAATCATATTTCGAATGCCATGCAAAAGCTAGGAGTTAAAGGTCGTTCACAGGCCGTAGTCGAGCTTCTGCGTATGGGTGAGCTAGAGCTCTAACGTCAGCCGGTTTTCCTTCCGCATTGGGGAGGAACCGGTTATTTCTATTTGATTTCCTTGAGTCTCTTCTTGCATTTTCTTTGAAAAACGAGGAAAATAGGAATGTACATTTTAATCAAAGTGAGATGCTATAGTGAGGTATCAATGAAATGGAAACGAATGAGTTCGACCATGTTGCAGAGATTGAAAAATCATTGCGCCATATTGCCGCAATTATTAAGCAAAAAGGCAGAGAAATCCTAAATCAATATACGATAACACCTCCTCAATTTATAGGGCTCCAGTGGCTTTATGAATTCGGAGATATGACAATAGGCGAGTTATCACAAAAGATGTATTTGGCTTGCAGCACGACAACCGATTTAATTGATAGAATGGAAAAAAGTGAACTTGTCGAACGGGTGAAAGACCCTTCTGACCGCCGCGTGGTTCGCATTCATTTATTGCCTGAAGGCGAGCGGATCATTCAAGAAGTGATTGTCAAACGCCAAGAATACGTCAGTGAACTTCTAGGGGCTTTCTCAGAAGAAGAAGCCATCGTTTTCAATCAATCTCTAACGAAACTACAGCAGCAAATGAAAAGAAAATGAGGCGATTTTGTTGGATCAACCAATCGGCGTCATTGATTCCGGCGTTGGCGGTTTAACCGTTGCAAAGGAAATCATGAGGCAACTGCCAAAAGAAAAAATCATTTACGTAGGCGATACGAAACGATGTCCGTATGGCCCTCGGGAAGAAGAAGAGGTTCTACAATATACATGGGAAATGGCGCATTACTTATTGAGACATCATCATATTAAAATGCTTGTCATTGCATGCAACACAGCGACGGCGATTGCGCTTGATGAAATTAAAGCAACGCTCGATATTCCGGTCATTGGCGTGATCCAGCCCGGAGCCCGCACAGCAATCAAGGTGACAAGCAATCAGCATATTGGTGTCATCGGAACTGTCAATACGATCAAAAGCGAGGCCTATAAAGAAGCACTGCTTTCTTTAAAAGCAGGTCTGACGGTACAAGGTCTGGCTTGCCCGATGCTTGTCCCATTTGTCGAAAGCGGTACGTTTTTAGATCAGACAGCAGATGAAGTGGTGAAAGCCTCTCTTGAACCGATGAAAGAAACAGGAATTGATACGCTCATTCTTGGCTGCACGCACTATCCTATTTTAAAAGAGCCGATTCAGCGTTTTATGGGCAGTGATGTGAGCATCATTTCATCAGGTGATGAGACAGCTAGAGAAGCAAGTACGATTCTTTCATATAAAGGGCTGTTAAATGCTTCTAAGGAAGAGCCTGTCCATACATTTTACACAACAGGGCAGCAGCAAAATTTTCAAAACATCGCTCGTGACTGGTTCGGCTACCTGCCAGGTAAGGTCGAGACCGTGTCACTCGAGCAGGTATATCAGCAATAACCCGCTTCTACATGAAGTGGGTTATTTTTTTATGAAAAGGGTCTAATCCTCTTAGGGAGCTCGTATACATAGTAGTACAAACTACTAGAGGAGGGTGAAGTATGCTGAAAAAAGGAACTACAGCAGCTGTGACGTGTATCGCGTCAGCCATGCTTTTATCAGGATGCGGATTGTTTCAAACAGACCAAGCGAAAACAGAGATTGATCCACCACAAAATGTCACATATGTGAAAGAAAATAAAGAAGACAAACAAACAGCCAAAGAAGGAAAAGAAGAGAAGCAGGCAGATACGGTTATGAGAGAATTATATTTAATTGATAAAAACGGTTATGTCGTGTCTCAATCTATTCCGCTGCCGAAAAACGAAGGAAGTGCCAAACAAACCCTTGAATATCTCGTGGATGGAGGACCCATCTCCAACCTGATGCCAAATGGATTTAGAGCCGTCTTGCCAGCTGACACGAATGTATCTGTCGATATTAAAGACGGAACGGCGGTTGTGGATTTTTCAAATGAATTCAAAAATTATAAAAAAGAAGACGAACAGCGCATCCTGCAATCTGTCACTTGGACGTTAACACAGTTTGATTCGGTAGCCAAAGTCAAATTGAAGATGAATGGACATGAATTAAAAGAAATGCCTGTGAACGGCACCCCGATCTCAGATGATTTAAGCAGAGAGGACGGCATTAATATTCAGCACGAGGCTGCCGCTGATATGACATCGACAAAGCCAGTGACCGTCTACTACTTATCTGAATCTGACGAGCAGACGTACTACGTTCCTGTCACAACAAGAGCGCCAAAAGACGAGGATGATCCAATTACAGCAGCCATTGATGAGCTCGTCTCTGGACCAAGTAAAACAAGCCATTTGCTCACAGACTTTGATCAAGACGTGAAGCTGAATGATGTACCAAAAGTAAAAGACGGCCATGTGACACTTGATTTCAACGAATCCATTTTTGGCAGTGCCGATGAAAAGAAAAAGGTCATTTCACAAAAAGTTCTTGATAGCATTGTCCTCACATTAACAGAGCTGCCGGATGTGAAAAGCGTATCTGTGAAGGTTAACGGAAAGGCAGAGCTTGTGAATGAAAAAGGGGCAGAGCTCACAAAGCCAGTTTCAAGACCAGAACAAGTGAATACAGGTAGTTTTTAACGTCACACATTGATATAATGGAGAAAAAGAGGCATGCATATTCGCTGCCTCTTTTTTATTCCAAGCGATTAGAACCGATCAAGGTTGTCTAAGTTAGTAGGAGAACCCCGCTGGCACCCGCACGGAATGTATATCGTAACGGAGGTAAATCATGAGATTAGATGAAAGACAATATGACGAATTAAGAAAAATTGAAATAGAGGCAGGCTACATCACGCATCCAGAGGGCTCTGTCTTAATCTCAGCGGGAAATACGAAGGTGATTTGTAACGCATCAATCGAAGACCGCGTACCTCCTTTTTTAAGAGGAGAAGGAAAAGGCTGGATTACAGCAGAATATAGCATGCTTCCAAGAGCAACAGCACAAAGAACGATGAGAGAATCTTCTAAAGGAAAAGTCACGGGACGTACAATGGAAATTCAACGCTTAATTGGACGAGCACTCCGCGCAGTCGTTGATTTAGAAAAGCTTGGTGAACGCACAATTTGGATTGATTGTGATGTGATTCAAGCAGACGGCGGAACACGGACGGCGTCCATCACAGGTGCATTTGTGGCCATGACACTTGCGATTCAAAAGCTTCGGGCTGAAGGAGTCATGAAAGAAAACCCAATCACTGATTATTTAGCGGCGATATCCGTCGGAATTGATTCTAAACAGGGGCTTCTGTTAGATTTAAACTATGAAGAAGATTCTTCGGCTGAAGTGGATATGAATGTCATCATGACAGGCGCTGGACGCTTCGTTGAACTTCAAGGCACAGGCGAAGAAGCGACATTTTCAAGAGAGCAGCTAAACGGACTGCTTGATCTAGCCGAAAAGGGCATCAAAGAATTAATTGAAAAGCAAAAAGCAGTGACAGGAGAAGTCATCGAATAACTAGAAGGGTTTGATCAGGATGAAAACAGCGATCATTGCAACGCATAATCCGGGCAAAGCGAAAGAATTCAAAGCCATTCTTGAGCCAAAGGGTTTCACGGTCAAAACACTAGCAGACATCGGATTCTCAGAAGAGATCGAAGAAACAGGACAAACCTTTGAGGAAAATGCGATCATCAAAGCCGAGGCTATTCAAGCCAAAGCAGGTGAAATGGTGATTGCAGACGATTCCGGTTTGTCGATTGATTATCTGGGCGGGAAACCTGGCGTTTATTCAGCAAGATACGCTGGTGAGCATAAAGACGATGCCGAGAATGTAAGGAAAGTGCTGAGCGAGCTTAAAGGAATTGAAAAAGAAGACCGCACAGCCAGATTCAGATGTGCCCTTGCTGTCAGCACACCGGGCAAAGAAACAAAGACGGTAGAAGGATCAGTAGAAGGCTTCATCGCAGAAGAACCAATCGGCGAAAATGGCTTCGGATACGACCCGATTTTCATCGTCAAAGACAAAGACCAGACGATGGCCGAGTTATCACTAGAGGAGAAAAACAAGATCAGCCATCGAGCGGTCGCGCTTCAAAAGCTTTCATCATTGCTAGACGCAAATGAATAAGGGGGAATGAAGCCATGAAGATACTCATCATTAGTGACAGTCATGGACTCACAGACGAGCTTCAAACCATTGCTAAACGGCATGCGGCTGAGGTAGACATGATGATTCACTGCGGAGATTCAGAACTCGAAACGAACCACCCAGCACTCCAAGGATACAAAGTCGTCAAAGGAAATTGTGACTTTATGGGCGATTTTGAAGAAGAGCTCCTGCTCCCCCTTGATGGAGGCGGAAAACTATTTCTCACTCACGGACATCTGCATGGCATCAAACAATCCCTACTTCAAGTCTACTACCGTGCAGAAGAGCTAGGCGCAGACATTATCTGCTTTGGCCACTCGCACATCCCAGGCAGCGAGCTGCTAAGAGGAAAACTGCTCATTAACCCAGGCAGCGTGCACCTGCCAAGAGTGCGCAAAGAGCGCAGCTATGCTATACTGACACTAGATGGAAGCGAAGCAAACGTTCAATTTTACACGGACGAAGGTCTAGCGATACAAGACCTCGAAAACACCGTGACATTGGAAGGTATTTCATAAGGGTGCAGCATCTGCCCCTTATGAAAAAACTTTCGAAAAACCGTTGACTTTAAAGAACAATAGTAATATAATAAATCTTGTCGCTGAGGTAATCGAGCGCAGCGCACTACATAACAACATGTCCCAGTAGCTCAGCAGGATAGAGCAACGGCCTTCTAAGCCGTCGGTCGGGAGTTCGAATCTCTCCTGGGACGTATTATAAAAAACCCGTTATTGAAAAGTATTGTCTCCGTTTAAACAAAACGATGGCATAAACGTATCAATAGCGGGTTTTTTTGGTCTATTCGTTCCAATGAAATGTATTAGAAAGGTGAAAGTGACAGTTAATAGACCTGATGTCAGCCATCAGGTCTATTAACTAGAATTGAAAAGACAACTCTTGATTGTTATTAAGTTTAAGATTATCATTTGCTAATAATACATTTTGAATAGATTGGGCAACGTGCCAACCTAATACTGGGGGTACAGCATTTCCTACTTGTTTATACGTATATGTTCCAGCACCTAGAAATTCAAAACTATCGGGGAAAGATTGTATTCTTGCACATTCTCTTACAGTTAATCTTCTCCAATAAGCCATATTTTCTGGTTCATCTTCATTAGTTGTTCTATAATGTGCTTCTATATTTCCGTGATGTTCTGCGCGGATTGTAATTGAAGGTGCGTCAGCTTTTATCTGGGAGTTTCCTTGCATTCTTCTTCCAGGATAAAACTTAGCTTTTGATATTTGTGAATGATTATAGATTGTTTGATCTTCTTGCTTGTCCCATAAATCGTCAATCGCTTCTTTGGCTGTGATCCACCTATCTGTATGTGTTGGACTAGGTGGAATGTAATTTGCTTCTATATCTTCCCTAATACCCACAATAAAAACACGTTTTCTAATTTGAGGAACACCATAGTCTGCTGCATGTAGGAGATGATGAGTAACATTGTATTTAACTTGTGTGTCACCATCTGATATACTACTTAAGTCATTTTTGATTGTATTTAAAACAATACCTTTTTCCATATTCACCAATCCTTCGACGTTTTCCGCAACGAAGACTTTAGGCTGTATGTGTTCAATAACTCTTTTCATTTGAAGATAAAGTTTTCCTCTTTTAACAGTAATTCCACCTCTCTTACCGGCTACACTGAAATCTTGACAAGGAAAACCGCCAATCACCACGTCGGCTTCAGAAGGAATTGTTGTTTTTTCATTATCTAACACTTCTTCTATTTTTCCGACATGAATATGGTCGCCGATATTTTGAGCGTAAGTTTGTGTAGCTTGTAAAAAGAAATCGTTTGCCCATATAATATCGAACATATTTTTTTCGTAATTATTACCTAAGAAAGTGAAATCACCTTTAAAGCCTAAATCTAGACCTCCGCATCCGCTAAAAAGTGATACTACTTTATACATATTCCCACCATCTTAAATTCAAATTTTTTGTTATACTATTGTGTGAAGCGTATTTAGTATGTTTACATACAAATACGCACCATAAATACATTTTATAACTTCTGTAGTTATAAATCAAGGGGAAAATGGATAGCACTATGATTTATTTTAAATTAGACAACTTACTTAAGCAAATAGGATGTTCTAGGAATAATTTCGCTAATACATCAGGAATAAGACCTAATACTATAAATGACATGTGTAACAATAAAACTAAGAGAATTGAAATTGAAACACTTATAGCTATTCTAAAAACTTTAAATGATATTAGCGATATACCTATCGTAATTGAAGATCTAATGGAATATAGGGAGTTGTAAAAGATGAATGTTGAGGAATTAATACATGAAACGTGTAAAATTATCACAGAAGCAGGTGATTTAAGTGAATACCAGTCAGGTGTGAAATTTGAAAATTATGTATATCATATAATGAACTCAATCTCTAATGAATTAACTGTGGAACAGACTGGAAAGCAAACATTTCCTGATATAGTTATAAATGGAGCTTATGGTGTGGAAGTAAAGTTTTCAAAAAATAAAAATTGGCAATCAGTAGGTAATAGTATCTTCGAAGGTACTTTAAAATCAAATGTAACTGATCAAATATATCTTGTTTTTGGACAGATGGATGGAAAAAGAATAAATGTAAGGTATAAAAAGTATGAAGATGTTTTAGAAGATGTAAAGGTAACACACTCACCAAGATTCTTTATTAATATGGATATGCATAAAGAAAATTCAATTCTACATAAAATTAATATGACCTATGATGAATTTAAGGTATTAGATTCAACTGAGAAATCAAATAGGATAAAGGAATTTGTACGCTCCAACTTAAGTGAAGGTGAAGACTTATGGTGGCTGGATTCGAACGAAAATGAGGATATGGCTCCGAAGATAGTACAGTTTAATTCATTAACAACAGAGGAGAAAAACAATAAAATTGCAGAATGCATGGTGCTTTTTCCAGAAATATTTATAGAAGGTAATAAAAATTATAAAAAAGGTTACCCAAAGTATAGAAGAACCGTTTCTTATTTATTAACTAAATATCAGCTCGTAAGTCCCTCTATGAGAGATGAGTTTTCAGCCGGTGGTACATCAGAGATATTTATTGATGGCGATAGATATAAACTGTCAAAGGTTCTAAAGCTTCTTAATAAGAATGCAAATCTTATTCAAGAAAAATTACAAGAACTAGACATAAAGTTATTATGTGAAAGTTGGGGAATACGAGAACCTGTTACAAGAAATGAAATAGAGAGTATTTGGTTCAAAAAAATAAATAAGTATGGCTATAGAAAATGTATGGACAATCAAATAAAACCTGAAGATATATATAAGAATGGTTTAATTTAATGAATGGTTACATGAAGCAAATCTTCCTAAAAAGAGAACCTATATGTGTTACCTGAAAGGAATGATCACATGTACAACATTACTCCCGCATATCTTCTATATAAAAATGGAGAGACAACAAGCAGTCAAGAGGGTGATCAATTATTTGCCAAACATATTGGAAATATCCAGATCACAAGCGGTCAAATCGTTGTCTGTGATCCTTTTGTTTCAGAGGGGGACCAATCATTTGCGAGGAAGGTTGGTATGGGGAAATATCCCATTCCACTTGTAGTTAAGCGGTTGGAAAGCGGTGACGAACGCGACGCCTTTGCAATGATCAAGTTTACAAACGAGCAAGCAATAGAATGGGAGCTAGCAACAAGAGCAGGGCAGGAACTCAAACATCTGAAAGAAGATGAGTTTTACGGCTACGGTGTGAATACGGGTATGGGGTGCTTCATGGATGCGGAGGCAGCACTATATTTACAAGCTTATGAGGAATTTGAAGAAGCGTTTGAGCAAAACTACAAGCACACATGGGATGGCTCGTCACCCGTTTTCATAACAGGGTGGACATTGCCATGTTTACAACAGGCTTCGGTGACGGGATGTATCCAAGCTTTTGGGGGCTAGATGAAAACGGAGAGCCCGCTTGCCTTGTGACAGACTTTCTTATAATGGACTGATGAGAAACTCATGAAACCATGGGTTCTTTTTATTGTTATATATTCAGTGTATTCATAGATATAGTGAAGTGGATAAAGTGTATAATGGGGAAAATCCGAACGGAGGACAAATGGGTGAACACACCTATTGGTACTCATCATCTCTATTGGTGGAGCCGTATTAGCGACAATCATTTCTGTATTTGCTGTAATTCGATTGAAAAAAGTCAAACAGAGGCTGAAAACGGAAGAATAGTAGAGAATAATTTAGCTATACTTTCTAAAACATTTGAAGTAGAACTCCATCAATTAAGTTGATTAAAGTTCTAATAAAATAGAACGGCTTCCAGTAGGTTGCCGTTTTTTGTTAGGAAATTTATTGATGCAGGTAGAGATAGTAAATAATATTTTTATTTCTTGTGAAAGTATCAACTTTGTATTAATAATAACTAGAAAATATATCGAAATGTAATAAAGTCATAAAAAAAATGAATAACTATCCGATATTTGTCATGTAAACAAATAGAAGGAGTGTGGTTATCTTGAAAAAATGGCTTCTGGTTTTGTTGTTGTCAGCATTATGTTATCCATTACAATCGATAAAAGCGGAAAATACAGATACTCTTGAATGGAAAGAACGGGCAGAGTTGCCAGATGCAAGAGTAGGAGCTGTAAGTGAAGTATATGATGGGAAAATCTTTGTAATAGGTGGAACGGGTCCAAGTAAGGCATATTCTAATACTACTTATGTATATGATCCGAAGCTAGATAAATGGTCAGAAAAAGCTGGTATGAAAACAGGCCGCATGGGGGCAGCCAGTGCTATTGTAGGTGATCATATATTTGTATTGGGTGGTAGAACAGAACAAGGATTTACAAATAGCGTAGAAGTTTATAATATCAAAACGGATACATGGGAGGATGCAGAAGACCTTCCATTTGAATTTAAGATATCTGCATATAATTTATACGCAGGTGCTATAGAAAATAAAATCTATGTTGTTGGTTATAATAGTTTGTTAAAGCCAGAGAGGTACAATAATACATTTAGTTACGATATAAAAACAAAGGAATGGACAAAAAAAGAAAAAATTCACCAATGAGGCTACTGCTGGAAATGCTGTGGTTGTAAAAAATAAACTCTATGTTTTAGCTGGATCAGAATTACTAGGTCCAAAAACGTTTGAGTACGATCCATCATTAGATCAGTGGACAGTTTTAGGGTCGGGAGCAATTGCACCTTATCATGATGCATTAAACTTTGAAGATTATATTATAAGAACAGGTGGAACTTCTAGAGTTACACTCTATGATATAGAAGCTAAGAAAGCGAAAACTATACCTACCACTTCTGCACCTTATCGCATGGGGCATGTATCCGCAATTGTTGATGATACACTTTATGTAATTGGAGGAGTTGAACAAAGTTCAAGTGCCCCTACTAACGCTAGAGCAAATTTCAAATCTAATTTATCTATCTCATTAAGTAGTCTTAAAAACACCGAAACTGAAACCCCAGGCGACAAAGACCCTGAACCAACAACACCGACTAAAGACGATGGAACAGAAGAGGACGGCGATGCCCTTCTCATTATCACAATGGTCAACGGTTTGCAGAAAGAGTATGACCTCTCCATGAAAGAAGTCAACGCTTTCCTATCCTGGTACAAAAAACGTGATTCTGGAGAAGGTCCAGGTTTTTATGAAATCGATGAGCATGACAACAACAAAGGTCCGTTTGAAAGTAAAAAGGATTATTTGGTGTTCAAAAACATTCTCATGTTCGAAGTCAATAAATATAAGAAGTAATTGAAATCAAAGCCATCTAGGCAAACTAGGTGGCTTTTGCGTTTATTCGACAGCTTTCACCAATTTTAAGGCAAATTTAAGCTTCCATTTCATTTCAAATACATTAAATCTTTGTTACAATAAGACAGCTTTGCCTAGAGGTACGTTCATATTTTCGACATCTTTTTTTTATGATTTCTTAAAATTTTTATGTTTTGATATGAAACTTTTAGATGATCGATGTCGTCTTTATAAATGTCAAAAGAAAAGAGGTTATCAATATGCTATTCAAAAAGCTATCAGAAAATAAGTCTGTAAAATGGATAGGATATACAAGCTTTTACTTACTTATTTTTCTATTATTGTTCTTTATTTACGGATTCCATACAGCAAATACGGGATCATTCATTTACAACGATTTTTAATTGGAGATTAGACTATGAAACTATTACACACGATTCATGAATACCAGCAAACAAAACCGACACAGCCAGCATTTGTTTCTCAAGATGCTTCGATCACATATGATGAGCTTTGGCGTCTATCAGACCAAATGGCTGGTTCGATTGATGCAGTCGCAACTGACAGTGCACCTGTCATTGTATACGGTCATATGGAGCCAGAGATGCTGATTTCTTTCTTAGGCAGTGTGAAATCAGGCAGACCTTATATTCCGGTCGACATCTCAATACCTGTCGAGCGTATTGTCTCGATTATTGAAAGCTCCAAAGCCAGTCTATTGATTTGTGCAAATGAGCAGACAGTACTGGATGTAGAAGAACACATTGAAGTGAAGAGTGCGGCATCGCTTTTAGCACTTGAAAAAGAAGCACCACCATCCACGCAGTGGGTTCAAGGTGATGATGTCTTTTATATCATTTATACGTCAGGCAGTACCGGAAAGCCTAAAGGCGTTCAAGTAACAGCCAGCAATTTAGAAAGCTTTACAGAGTGGATGTGCAGCGACTTCCCTATTGGCGAGGGACGCACGTTCTTAAACCAA
Organism: Bacillus sp. SIMBA_154; assembly: GCF_046536015.1. Classification (NCBI taxonomy): domain Bacteria; kingdom Bacillati; phylum Bacillota; class Bacilli; order Caryophanales; family Bacillaceae; genus Bacillus; species Bacillus sp. SIMBA_154. The sequence goes on from NZ_JAWJBV010000006.1 coordinate 134,361, forward strand.
GCACCCTTTTCTTTTGACTTATCAGTGATGGATTTGTATCCAGCGCTTCAATCAGGCGGCACGCTTTACTGTTTAGTGAAAGATCTTGTGAATAAGCCGAAGGATATGTTTGCAGCACTTGGTCAATCTGACGTTGAAGTGTGGACATCAACACCTTCCTTTGTGCAAATGTGCTTAATGGACCCATCCTTTACAGGAGAGCTTTTACCAGAGCTGAAAGTCTTCTTGTTCTGCGGTGAGGCACTTCCTGTATCTGTAGCAAGTGCACTCCTTGAGCGTTTTCCAAAGGCGCAGGTCTTTAATACGTATGGTCCGACCGAAGCAACTGTTGCGATCACTTCTATTGAAGTCACGCAGGCGATTCTTGATCAGCACGATTCTTTACCAGTAGGCTATGCCAAACCTGATACAGATATCGTCATTTTAGACGAAGAAGGCAAGACACTTCCTGATGGTGAAAAAGGGGAAATTGTCATCGTGGGACCAAGCGTCACGAGAGGCTACTTAGGTGAACAAGCCTTAACGGATCAAGTGTTCTTTGAATACGAAGGACGTCCTGCTTACCGCACAGGTGACGCAGGTGTGAAACAGGATAGCTTAATTACGTGCCACGGTCGTCTGGACTATCAAATTAAGCTGCATGGATACCGGATGGAGCTTGAAGAAATTGAATATCATGTGAGTGAGACAACTTATGTCAATGCTTGTGTGATTGTGCCGTTCCAGCCCAACGGTCATGTGGAGTACTTGACTGCAGCGATTGTCCCAGCAGCGCATTCATTTGAAAAAGAATATCAGCTGACAAGTGCGATTAAGAAAGAAATGGCGGATTCACTGCCTGCGTACATGATTCCAAGAAAGTTTGTCTATCTTGAGCAGCTGTACATGACGCCAAACGGGAAGGTTGACCGTAAGAGAATCGCGAAAGAGGTTCTTCTATGATTCCGTTTAGTTCATTCTTTTTCTTCATTCTAATTGGTATTCTTCTTTTGCCGACGATCATTCTTGGTCTTCGCGGCAAAAGAATGCAGGGCTACAACATGTTTGCAACGGTTGTGGCGCTCACGCTTATTTTCTCAAAAGATGCACATGGCGCGCTGCTGCTCTTCTTGTTCACAGTATGGCAAGTGTTGATCATCCGCTGGTACCTTGCGTACCGGCTAAAAGCGAATCAAGCATCTGTATTCTATATAGCAGTGGTGGCATCTATTTTGCCGCTTGTGCTATCAAAGATCTTACCGTTCTTTTTAACTCATCAGCCGCATCACCCGCCGCCAATGAACTGGCTGAGCTTTTTAGGGATCTCGTACTTAACATTTAAAGGTGTTCAGTTAATTATTGAGACAAGAGACGGCTTGATTAAGAAGAAAATGCCGATTCATCGTTTGGTCTATTTCATTGTCTTTTTCCCGACGATTTCATCAGGTCCGATTGATCGTTACCGCCGTTTTGAAAAGGATATGGATACGCCGCCTGAAAAGGGAGCATACAGTGATCTTCTATACGCAGGTATTCATAAAATTTTTATCGGCTTCTTATATAAGTTCATTGTTGGCTATCTGATTCACACGTATATTCTGATGAATATTCATCACATTAGCAGCAGTCACTTTGTTCAACAGTTAACGTATATGTATGCTTACAGCATGTATTTGTTCTTTGACTTTGCTGGCTATACAGCGTTTGCTGTGGGTGTGAGTTATATCATGGGCATCAAATCACCAGAAAACTTTAATAAACCGTTTATTAGCCGGAACATTAAAGACTTCTGGAATCGCTGGCATATGTCCTTGTCCTTCTGGTTCAGAGACTACGTGTTTATGAGATTTGTGTTCTTTATGACAAAAAAGAAGTGGATCAAGAACCGTATGGCCGTATCGAATATTGGGTACTTTGTCCTCTTTTTATTGATGGGGGCTTGGCATGGACTCGCACTTCAATATATTATTTACGGACTATACCATGCAGTTGTCATGTCCGGTTACAATTTATTCGAGAAATGGAATAAAAAGCACAAGTGGTGGCCGGATAATAAGGTCACAATGGTTGTGTCGATCATTATTACATTCCATGTGATTTGTTTCGGATTTTATATTTTTTCAGGAAAACCATTTCATCATTAATGATTAAGGGAGTAGAAAATTATGGAATTTAAAAATCAAGTATACGGTATTATTGCAGAGGTTTGTCAGGACGACGTTGTGAAAGAAAATCCAGAGATTGCGATTTTTGAAGAAGGTCTTCTTGATTCATTTGGTACAGTAGAACTGCTTATGGCAATTGAAAGTCAACTCGGAATCACTGTTCCGATTACAGAATTCGATCGTGATGTGTGGGATACGCCGAATCATATTGCTGAGCAGCTGGCAGAGATGAAGTAATGAAAAAGCGTTTTTTTGGGCCGCTTATTTTAGCGGCTGTTCTATTCATTGGTGTTCTTCTTGTACCAAATGCATGGCTCTCACACCTGATCCCAAAAGACAAATTACAAAAGTCAGCCACAGAATTAGATCCAGGGATGTTTCAAGGGCTTTATTTACAAGATGAAATGCTAAAAGATCCAACTTATTTGCCGATCTATGGTTCTTCTGAACTATCACGTTTTGATCCATATCACCCTTCGAATTTCTTTCATGAGAATCCTCAAGGGTTTACACCTTATCTTATTGGAAAAGGTGGATCGCAATCATTAATTCATGCGATGAATTTTGCAGCACATATGGATGAATTAAAAGGGAAGAAGCTTGTATTTATCGTGTCCCCGCAGTGGTTTGTGAAGTGGGGATCTGACGAGAATCACTTTGCCCCTAACTATTCAGCGCTTCAAGCACTTGATCTAGCCTATAATAAAGAAATTGATCCTGCTGTGAAAAAAGAGCTGATCAAGAGAATCATGACGTTTAAAGCAGTGAAGAACGACATGGTCATCACAGAGCTTTTTAAAGCAGAGCTTTCTGGGAACAAATTTGCTTTTGGCGCAATTTCGCCAATTGCGAAAATGTATTATGGCATGCTTCAAAAGAAAGACATGTACTATACGATTGGATCGGGGCATGAGCGCAAGCTTCATCCATCTCCTTCAGTCAAAGGAAAAACTTGGACTGAGCTTGAAAAAGAAGCGAGCGTACTAGGTGCGAAAAAAGCAGGGGACAACCCGTTTTATATTAATCAGAAACTGTTTGACCGTAAGCTAAAACGGATCATGAAAAAGATGAAGGATTCCCGTGAAGACAATTCTTATGCGGAATCACCAGAATACAAAGATTTTCAGCTCATGCTGGATATTTTAAAACAGGCAGGGGCGAAGCCTTTGTTTGTGACGATTCCTGTAAACGGAAAATGGTATGATTACACCGGTTTCCCGAAAGAGGGACGTACAGAGTATTATGAAAAAATCAATCGTCAAATTCGAGATAACGGGTATGAAGTCGCAGATTTGACTTCACATGAGTATGATCCCTATTTCTTTAAAGATACGATTCATGTGTCTTATAAAGGATGGGTGTATATCGATAAGGCGATCGAAAAGTTTTACAAAGAGCAGTAGAATGCAGCGGCTTTCTGCTGCTTTTTGTTTGTCGAATGGGCGGATATCTTGTATAACTAAGGTGAAAGGGATATGCTGAATATGGAGGCGATATGATGAATCGTTCTGAGAAAAAGGAACTATTAAAGCGTTCGAAGAAGCATTTTAATGATCATGCCTTTTGGGAAAAGTTAAAAAAGACGGCACAAAAAGCTGGGGTCTCTCTTGTCTATGCTGTGCTATTACTTTACTATACATTGCAAAAAACCGAAGTACCTGTCAAAGCGAAGACCCTAATCATTGGAGCACTCGGATACTTTATCCTTCCAATTGACCTCATCCCCGATACTTTGATCGGTGTCGGCTACACAGATGATTTAGGTGCGATTACATTTGCTCTCCTTCAAGTCGCGATGTACATTGATGACGATGTAAAAGGAAAAGCAAAAGACAGGCTGGCAAAATGGTTCGGTGAAAAATCCGATACGTCTTTAATAGATCAAAAGCTTGAGGATGGCGGTATGCCGTCTGTACGCTGAAAAGAAGACAAAGGGCTAAAATAAAGTTCATTTTAGCCCTTTGTCAACAATCTGAAGCCTCCACACACGGAGGCTTTTTTCATTATCCTAAAAATTTCACGCAAACTGGATGAGGGACGGTGATGTCTGATTGTAAGACAGTGAGTCGCCCTGTTTCTTTGTCGCGTTTGTATAATACAAGGTTGCTAGATTCTTGATTTGATCCGACGAGGAATTCTTCTGTTGGATCAAGCACAAAGTCTCTAGGCCAGTTTCCTTCAGATGAAGCAATCTCGACAAGACTTAATTGGCCTTCAGCGTCTGTTTTAAAAATCGCAATGCTGTCATGGCCGCGATTTCCCGCATAAACAAATTGGCCGTCTGAAGAGACATGAATGGCGCTGCCTTGATTGTTCTCTGTAAAGTCGCTTGGAATGGTCGCAATCGTTTGGACTTCTTCAAAATGACCATCTTCAAAGTAACGAAGCACAATCACCTCTGAGCTTAGCTCTGTCATCACATATGCCACTGGCTGTGTTGCGTGGAAAGTGATGTGACGAGGCCCGCTGCCTGGTTTTGTTTCAAATGTATGCGCGAGCTCCAGCTTGCCGTCTTCTTTCTTATACGTATAAATGCCATCCGTTCCAAGGTCAACAGCCACTGCATATTTTTCATCTGGTGTCAGACCCATAAAGTGAGTGTGCGGTTTTTCCTGACGGTCTTCGTTAGGTCCAGTTCCTTCATGCTGCGCCTGTGACAGCGTGCGGATCACTGAGCCATTTTCAGCATCGATTTCATACATCTCTGCTGTTCCTTTATGATAGTTCGCTGTGAAAGCTGTTTTTGTTTGACTGTCCAAGCTGACGTGACAAGGAGAAGCGCCATCGGCAAGCTCTTGGTTGATGAAACTCAGTGCACCGGTTGTAGCATCAATTTGATACGCAGCAAGACCGCCCTGCGACCCTTTTTTCACCACAGCGTACACAAACTTTTGATCCTCTGACACGGTTAAATATGTAGGATTTTCGAGTTCAGCAGCGACTTCTACTTGTTCAATCTGCTGCTTGTCTGTATTTAATGTAAAGGAATAGATACCTTTACTGTCTCCCTTTGTATACGTTCCGATATAACCTCTGATGTTAGCCATGTATTGCCCTCCTTCTATTAGATGGTCTCATTCTATCATAAAATCATAGGAAAACGCTTTAGAAAGGCATACTGAAGGAAAAAACAAGCGCAATGAAATCTAACAACATTCATCAAAAATCATGTGAAAAAATATCACAAAAGTTTGTTCAAATCAAAACCGTTCATGTAAAGTAAATAAATTGAAGAAAAAATACAAAAAATTTTAAGTTTTTTCATTCCTTGTCTAGCAAAGGTGTAAGCGTATACATTTTATTTTGATTAATCTAAATTGTCTAATAATTTTAAAAATGCTGTTGACACTGTATGGAAAGCGGCGTAAGATGGGTTCAACAAAAGCTAAAACAAACACGCTGAGCAAGCGTCAGACACTTCAATATAAAAATGTCTGAAAATTCAACTACTTTTTGTTTGAAAGAGAGGGTGCTCACTGAAAATGGAAGACCAAAAGGAACAGTGGATCTTTTTAAACGATGAACTCGTGAAAAAAGAGGATGCGAAAATTTCAGTTTATGATCATGGCTTCTTATACGGTGACGGTGTGTTCGAAGGGATACGCGTGTATAACGGAAATATCTTTCGAATGAAAGAACATTTAGATCGCCTGTATGATTCCGCCAGATCCATTATGCTGAACATTCCATATTCACTTGAGGAACTCACGGAAAAAATGATTCATACAGTTGAAAGGAACGGCCTAAAGGATGCCTATATCCGCCTTGTTGTCTCAAGAGGTGCGGGTGATCTTGGTTTAGATCCTAACAACTGCGGGAGAGCCAACACAGTGATCATTGTAGAGCCGCTGGCCATCTTTCCAAAGCACCTATATGAAACAGGGATTGACATTGTGACGGTACCGACGAGACGAAATCGTCCCGATGTACTGAGTCCAAAAGTGAAATCATTAAATTATTTGAATAACATCCTTGTCCGAATCGAAGCCCATATGGCCGGTGTGAGTGAAGCGCTGATGCTGAACGATCAAGGGTACGTGGCAGAAGGTTCTGCAGACAATGTGTTTATTTATAAAAAAGGTAAGCTCTATACACCGCCAGGCTATATCGGCGCTCTTGAAGGCATCACAAGAAATGCCATCATGGAGATTGCAGAAGACTTAGGCTACGAAGTGAAAGAAGAACCATTCACAAGGCACGATGTGTATACAGCAGAAGAAGTTTTTCTAACAGGAACCGCAGCCGAAGTAATCGCCGTTGTAAAGGTTGACGGTCGTACAATCGGTGAAGGGAAACCTGGAGTTCACACAAACAAACTTCTTGAACAATTCCGCAAGCGAGTGGTTGAAGAAGGAGAAAAAGTCATTTTTTCAGATGAAAACATTCACGCAAGCTAAATAGATATCGATAAACGTTGAAGAGGACTAGTAGCTTTAGAGTCAGTATCTACAGAGAGCCGGTGGTAGCTGGAAACCGGTGTTACTTTCTAAAGTGAACTCACCTCTGAGTGTCTGCTTGAAATGATAGTAGGGCAGACCGAGTGACATTGCTCACTCGTTACCAAAATGGATGAAGATGTCCATGAGACGGCAGCTGAATTTGCCGTGAACAAGGGTGGTACCGCGAAAAACAAAGCTTTTTCGCCCCTTTGACCTAGTGAAAAGTAGTGTCATTGTGGGGTGAGAAGGCTTTTTTATATGGTCTCAAATCTCGATCTTGAATAGAAAAGGGTGAAAGGACTTGACTGAAGCAAGACAAAGAGGAGGAAATCAAATGGGGACAAATGTACAAGTGGAGACGGAAACATCAAAAGCACCACAAACGATGAACGGTGCACTCATGTTAATTGAAGCACTCAAAAGAGAAAAAGTAGAAGTCATTTTTGGTTATCCTGGCGGAGCGGTTTTACCGATTTACGATAAAATTTACGATTCTGGTTTATTTCATGTCCTGCCAAGGCATGAGCAGGGAGCGATTCACGCAGCAGAAGGGTACGCAAGAATATCTGGTAAACCGGGTGTTGTCATTGCAACGTCAGGACCTGGTGCGACAAACCTTGTCACGGGAATTGCAGATGCGATGATTGATTCACTTCCTCTTGTTGTATTCACAGGGCAGGTGGCGACCTCAGTCATTGGCTCGGATGCTTTCCAAGAAGCGGATGTGCTCGGCATCACAATGCCAATCACAAAGCACAGCTACCAAGTAAGACGTCCAGAAGAGTTGCCAGGTGTCATTAAAGAGGCGTTCCATATCGCAACAACAGGCAGACCTGGTCCAGTCTTGATTGATATTCCAAAAGATGTTGCGGGCATTGAAGGAACGTTTGAATACGATCAGCCCATTGATTTACCTGGTTATCAGCCGAAAATCGAGCCGAACTATTTGCAAATTCGCAAATTAGTAGAAGCTGTGAGCAGAGCAAAGAAACCAGTCATTTTAGCAGGAGCTGGCGTTCTTCATGGGAAAGCGTCGGAAGAATTAAGGCAGTATGTAGAGCAACAGCAAATTCCGGTCGCTCATACACTGCTTGGTCTTGGCGGGTTCCCGGCAAAGCATCCTCTTTTCCTTGGGATGGCTGGCATGCATGGCACATATGCAGCGAACATGGCCCTTCATCAATGTGATCTGCTCATTTCAATTGGAGCTAGATTTGATGACAGGGTAACAGGCAACCTGAATCATTTTGCAAAACATGCGAAGGTCGCTCATATTGATATCGACCCTGCAGAAATTGGCAAGAACATTCACACCCATATCCCGGTTGTTGGAGACAGTAAGCTAGTGCTTGAAGAGCTGATCAAGCAGGACGGGAAGCAAGGGGAATCAGCCGAATGGAAAAACCAATTAGATCAGTGGAAGGAAGAATATCCACTCTGGTACGTCGAAAACGAAGCAGAAGGCTTTAAGCCTCAAAAGCTGATTGAATACATTCATCAATTCACAAAAGGTGAAGCCATTGTGGCAACTGATGTCGGGCAGCATCAAATGTGGGCGGCGCAGTTCTATCCATTTGAAAATGCAGATAAATGGGTAACATCTGGCGGGCTTGGCACGATGGGCTTCGGATTACCGGCAGCCATTGGCGCGCAGCTAGCTGATCAAGAGGCAACGGTTGTGGCCATTTTAGGAGACGGAGGTTTCCAAATGACCCTGCAAGAACTTGCCGTTATCCGTGAGCTGAACCTTCCAGTGAAAGTGATTGTTCTGAATAATCACAGCCTTGGAATGGTAAGACAATGGCAAGAAATTTTCTACGAAGAACGCTACTCGTATTCTAAATTTTCAGAGCAGCCAGACTTCGTTAAATTATCTGAAGCTTATGGCATTAAAGGAATCAGAATCTCATCAGACGAAGAGGCGAAAGAAAAGCTTGAAGAAGCGCTAACCTCTAGAGAGCCTGTTTTCATCGATGTCAATGTAGCGAGAGATGAAAAAGTATTCCCGATGGTTGCACCGGGGAAAGGACTTCATGAGATGGTGGGGGTGAAACCTTGAAAAGAATTATTGTGTTGACTGTATTAAATCGATCAGGCGTACTGAACCGAATCACTGGCCTTTTTACAAAAAGACACTACAACATTGAAAGCATTACGGTCGGCCATTCTGAGATTCAAGATGTATCACGCATCACGTTCGTCGTCCATGTAGACCAAGAGAAAGACATCGAACAGCTGACAAAACAGCTGAACAAACAAATTGATGTCCTCAAAGTAACAGACATTACAAACCAATCAATCGTTCAGCGAGAGCTGGCTTTGATAAAAGTCGTATCTGCACCATCATCTAGAATGGAGATCACAGGGGTCATTGAACCGTTTAGAGCTTCTATTGTAGATGTGAGCAGAGAGAGTGTCGTCATTCAGGTGACAGGTGAGTCTTCAAAAATTGAAGCACTCATTGAATTACTTAAGCCATACGGCATTAAAGAAGTCGCCAGAACTGGCACCACGGCCTTTGCGAGAGATAATCAGCAAAAGCCGCAATCAAATAAAACAATTTCAATTGTCTAAACAAAAGGAGAGAGTCAAATGGTAAAAGTATATTATAACGGTGATATTCAAGAAAATGTATTAAATGGTCAAAAGGTTGCCATCATTGGTTACGGTTCACAAGGTCATGCACACGCACTGAACTTAAAAGAAAGCGGCGTAGACGTGATTGTTGGTGTGAGAAAAGGTGGTTCTTATACAAAAGCTCAAGAAGACGGTCATCAAGTGTTCACAGTAAAAGAAGCAGCAGCACAAGCAGATGTGGTGATGGTATTACTTCCAGACGAACAGCAAAAGAAAGTATATGACGAAGAAATTAAAGATCAATTAGAAGCTGGCAACTCACTTGTATTCGCACACGGATTTAACGTCCATTTCCATCAAATTGTTCCTCCAAGTGACGTAGACGTGTATCTTGTTGCACCAAAAGGTCCAGGGCATCTTGTGAGAAGAACATATGAGCAAGGCGCTGGTGTACCTGCACTATTTGCCATCTATCAAGATGTATCTGGTCAAGCGAAAGACAAAGCACTTGCTTATGCAAAAGCAATTGGCGGAGCAAGAGCAGGCGTACTTGAAACAACATTTAAAGAAGAAACGGAAACGGACCTATTCGGTGAGCAAGCAGTTCTTTGTGGAGGTCTTACTTCACTAGTGAAAGCAGGGTTCGAAACGTTAACAGAAGCGGGTTATCAGCCAGAACTTGCATACTTCGAGTGTCTGCATGAACTAAAACTGATCGTTGACCTTATGTATGAAGAAGGACTAGAAGGCATGAGATATTCAATCTCTGATACAGCACAATGGGGTGACTTCGTATCAGGACCACGCGTTGTTGATGCAAAAGTAAAAGAATCAATGAAAGCAGTCTTGACCGACATCCAAAATGGAACATTTGCAAAAGAATGGATTGTTGAAAACCAAGTGAATCGTCCACGTTTCAATGCCATTAATGAAAGTGAAAGTGAGCACCAAATTGAAATCGTCGGAAGAAAGCTTCGTGAAATGATGCCTTTCGTCAAACAAGGAAAGAAAAAGGAAGCGGTGAGCGTCGGTGCGGAAAATTAATTTTTTTGACACAACACTTCGAGATGGAGAGCAATCACCAGGAGTGAACTTAAATGCACAAGAAAAGCTAATCATTGCAAAGCAGCTTGAGCGCCTTGGGGTTAATATCATTGAAGCGGGTTTTCCCGCTTCATCCCGAGGGGATTTCTTAGGTGTACAAGAAATTGCAAGAACAATCAAAAACTGTTCAGTTGCAGGGCTTGCACGTTGTGTGAAAGGTGATATTGATGCTGCGTGGGAAGCATTAAAAGATGGGGCTCAACCAAGAATTCACGTCTTTATTGCGACTTCTGACATTCACCTGAAGCATAAACTAAAGAAAACACGTGAGGAAGTTGTAGAACAGGCTGTCTCAATGGTGAAATACGCAAAAGAACGCTTCCCGGTTGTCCAGTGGTCAGCAGAAGATGCGTGCCGTACAGATCTTGCTTTCTTAGCGGAAATCGTAGAGAAGGTCATTGACGCTGGGGCAAGTGTGATTAACTTACCTGATACAGTTGGATACCTAGCGCCAAAAGAGTACGGAAATATCTTTAAATACATGAAAGAACACGTTCCAAATATTGATCGCGTGAATTTGTCAGCACACTGTCATGATGACCTTGGCATGGCTGTGGCAAACTCACTTGCAGCAATCGAAAATGGAGCCGATCAAATTGAAACAGCAGTCAACGGTATCGGAGAGCGAGCTGGGAATGCCGCTTTAGAAGAAATTGCAGTAGCTCTTCATATTCGAAAAGACTTTTATCAGGTCGAATCAACAATTCAATTGAATGAAATTAAGCGTACAAGTGATGTAGTGAGCAAATACTCTGGAATGATTGTGCCGCGCAATAAAGCAGTCGTTGGCAACAATGCTTTTGCACATGAATCAGGTATTCACCAAGATGGTTTCCTCAAAGAAAAAACAACCTATGAAATTATTTCTCCAGAGCTTGTAGGCGTCACAACAGATGTGCTTGTCCTTGGAAAACACTCTGGAAGACATGCGTTTAAAGACCGCTTGAAAACACTAGGCTTTAAGCTAACTGAAGAAGAAATCAATAAGTTCTTCGAAACCTTCAAGAACTTAACAGAGAAGAAGAAAGAAATCACAGATGATGATTTGATTTCTATTATATTAGAAGAAAAAGTAGCAGACCGAAAAATTGGCTACGAATTTGAAAGCCTTCAAGTACATTATGGTACAGAACAAATGCCAACAGCAACGGTTTCTCTTAAAAATCAAGAAACGCAGGAAGTCATTCAAGAAGCAGCTACAGGTGCAGGCAGTGTAGAAGCTGTGTACAACACGCTTGAGCGCTGTATGGAGGAAAGAATTCATTTGCTAGACTACCGTATTCAATCAAATGGAAAAGGCAGAGACGCGCTAGCAGAAGTATATGTCACTGTTTCAATAGAAGGAAAAGAAACAGCAGGCCGAGGTGTGGCGCAAGATGTACTGGAAGCATCGGCTAAAGCTTACGTCAATGCAGTGAACAGGCATTTAATCTTTAAATCAAATTTGTTTGAAATTGAGAAACATCACGCGATCTCATAGGAAAGGAGGAAGGTCCTCATGAAAAAGAAAATTGCACTTTTGCCCGGCGATGGAATCGGACCAGAAGTCGTAGCATCAGCAGTCGCTGTCCTGCAAGAAACATCGGCTCAATTTCAACACGAATTTGAATTCGAAACTGCGCTCATTGGCGGTATAGCGATAGATGAAAAAAATAATCCGCTCCCTAAGGAAACAGTAGATGTGTGCAAAAGCGCAGATGCGATTTTATTAGGAGCAGTTGGCGGACCAAAGTGGGATCAAAACCCGCCAGAACTTCGCCCGGAAAAAGGCTTGCTCGCCATTCGTAAACAGCTGGACTTATTTGCAAATATCCGTCCTGTCAAAGTGTTCGATAGCTTAAGCGAGGCGTCGCCGTTAAAACAAGATCATATTAGCGGAGTAGATTTCGTCATCGTTCGTGAATTAACAGGCGGCCTCTATTTTGGTGAACCAAGCGAGCGCTATACGGATGATGAAGGAAAAGAAGCTGCTGTTGATACACTCCTTTATACAAAGGAAGAGATTGTCCGTGTATTAAAAGAAGCGTTCGACATGGCCTTAACGAGACGGAAAAAAGTGACGTCTGTGGATAAAGCGAATGTTCTTGCTTCCAGTAAACTATGGCGGGATGCGGTAGAAGAAGTTGCATCCCAATATCCAGAAGTTGCATATGAGCACATGCTCGTTGATAATGCCGCCATGCAGCTTATTTATAAGCCCGCTCAATTTGATGTCATTGTGACAGAGAATATGTTTGGCGACATTTTAAGTGACGAGGCTTCTATGATTACTGGTTCACTCGGTATGCTGCCATCTGCTAGTCTATCAAGCACAGGCCTTCATTTATATGAGCCGATTCATGGTTCAGCACCCGATATTGCGGGGCAAAATGTCGCAAACCCTCTGGCAACCATTTTGTCAGCAGCCAGCTTGCTTAGAACATCCTTTGCATTAGAAGATGAAGCGGCTGCAATAGAAGAAGCCGTGGAAGCTGTTCTTGCCTCTGGCAAACGCACAAAGGATTTAGCAGCAAAAGAGGGAACATATCAAACGACTGACGATATCACCACAGCAGTTGTAGACGCACTGAAAAAACGTGCGAAAACAATTGTATAAATAGAAATCTTGTTGAATTAGGTAGAGGGAGGAAAAGGGTTATGCCTCGAACAATCATCGAAAAAATATGGGATCAGCATGTTGTCAAAAGCGGCGAGGGAAAACCAGACCTTTTGTATATTGATCTGCACTTGGTGCATGAAGTGACATCACCTCAAGCATTTGAAGGATTAAGACAAAAAGGACGCAAGGTGAGAAGACCTCAAAACACGTTTGCGACGATGGATCACAACATCCCGACTGTGAATCGATTTGTGATCAAAGATGAGATTGCTAAAAAGCAGGTGAGTGCTCTAGAGCGCAACTGTGCTGAATTTGGCGTCCGTCTAGCTGACCTTCACAGTGTAGACCAAGGAATTGTCCATGTCGTTGGACCAGAGCTTGGTTTGACACTTCCGGGGAAAACAATCGTTTGTGGAGATAGTCATACATCAACTCACGGCGCGTTTGGTGCACTTGCCTTTGGGATCGGTACAAGTGAGGTTGAACATGTGCTTTCCACACAAACACTTTGGCAGCAGCGTCCGAAAACTTTAGAAATTAGAGTAGACGGAAAGCTTCAAAAAGGGGTAACTGCCAAAGATGTCATTTTAGCAGTCATTGGTGCGCATGGCGTGAAGTTCGGATCAGGTTATGTCATTGAATACACTGGGGAAGTATTCAGAAACATGACGATGGATGAGCGGATGACCGTTTGTAATATGTCGATTGAAGCAGGCGCAAGAGCAGGATTGATTGCACCTGATGAAGTCACCTTTGAATATTGCCGCGGCCGCAAATATGCACCGCAGGGAGAAGACTTCGAAGCAGCAATTAAAGAATGGGAAGAACTTAAAACAGATCCAGGTGCAACCTATGATAAAACGATTGTTTTAGATGGGAATGAGATTTCACCAATGGTCACATGGGGAATTAACCCAGGAATGGTGCTGCCTGTAGATGCGTCCATCCCGGGACCTGAGGATTTTGCACAAGAAGATGATCAAAAAGAAGCGCTCAGAGCTTACGAGTACATGGGTGTTCATCCGCATCAGCGTATTGAAGACATTACGATCGAGCATGTCTTTATCGGCTCTTGTACGAACTCAAGAATGACTGATTTACGCCAAGCAGCTTCTATGATTGAAGGACAAAAAGTAGCTGATCATGTCAGAGCGATTGTGGTGCCTGGCTCTCAAAGTGTCAAACTGCAAGCAGAAGAAGAAGGTCTTCATGAAATTTTCCTTGAAGCAGGCTTTGAATGGAGAGAATCTGGCTGCAGTATGTGCCTCAGTATGAATAATGATGTGGTGCCAGAAGGCGAACGCTGCGCGTCCACGTCAAACCGTAACTTTGAGGGGCGTCAAGGGAAGGGTGCAAGAACCCATCTTGTCAGCCCGGCAATGGCTGCAATGGCTGCAATACATGGCCGATTTGTCGATGTCAGGAAGTTTAATCAAGAGAAAACAGTCGTGTAAGGAGTTGTCATAGATGGAGCCTTTAGTCACTCATAAAGGTAAAGCAGCTGTGCTTAACCGTATAAATGTAGATACAGATCAAATTATTCCGAAGCAATTTTTGAAAAGAATTGAACGAACAGGATATGGCCGGTTTGCCTTTTTCGACTGGCGGTATTTAGCCGATGGCAGCCCAAATCCTGATTTCGAGCTGAATCAGCCGATTTATGAAGGAGCATCCATTTTGATCGCAGGAGAAAACTTTGGCTGCGGATCATCAAGGGAACATGCCCCTTGGGCACTTGATGATTATGGTTTCAAAATTGTCATCGCACCATCATTCGCAGATATTTTTCATCAAAACTGCTTTAAAAATGGGATGCTTCCGATTCGTCTTGATTATGATGTGTGGAAAACATTCGCAGCATCATATGAGTACAAAGGGTATGAGATGACGGTTGATCTGGAAAAACAGCAGATTCAAGACCATGAAGGGAAAATGACCCCTTTTGAAGTAGACCCTCACTGGAGAGAAATGCTCCTGAATGGCTATGATGAGATTTCATTAACGTTATTATTAGAAGATGACATTCAGGCATTTGAAGAAAAGCGCAGCAGCTGGCTGCGTGCATAAACAACGAGAAGCCGTCCGACCGAGGTGTGACGGCTTCTTTTTTGCATGAAAACCTCTCGTTACTTGTGTTTACTAACCTTCGTTGGTAAACTGATAAAAAATATGCGCCCGAAAGGAACGTAAGCATGAAATATGACAAGAAGAAAGATAATGTCATTTTGTTTCCTGGTCTGAAAGAAAGACTGATTGAAAAAGGAATGGCAGCATTAAAAGATAAACAGTATCAAGAGGCGCTTCAGTTATTTTCAGAAGCGAAATCTTATGATGACGATGAAGAATCCGATATTCACCTCGGCATGGCGATTTGTTTTCTGGAGCTGGGTGAGCTGCAGGATGCAAAGCGTGTTTGTGAAAAGATGTTAAATGAAGGGTATGGACACTATTTCACCGTGCTTCAAGTGTATATGACCATCTTAATTCAGCTGAAAGAATACGAGGAAGTCAAACAGACGATTGAGGCTGTACTCGAGGAGAACCACCTTCCAGCAGAAAGCGCGGAGCATTTTTACAAGTTGCTCGAATTTAGCAGGAAGATGATTGAATCGCCTGAAGAGATCTTAGACGAAGACGAGAGTGATCGCGGTGAAATCAATATAGATGATATACTGGAGCGGCCAGAAGAGCAGGTGCAGTTCATCCATTCATTGAAAGACCGGAATATTACACCGCATATGGGTCTATTAAATACGATCTTACAAAAACCGGATGGAAACCCTTTGGTCAAATCCTTGATCCTGCAGCTTCTGTCAGATCATGATGTGGCAAAGCCGGTTCATGTGACGAAATTCGGTGATTCTTTAACACTTGTTCCTTCTGAGGCTGTAAAGCCAGAGCAGATGCCGCTTCTTCAGCAGGTCCTGCGTATGCTCGATGACACGCTCGGCAATGAGAACCCAACCCTTTATCAAGGCGTGGAGGAGTTATGGCGCCGGCACTTATTTGTGCTTTACCCATTTCTTCCTAAATACACAGATCCGAATCTTTGGGCTGCGGCTCTTCATAAAGTCGGCTATGAAATGCATGGGATTGAGATTGACCTCGAAGAATTGCATCTATTGTATGATTTTAATGAACGAGAGCTGAGAGAAGCTTGCACAATGCTGAAAGATATTGAAGAAATTTCTTATTTGTAATTTGTCGATTTAGTTGAAAGACGGACTTGTTATGTTATAATATAATGGTTGTATTTGTGCATATATAGTGCAGTTGTAAGATTCCAACGGTTGAAAGACGATATGTATAATCAAGTCAAATGTTGTATACATAATACCGCTTCTTTAGCAGAGTGCGTGGTTTTTGATTGGACGAAGTCTTTATGATGCTTTAGAATGTAACAACGCACAATCTGAATAGATTTTTGGAGGGAAACACACATGTCAGTAAAATGGGAAAAACAAGAAGGTAACGAAGGTGTCTTAACTGTAGAAGTTGACGCTGAAACATTTAACAAAGCACTTGATGATGCATTTAAGAAAGTGGTCAAGCAAGTATCTATTCCTGGATTCCGTAAAGGGAAAGTACCACGTGGTCTTTTCGAGCAGCGTTTTGGTGTAGAATCTCTTTATCAAGATGCATTAGATATTCTTCTTCCAGTTGAATATCCAAAAGCAATCGACGAAGCTGGTATCGAGCCAGTTGACCGCCCTGAAATCGATGTTGAGAAAATCGAAAAAGGCGAAAGCTTAATCTTCACTGCAAAAGTAACAGTGAAGCCTGAAGTGAAACTTGGTGACTACAAAGGTCTTAACGTAGAAAAAGACGATACAACTGTCACTGATGAAGATGTACAAGAAGAGCTAAAAGCACTTCAAAATCGTCAAGCTGAGCTTGTTGTCAAAGAAGAAGGCGCAATCGAAAACGGCGATACAGTTGTTCTTGATTTCGAAGGATTCGTTGATGGAGAAGCATTCGAAGGCGGAAAAGCTGAGAACTACTCTCTTGAAATAGGTTCTGGTTCATTCATCCCTGGTTTCGAAGAGCAATTAGTTGGTCTTGAAGCTGGCGCTGAAAAAGACGTAGAAGTGACATTCCCAGAAGAATACCATGCTGAAGACCTTGCAGGTAAACCAGCTGTATTCAAAGTGAAAATTCATGAAATCAAAGCAAAAGAACTTCCAGCACTTGACGATGAGTTTGCTAAAGATGTTGATGAAGAAGTAGAAACTCTTGCTGAATTAACTGAAAAAACGAAGAAGCGTCTTGAAGAAGCAAAAGAAAACGAAGCAGAAGGAAAACTTCGTGAAGAGCTAGTAGCGAAAGCTTCTGAAAATGCGGAAGTTGACGTCCCACAAGCGATGGTTGACACAGAGCTAGACCGCATGATGAAAGAATTCGAACAACGTCTTCAAATGCAAGGGATGAACCTTGAGCTTTACTTCCAATTCTCTGGTCAAGATGAAGCTGCGCTGAAAGAGCAAATGAAAGAAGATGCTGCTAAACGCGTGAAATCTAACCTAACACTTGAAGCAATTGCTGCTGCAGAAGACTTACAAGTGTCTGACGAAGAAGTGGAAGAAGAACTTTCAAAAATGGCTGAAGCATACAACATGCCAGTTGAAAATATCAAACAAGCGATTGGATCTACTGACGCAATGAAAGAAGATCTAAAAGTTCGCAAAGCAATTGATTTTCTTGTAGAAAACCGTTAATATGGTGCATAATAATAAAACAGGGCGCGAGTGACTCGTGCCTTGTTTTGTACAATTTTTGACTTATCATCGCTTCTTTTGGAAACGATAGGGTAAGTCGCATCTTTCTGTCATACATATCTCAATGTGCAGTGTTAGAAACACATCATTACCGTCTTTTAGGAAAGTATGGTAAAATGCATACATACTGGACCCAGAAAGGTAGCTGACTGCTAGCTACAGGCAAGTGAAGAAGAATAAGGGGTGAAAGAATGTTTAAATTCAACGAGGAAAAAGGTCAATTAAAATGCTCGTTTTGCGGAAAAACGCAAGATCAAGTGCGTAAACTGGTCGCAGGACCTGGCGTATATATATGTGATGAATGTATCGAGCTTTGCACGGAAATAGTTGAAGAAGAGCTCGGCACTGAGGAAGAAGTTGAATTCAAGGATGTTCCGAAGCCTCATGAAATTCGGGAGATTCTTGATGAATATGTCATCGGACAAGAGAATGCGAAGAAATCCTTAGCTGTAGCGGTCTATAACCACTATAAACGGATCAATTCCAACAGCAAGATTGATGATGTTGAGCTTTCGAAAAGTAATATTTCTATGATTGGACCAACAGGAAGCGGTAAAACATTACTTGCTCAAACGCTTGCTCGTATTTTAAATGTTCCATTTGCGATTGCAGATGCAACATCATTAACTGAAGCAGGTTATGTTGGTGAAGACGTAGAGAATATTTTACTAAAGCTGATCCAAGCAGCGGATTATGATGTAGAAAAAGCGGAAAAAGGCATTATCTACATCGATGAGATCGATAAAGTAGCAAGAAAATCAGAAAACCCTTCTATCACTCGTGATGTATCTGGGGAAGGTGTACAGCAAGCCCTTTTGAAAATTCTTGAAGGAACAGTTGCTAGCGTACCGCCTCAAGGTGGACGTAAGCACCCTCATCAAGAATTCATTCAAATTGATACGACAAATATCCTCTTCATTTGTGGTGGAGCCTTTGACGGCATTGAGCAAATCATCAAACGCCGCCTAGGTCAAAAAGTCATTGGATTCGGTGCGGATAATAAAATCGAAGACCTTGAAAAAGAAGTCCTTCTATCAAAAGTACTGCCGGAAGACTTGCTTCGCTTCGGTTTAATTCCAGAATTCATTGGTCGTCTGCCGGTTATTGCAAGTCTCGAGCCGTTAGATGAAAAAGCACTTGTAGAAATCTTGACGAAGCCTAAAAATGCGCTAGTCAAGCAGTATACAAAAATGCTTGAGCTTGACGATGTGGAGCTTGAGTTTGAAGAAGATGCTCTCAGCGAGATTGCGAAAAAAGCAATTGAGCGTAAAACAGGAGCTCGTGGTCTTCGTTCCATCATTGAAGGCATCATGCTTGATGTGATGTTTGACCTTCCATCTCGTGATGATATTGAAAAATGTGTCATCACTGGTGCAACGGTTGCCGATGCTGAACCGCCGCGTCTTGTGTTAAAGGACGGCACAGTCGTTAATAAAGATACAAAAACATCTGCATAAGAGAAGTGATCACTCCTGAATCTTTTTGATTCAGGAGTTTTTTATTTATCGTGGAAGACGTGTTTATTCCGTCCAGCTCTAGGAAATACTAGCAGACAGAAACCAATACATACGATAGATGAAGGAGGGAGCACCGATTGAGCTGGACAGGAATCGTACTATTCATACAGCTGTTCTTTGGTATCGTCATCGGGCTGTACTTTTGGAACTTACTGAGAAATCAGCGCACACAAAAGGTGACGATAGACAAAGAATCAAAGAAAGAAATGGAAGCACTCAGAAAGATGCGATCGATCAAATTGAGTGAACCTTTATCAGAGAGAGTCCGGCCAAAGGGTTTTCAAGATATTGTAGGGCAGGAAGACGGCATTCGTGCACTAAAAGCGGCACTATGCGGACCTAACCCTCAGCATGTCATCGTCTACGGACCGCCGGGAGTTGGAAAAACAGCCGCTGCCCGTCTAGTCATGGAAGAAGCGAAGCGTCACGCTGATTCTCCGTTTAAGAAAGATGCGGTGTTTGTAGAGCTTGATGCCACAACAGCAAGATTCGATGAACGAGGCATTGCAGACCCCTTAATTGGTTCCGTGCATGACCCGATTTACCAAGGGGCAGGGGCAATGGGACAGGCAGGCATTCCGCAGCCAAAACAAGGAGCAGTCACGCATGCTCATGGCGGGGTTCTGTTTATAGATGAGATTGGTGAACTGCATCCGATCCAAATGAATAAAATGCTGAAAGTGCTTGAGGATCGGAAAGTGTTTTTAGACAGTGCTTATTACAGCGAGGAAAATACCCAAATTCCGAATCACATTCATGATATTTTCCAAAATGGGCTGCCGGCTGATTTTAGATTGATTGGTGCCACCACAAGAACGCCGGACGAAATTCCACCAGCGATTAGATCAAGATGTTTGGAAATATTCTTTAAAGATCTTGACCAGCATGAGCTGAAAATCGTCGCTGCCAAGGCTGTCCAAAAAATTCAAAAGGAATTAAGTGAAGAAGGGCTAAGCCTGTTAACCTCCTATGTGAAAAATGGACGTGAAGCGGTCAATATGGTACAGATCGCAGCTGGTATGGCTATCACTGAAAACCGAAAAGACATCACGATAGCTGATGTAGAATGGGTCATTCATTCAAGCCAACTGACGCCAAGGTATGAACAAAAAGTACCGGAAAAGCCAAAAGTGGGGGTAGTAAATGGCCTTGCCGTTTATGGACCGAATAGCGGCGCCCTGCTTGAGATTGAAGTGAATATATGTAAGGCGCTGGAAAAAGGCAGTATCAACATTACAGGTATTGCAGAAGAGGAAAGCATTGGCAACCAGTCTAAATCCATCAGACGAAAAAGTATGGCCAAAGGCTCGGTTGAAAATGTATTAACAGTACTTAGAAACTTAGGCATACGCACAAATGAATATGATATCCATATTAATTTTCCAGGCGGTGCCCCTATCGATGGGCCGTCTGCTGGGATTGCGATGGCCACCGCGATTTTCTCAGCCATTCATCAAATCCCGATCGATCATCTAACCGCCATGACGGGTGAAATTGGATTGCAGGGTCAGGTGAAGCCGATCGGTGGAGTGATACCGAAAATTAAGGCAGCCAAACAAGCTGGTGCCAGAACAGTGATTATCCCTTATGATAACCAGCAGTCGATCTTAAAAGAGATTGAAGGGGTCACCATTGTGCCTGTGAAGCACTTCCAAGAGGTGCTGGATCAGTGTCTGGTCAACCCGCCAGACGAGAAGAAAGATGGACTAGAAGAAGAAATGAAAAGAAAATCTGTTTAATCCCCATCACATATGGGGATTTTTTAATGAAATAGATCTTTTTTTCTTTTTCAAGATAAAAAGAAAGGGTATACTACGATAAGATCATCATTTCTCAGGTCTTTTACATTGTACAAGACTGAAACAGGTATATTATAATGATTCATACTAGTGACGGAGGTGTCAATCAACATGGCAGATGAAATCAAAAAGAATGTTCCGCTCCTTCCATTGCGAGGTTTGCTTGTTTATCCAACAATGGTCTTGCATTTGGACGTTGGACGCGAGAAGTCTGTTCAAGCATTAGAACAGGCAATGATGAACGATCATATGATTTTTCTAGCAACGCAGCGGGAAATTTCAATAGACGAACCAGGTGAAGAAGAAATTTTCAAAGTCGGCACCTACACAAAAATTAAACAAATGCTGAAGCTGCCAAATGGAACGATTCGTGTACTCGTTGAAGGCTTAAATCGAGCACAGATCGAATCATATGTGGAGCTAGAGGACTATACGTCAGTCGATATTAAAGAATTGGCAGAAGAAGAATTAAAGGACGCAGAAGCAGAAGCACTCATGCGCACTTTGTTAGATCACTTTGATCAGTACATAAAAATTTCAAAAAAAATCTCAGCTGAAACATACGCAACGGTTACGGATATTGAGGAACCGGGAAGAATGGCAGATATCGTCGCTTCTCACCTGCCGCTCAAATTAAAAGACAAGCAAGAAGTACTGGAAACAGTAGATGTCAAAAAACGGCTGGACCGGGTGATCAGCCTGATCCACAATGAAAAAGAAGTGCTGGAGATTGAAAAGAAAATCGGACAGCGCGTCAAACGTTCAATGGAACGAACGCAAAAAGAATATTATTTGCGTGAACAAATGAAAGCCATTCAAAAAGAGCTTGGAGACAAAGAAGGAAAAACAGGTGAAGTCAGTACATTAATGTCTAAAATCGAAGAATCCGGCATGCCGGATTCTGTTCGTGAGACTGCGTTAAAAGAACTGAATCGTTATGAAAAAATCCCTTCAAGCTCTGCCGAGAGCTCTGTGATTCGAAATTATATTGATTGGCTGATCAATCTTCCGTGGGGCATCTATACAGAAGATCGTCTAGACTTAAAGCTTGCAAGCCAAATTTTAGATGATGAGCACCATGGGCTGGAAAAAGTGAAAGAACGTGTGCTTGAATATCTTGCTGTACAGAAGCTGACAAATTCATTAAAAGGACCGATTCTTTGCTTGGCAGGACCTCCTGGAGTAGGGAAAACGTCACTTGCAAAATCCATTGCAAAGTCACTTGATCGAAAGTTTATCCGTATCTCTCTTGGCGGTGTACGTGATGAATCTGAGATTCGTGGACATAGAAGAACATATGTAGGTGCGATGCCGGGCCGTATCATCCGTGGTATGAGTAAGGCAGGCACCATGAATCCCGTGTTCCTTTTAGATGAAATTGATAAGATGTCCTCTGATTTTAGAGGGGACCCGTCATCTGCTATGCTTGAAGTGTTAGATCCAGAGCAAAATCATAACTTTAGCGATCACTATATTGAAGAGACATTTGATTTGTCTCAAGTGTTATTTATCGCCACTGCCAACAATTTAGCAACCATTCCAGGTCCACTTCGTGATAGAATGGAGATTATCACGATTGCAGGGTATACTGAGGTTGAAAAAGCAGAAATTGTGAAAGATCACCTTCTGCCGAAGCAGCTAAAGGAGCACGGATTAAAGAAAGGGAACTTGCAGCTTCGTGAAGCAGCGATTTACGATATGATTCGCTATTACACTAGAGAAGCAGGAGTTCGCGGATTAGAGCGTCAGCTTGCGGCGATATGCCGTAAAGCGGCAAGAGCGATTGTGGCTGAAGACCGCAAACGCATCACGGTGACGGAAAAGAACTTATCTGAATATCTCGGAAAAAGGCTTTACCGTTATGGTCAGGCTGAAACGACAGATCAAGTAGGCGTTGTCACAGGACTTGCGTATACTACAGTTGGTGGAGACACCTTATCCATTGAGGTATCACTCTCGCCGGGTAAAGGCAAGCTTTTGTTAACAGGTAAGCTTGGTGATGTCATGAGAGAATCTGCGCAGGCGGCATTCAGTTATATTCGTTCGAAAGCAGATGAACTGAACATTGATCCTCATTTTAATGAAAAGCATGATATTCATATCCATGTTCCAGAGGGTGCGGTTCCAAAGGACGGGCCATCAGCTGGTATTACCATTGCGACGGCTCTTGTATCAGCACTCACAGGACGACCTGTGTCAAAAGAGGTTGGTATGACAGGAGAGATTACGTTAAGAGGAAGAGTGCTTCCGATTGGCGGATTAAAAGAAAAAGCATTAGGCGCACATCGCGCAGGGCTGAAAACCATTATTCTTCCGAAGGAAAACGAGAAGGATATTGATGATATTCCTGAAAGTGTGAGACAAGGACTAACCTTTATCCCAGTCTCACATTTAGATGAGGTGCTTGAGAAAGCGTTAGTAGGAGAGGGAAGATGAAAGTAACAAAATCAGATATCGTCATTAGTGCGGTGAAACCAGAGCAGTACCCAAGCGGGGGACTGCCGGAAATCGCTCTTGCTGGACGATCAAATGTTGGGAAGTCCTCGTTCATTAACTCATTAATCAATCGTAAAAATTTAGCACGTACGTCTTCTAAACCAGGAAAGACCCAGACGCTTAATTTCTACATTATTAATGATATGCTCCATTTTGTGGATGTTCCGGGCTACGGCTTTGCCAAAGTATCAAAAACAGAGCGTGAAGCTTGGGGCAGAATGATCGAAACGTATATTACGATGCGTGAAGAATTAAAAGCAGTTGTACAAATAGTGGATCTGCGCCATAAGCCATCAGTAGAAGATGTGAACATGTATGAATTCCTTAAATATTATGGAGTTCCTGTGATCATCATTGCGACAAAGGCGGATAAAATTCCAAAAGGCAAATGGGAAAAACATGCGAAAGTCGTCAAACAGACGCTCGACATTGACCCATCAGATGAATTAATTTTATTCTCTTCTGAAACCAAAAAGGGAAAAGATGAAGCCTGGAATGCGATTCTTGCAAAGATTAACAGCTAAAAGAAAGGCATCTGCACATAGCAGATGCCTTTTTATTGTATAAGTTATTTCCTTTTTAAAAATAATAAGAGGAGACTGACAGCAATCAGTACATAGGGCCAGTACAATTCAAAGCCGGAAGTAGGGATAGAGAGTGAGCTAAGCTGTTTTGTAATTTGCTGAAAGAAATAAAGAAACAGACCGAGTGCAATTAAAGCAACACTTTCTATACGGTATTCCTTTTTCTGAGATGATTTCATCAAAAGCGCAAGGCCGACGATGAACACAATCATCGTAAATGTGTCTGGCCAATGGTCCAATTTCGGCTGAAGGATAAAGTGTAGCGCAAGGCCTGTCATGAGCATACCGATAAACACATGAGAGGTTTCCTGCTCCTTCTTTCCTTGATATAAGAAAGCAAGGCCAAAAAGCAGTACAAGTGTATACCATTTCTCCTGATCCTTCCAAATGTCAAATTGACCTCCTGAGAGAATGGCATATAGCGCTACAGCCAGCAAAGTGAGCGGCAGCAAAATGGATTTCTTCTTCAAAGATGTCACCTTCTTTTAAGCAGATCATTTGTCCGCACGCGCCAAATCTGGTAAATTGCTTGAAGTGATGATATGGCATAATCGATGTCGAACATTTTTCTACTATATCACAACATTTTTGAAATCTGTTCACAATTTTTATCCAGTTAAAAATGAATATATGTTATAATCATTATAAATAATAAATTCTATATTATAATTATTATAAATTAGACAGGGCGTTGGGGGTGCAAGCTGAAGTTATGCATATTCTTGTTGTGGGTTTAGATTATAAAACAGCCCCTGTTGAGATACGGGAACAGCTGAGCTTTGAACCGAGCGAGCTCGGAACAGCGATGTCCAAGCTTAAAGAAGAAAAAAGCATTCTAGAGAATATCGTCATCTCAACATGTAATCGAACAGAGATCTACGCAGTTGTAGATCAGCTTCATACTGGTCGGTTTTATATAAAAAGATTTTTAGCAGATTGGTTCGGTTTAGAAAAAGAGGATGTCTCTCCATATTTGAAGTTTTATGAAAACGATGGAGCGGTTGAGCATTTATTCCGTGTGGCCTGTGGACTTGATTCCATGGTGATTGGTGAAACACAAATACTCGGTCAAGTGCGCTCCAGCTTTAAAACAGCTCAAGAGGAGAAGACGATTGGTACCGTTTTCAATTATTTATTTAAGCAGGCGGTCACCGTTGCAAAACGCTCTCATGCGGAAACAGATATTGCGTCTAATGCTGTGTCTGTCAGCTATGCAGCTGTCGAGCTTGCCAAAAAAATCTTTGGACGTCTTTCTGATAAGCATGTCCTTATTCTTGGTGCGGGTAAAATGGGCGAGCTTGCAGCACAAAACCTTCAAGGCCAAGGAATTGGTCAGGTGACGGTCATTAATCGAACGTATGAGAAGGCAAAAGAATTGGCCGGACGTTTCTCAGGAGAGCCTAAAAGCTTAAACCAATTAGAAAAAGCATTATCTGAAGCTGACATTGTGATTAGCTCGACTGGTGCTAAACAATTTGTCATTACAAAAGAAATGGTCGAAGGTGCGAATAAAAAGCGGAAAGGCAGACCTCTATTCATGGTGGATATTGCAGTACCGCGTGATTTAGATCCAGCCATTTCTGAAGTAGAAGGTGCTTTTTTGTATGACATTGATGACCTTGAGGGCATTGTGGCAGCCAACCTAAAAGAGCGCCGTGCAGTGGCTGAAGAGGTGGAACTCCTCATTGAAGCTGAAATTGTGGAATTTAAGCAATGGCTTAATACACTTGGTGTTGTTCCTGTCATTTCTGCTCTAAGAGAAAAGGCGCTTACGATTCAAGCGGATACGATGCAAAGCATTGAACGAAAGCTTCCAAACCTCACACACCGTGAAATGAAGCTGTTAAATAAACATACGAAAAGCATCATCAATCAAATGCTGAAAGATCCTATCTTAAAGGCAAAAGAGATTGCCGGGGAGCCGAATGCAGAAGAAAAACTTTTACTCTTTAAAGAAATCTTTGATTTACAGGTTGAAGATGAAGAGCAAAAGGAAGAGCCTGTACAGGTAGAGCAAGGGTCATTTCAGCTGTTCAAACCAAATATGACACAAGGCTTTGCTACAGTTGCCAGTGAGTGATTAAGCGATGATGGAACCCATTGTAGCGAGACTCAACGAAGCGACGATCTTGATCTATGCACTCAGTGTCTTGTTCTATTTCATAGATTTTCTTCAACACAACCGGAAGGCTGGAAAAATGGCTTTCTGGTTGCTTTCTATTGTCTGGCTGCTGCAAACAGTCTACATGTTCTATATTATGATGGAAACAGACCGATTCCCTGTGTTGAATGTAGCAGAGGGGTTATATTTTTATACGTGGGTGCTTGTGACACTTTCACTCGTTCTCACAAAAGTATTGCGCGTTGAGTTTATTGTCTTTTTTACAAATGTAATTGGTTTTTCCATGATGGCGATTCACACCTTTACACCATCTGATCTCCATTCGGCGGAACTGGCGGGGAAGCTGACGAGTGAACTGCTCGTGATTCATATTACGATGGCCATTTTATCATACGGTGCTTTTTCACTTTCATTTGCTTTTTCGCTTCTTTATCTCTTTCAATATCGTTTGCTGAAAAAGAAAAAATGGGGAAAATGGCTTTTGAGAATTGAAGACTTATCCAAGCTTGATCATATGGCGTATGTCTTAAATATTATTGGTGTGCCAATGCTTTTGCTTAGTTTAATTCTCGGCATTATTTGGGCATATATTTCGTATGATACGTTGTACTGGACAGATGCAAAGGTGCTTGGTTCGTTTATTATGCTGTTTTTATACGGCTTTTACTTATATATCAGATTGGTGAGAAATATGCAGGGCAAAATCGTGGCACGTTGGAATGTCGCTTCATTTCTTGTGCTGATGATCAATTATTTTCTGCTTGGTAGCTTATCAACCTTTCATTGGTTTCAATAATGATGAGTCTTAAGGGCATTGTCGGGAGGAAGACGTAATGCGTACAATTAAAGTAGGTTCTAGACGAAGCAAACTTGCGATTACACAAACAAAATGGGTCATTCAAAAGCTGTCTGAGCTAAACCCTTCTTATTCTTTTGAAATTAAAGAAATTGTAACGAAGGGTGATCAAATTTTAGATGTGACCTTATCAAAGGTTGGCGGAAAAGGGCTATTTGTCAAAGAGATTGAACAGGCGATGCTGAACCATGACATTGACATGGCGGTGCACAGCATGAAAGATATGCCGGCTTCTCTTCCGGAAGGTTTAGTCATCGGCTGTATTCCTGAGCGTGAGGATGTGCGGGATGCACTGATTTCAAAGGATCATCTCCGCCTTCATGAACTGCCAAAGGGAGCCATTGTGGGAACGAGCAGCTTACGGCGCAGTGCCCAGCTTCTTCAGGAGAGACCAGATCTTGAGATTAAATGGATTCGAGGAAACATTGACACAAGACTTGAGAAACTGAAAAATGAAGAATATGATGCCATTATTCTAGCTGCTGCCGGCCTGTCCAGAATGGGATGGAGCAAAGAGGTCGTGTCGGAGTTTTTATCTCCTGATACTTGCCTGCCTGCCGTTGGACAAGGCGCGCTCTCGATCGAATGCCGCGGAGATGATGAAGAGCTATTGCAGCTCCTTGCTCAATTTACGAATGAATATACGAAGAAAACGGTCCTCGCTGAAAGAGCCTTCCTCAAACAAATGGATGGAAGCTGTCAGGTGCCGATCGCTGGCTATGCAACGATGAATGAGCATGATGAAATTGAACTGACGGGTCTTGTGGCATCTGCTGACGGGCACACGATTATTCAAGAAACCGTAACAGGCACTGACCCTGAGGCAATTGGTACAGCGTGCGCGAAGCAGATGGCTGATAAGGGAGCAAAGGATTTGATCGACAAGGTGAAAAAGGATCTGTCTTCCCAATGACGATAGCCAAATCGCTTTACGGACAGACGGTGCTTGTCACTCGAAATGAACGTCAAGCGGGTGTGTTTCAGCAGAAAATTGAAGCACTGAACGGTCATGCAGTTTTAACCTCTCTTATCAGGTTTGAGCCTACGCTCACACAAGAAAAAGCGAAGGCATTTTTAAAAGACTTAGAAGCAAGCCATTGGCTTGTTTTCACGAGTGTAAATGGTGCGTCTTTTTTTCTCAGTTATATAGAGGAGCATCATTTACATAAGAGCTTATCCCACTTGAAAGTAGCTGCTGTAGGTGAGAAAACATCTGCCTATCTTGAGCAGCATGGCTTCAAGGTTGATGTGGTCCCAGAACGGTTTATAGCGGAAGAACTGGCAGATGCCTTACTTGACCATGTGCTCCCGGGAGAGCGTGTATTTGTAGCAAAAGGCCACCTGTCACGAGATGTGGTGAAGCAAACCCTCGTTCCGCTTGGCTTAGAAGTAAAGGAATGGATTTTATATGAAACAGTCAAGGATGAGGAGGGAATTGCCGCCCTCAAATCGGCAATGATGGAGCAATCATTTGATTTTATAACATTTACGAGCTCATCCACTGTTCATTCATTTATGCATGCCATGGAGGCAGATGTAGTGAAGTTAGCTGCATCTGACACTTGTTTTGTGACGATAGGTCCTCTTACAAAAGAGGCACTGCTTCAATACGGGATTTCATCAGAAACCCCAGATATTTATACGATAGACGGGATGCTTGATTTGATGTGCCATCTATCTGAAAGGAAGTTGAACCAATGATGAAATTTAATAGACACCGCAGATTGCGTACAAGCGCAGGAATGAGAGAATTAGTCAGAGAAACTTTTTTAAGACCATCTGATTTCATTTATCCGATCTTTTTTGTTGAGGGAGAAAATGTCCGGAAAGAAGTGCCTTCAATGCCGGGGGTATATCACATTTCGGTGGATCTTGTGAAAGAAGAAGTGCAAGAGCTTGTGGATCTTGGCATTCAATCCATCATTGTATTTGGTGTACCAGATCATAAAGATCATGTGGGTAGTGAGGCGTATCACGATCATGGCATTGTTCAAAGAGCAACGCTTGAGATCAAAAAGCATTTCCCTGAGCTTGTTGTCATTGCAGATACTTGCTTATGCCAATATACAGATCATGGACATTGTGGAATCGTTGAAGATGGCGAAATTTTAAATGATGAATCTCTTCAGCTTTTAGCAAAAACAGCTGTTAGCCAAGCGCGTGCAGGTGCAGATATCATCGCTCCTTCAAACATGATGGATGGCTTTGTTATCGCAATCCGTGAGGCACTTGATGAAGCTGGCTTTATTCATGTGCCTGTGATGTCATATGCCGTGAAATACGCAAGTGCTTTTTACGGTCCGTTTCGTGATGCAGCGCATAGTACACCGCAGTTTGGAGATCGTAAAACGTATCAAATGGACCCTGCAAACCGTTTAGAGGCACTGAGAGAAGCGCAATCTGACGTCGAAGAGGGGGCTGACTTCCTGATTGTCAAACCATCTCTTTCTTATTTAGATATTATGCGTGATGTGAAAAATGAATGTACACTCCCTGTTGTCGCTTACAATGTGAGCGGAGAGTATGCAATGGTTAAAGCCGCAGCTCAAAATGGCTGGATTTCTGAAAAAGAGCTTGTACTTGAAATGCTGACAAGCATGAAACGTGCAGGAGCAGAGTTAATCATTACGTATCATGCAAAAGATGCTGCAAAATGGCTCTCAGAATAAAGAACGGATAGACAGGAGGACGTTGAAATGGGACGTAGCTATGAAAAATCTAAGCAAGCATTTGAAGAAGCGCAGCATTTAATGCCTGGTGGTGTCAACAGCCCCGTACGTGCATTTAAATCCGTCAACACAGACCCGATTTTTATGGAGCGAGGTAAAGGCGCAAAGATATACGATATTGATGGAAATGAATACATTGATTATGTCTTATCATGGGGACCGCTCATTTTAGGACATACGAATGACCGTGTGGTTGAAAGCATTCAGCGAGTAGCTGAACAAGGTACAAGCTTCGGTGCTTCTACTTTAGTTGAAAATGAGTTAGCTAAGCTTGTATCAGAACGAGTTCCTTCCATTGAGGTTATTCGGATGGTCAGCTCTGGAACAGAAGCGACAATGAGTGCACTTCGTCTAGCACGCGGCTTTACAGGCAGAAATAAAATTGTGAAATTTGAAGGCTGCTATCATGGCCACGGTGATTCTTTGCTCATTAAAGCTGGTTCGGGTGTGGCAACGCTTGGACTTCCAGATAGCCCTGGTGTCCCTGAAGGTACGGCAAGCAATACGATCACCGTTCCATACAATGATTTAGAAAGCATCAAAGTCGCTTTTCAAGAATTTGGAGACGACATTGCAGGTGTCATTGTAGAACCAGTTGCAGGAAATATGGGCGTTGTCCCTCCGCAAGAAGGTTTCTTGCAAGGATTGAGAGACATCACGGAGCAATATGGCTCTTTACTCATTTTTGATGAGGTCATGACAGGCTTCCGTGTGGATTATCACTGCGCGCAAGGCTATTTTGGCATTACGCCTGACCTGACATGCCTTGGCAAAGTAATCGGAGGCGGTCTCCCGGTCGGCGCTTATGGCGGAAGAGCGGACATTATGAGACAAATTGCGCCAAGCGGTCCGATTTATCAAGCAGGAACGTTATCTGGTAACCCGCTTGCGATGACAGCAGGCCTTGAAACATTAAAACAGCTGACACCTGAGTCTTATGAAGAGTTTAGACGCAAAGGAGATCGTTTGGAAGAAGGAATTTCGAAAGCGGCGAAAGCACATGGGATTCCATTAACATTTAACCGTGCAGGTTCCATGATCGGATTCTTCTTTACGAACGAACAAGTCGTAAATTATGATACAGCGAAAACAGCTGATCTCGCTTTATTCGCTGAATTCTACAAGGAAATGGCTGACCACGGCATCTTCCTTCCACCTTCTCAATTCGAAGGGCTGTTCCTATCAACTGCTCATACTGATCAAGACATCGAATATACGATTGAGACAGTGGAAAAGGTTTTTCAAAAACTACGTCGATAAACAAGAGCCGATATGGAGACATATCGGCTTTTTGCTTTGCATAAAACCAATCATATTTTCACCGTCTCCCACATACACCTGTATTGACATCTAATTTTATTTTGAAGGATTAGATGAAAGGAGGACACCGACTTGTCTCAAAACAATCGATTACAGTTTTCGGTAGAAGAATCCATTTATTTAAAAAACGGACAGGAAGTCAGTGAGCTGCTGTCAATTTCTCTCGATCCTGACATTCTCGTTCAAGAAGTGAATGATTATGTTTCCATTAGAGGTTCACTCGAGCTAACAGGAGAATACAACATAAATCAAGAGGAGCAATTGGGTGAATCCAGTTCCTATGCATCATACAGGCAAGCTGATGAGGTGAAGGTAAGAGAGGACGGAACAGCCGAGCTTCTGCATCAATTTCCAGTTGATATCACCATCCCTAAGAACAAAATCAGTCATTTAAATGATGTGTTTGTGTTTATTGATGCGTTTGATTACCAGCTGACAGAAAGCCGTTTGCTCACCATTCAGGCTGATCTAGCGATTGAAGGTCTGTTAGATGAAGAAACGCCTCGAGTGCCTGTAGAGGAGCCTTATGAATTTGTCTATCGTACTGAAGAGGAATATGGTGATGTGACCTATGAATATCAGGCGCAGCCGGAACATGAGGAACAAGAAGAGCTGCAAAGCGATGAACGTCAGGACTATGAGGAACAGGCTGCATTACAAATTGAAGACGTACGTACCGAACAAGAAGATCAGGAAGAAGAGGAAGAAATTGAAATAGAGCAGTTGAGTATGGAAGAAGAGGAAGAGTCGGAAGAATTGGAAGAACGGGAAGAACCGGAGGACCAAGCAGAAGCAGTGACACTTGGTTATCGCTCCTTCCCCGAAGCTCAGGTGCTAGAGCCGCCATTTTTTGAACCGCCTAAGCTATTAGAAGAAGAGGAGCGAGATGAGACGTTCTTTGAGGTGGAAGTGAGAAAAGACCCTGAAGCAGCTGAAGAGCAAGAAGAAACGATTCCAGCTTATCCGGCATTTGAACCACCTGCTTATAATATGGAACCGGTGCAGGAGGAGCGGGATGACACTTACCAAATAGAGCGATTATATGAACGGGAAGAACCAAAGGTGTATGAGTCTGCCCAAGAAGCGGAGGAGCCTGGAAATGAAGTGAGAGAAACGTCTGGCAGTGAGAATTCTCTTTATTTAACGAAGCTGTTCGCTAAGCAGGAGGAGGAAGATTTTTC
Source organism: Bacillus sp. SIMBA_154 (assembly GCF_046536015.1). Lineage (NCBI taxonomy): Bacteria > Bacillati > Bacillota > Bacilli > Caryophanales > Bacillaceae > Bacillus > Bacillus sp. SIMBA_154. The sequence goes on from NZ_JAWJBV010000006.1 coordinate 166,603, forward strand.
TCGCATGAAAATTTGTATAGTTCAGCAAGAAGATACGGTCGATCGTATTTGTGAGCGATATCAGTTGAATGTGCAGCAGCTCCTTCGAACGAACTCATTATCGGTCGATGCGGAGCTTGAAGAAGGGCAGGTTCTTTATATTCCTGAATATCAAAAAAGCAATGCATAGCAAGCGATGACCGACCGAGAAAATGTGGTGAGTGAACGTGGATGAAATTCAATCTGTCCTATACGAATACGGGCTTGAGGCTGAATACATTGAACCTGTCAGTCCTGCTGTCGTAAAGGTGTATACAAAGCAGGGTGTATTTGCACTAAAGCGAGTAAAAGCCAATCGACAAATGCAGTTTACAGAGCAAATGCTTGAATTAGAATCAAAAGGTTATCGCTCCTTTGTGCCGATTTATCGGACGAAGAGCGGTTCCTTTTTCTCAAGTCATCGGGAAAGCCAGTACGCATATTATCTCATGCCATGGCTGACGAATGAAAAGAGAGAAGAGCAGGACGATAAACATGAATATTTATTTCAAGAGATTGCAAGACTTCATAAACGAACTGAAGTGATGATGGACATCACAGAGCAAGAAATTGAAGCTCACTACACACAAATCAAGGCCAAATGGGAAACAGAGAAAGACATGTATGAACGATTCATAGAGCGGGCAGAGCAAACTTGGTATATGTCGCCATTTGAGCTGGCCGCTGCTATGTATTTTTCAGAAGCTATGTCTGCCAGTGAATTTGCGCTTGAACGATTAGAGGATTGGCACGAGGAAATGAAAGATCAAGAGACAACACGTGTTGTGTTAAATCATGGACAATTATCGATCCATCACTTTTTGTATAATGATGTAGGCACAGGGCATTTCACCAACTTTGAGCGGTCCAAAAAGGCCGCCCCCATTTATGACCTTCTGACCTTTTACTTTCGGACATTCAAAACCTATCCTACGTCTTGTCCTGAATGCACTTCCTTGTTTTATACGTATCAAAAAGGAAATCCTCTTAGGGAGGAAGAGCTTCATTTGTTCTTAAGCTACCTTGCTTATCCGCAAGGTCTGTTTGATACGGTGAAAGCCTATGAAGCAGGCGGGCAGGATGAGATGGAAAGCTGTCAGCAGCTATTAAGAGCGTATTGGCAAATGAAAAATTCAGAGCCGACCGTCATGAAGATTCACGAGATTGAGCAGGCTAGACGCCTTGAAGAAGAACAAAACGCCTCGTCATCAGCAGAATGACGAGGCGTTTTTGTGTTGGCTTTATCATTTCTCTGTAAAGGAATGATCGATACATAAACGTGAGTTTTTAAAACCAATCAAGGTGAAAGGCACAAGCGAGAAAAATAAGAATACCTAGGATGAGGACGTCAAATGTTGTGGGGAAAATGATCGTACGAAACCCTTGAAATATGGCGATCGGGAGAACGACTTGGGAGGCAACTGCCCGAATTTGTCTAAGCCAGGGGGGAAGTGTGTAAGGATTGAACTTCTTCAAAATCAAACGCCCTCCTTCTTCATTTTGTTATTATCATATGGGCAATAAAGCGAAGGGTGCCTGCCCAATTTGTATAAAGCAGAAGAAAAGCGGAAAAGATGATTGACGAAAACAAAAGGCATTTAGTAATATTAATAAAAGATGAGTATGTGCTGATGAACGTGATATATCGTAAGCATGGACCAGGAAGAGTACGAGCAAGACCCTAAAGAGAGGGAAACCAATAGCTGAAAGGTTTCCTAGGATGCGCTTGTTTGGAAGGTCGCCTGTGAGCTTAATTTCTTGAATGAACAAGTAGAGAAATTCGGGAGAACCCCGTTATCCTTTAGAGTGTACGGGACACATGTATGTGCTCCGTGAAAAAAGGTGGTACCGCGAAAAAGCTTTTTCGTCCTTTTATAAGGATGGAAAGGCTTTTTTTATGTTTCATCAGCCGAAAAAATGTGGAGGTAACACAAATGGGAACAAATAATCAAGAAATGCCAACAAAGTACGATCCAAATGCGATTGAAAAAGACCGCTATACGTACTGGCTTGAAGGGAAATTCTTCGAAGCGCAAAATGATAAAACGAAAGATCCATATACAGTCGTCATTCCTCCACCAAACGTGACAGGAAAATTGCATCTTGGGCATGCGTGGGATTCAACACTTCAAGACATCGTGACGCGCATGAAACGGATGCAGGGCTTTGACGTTCTATGGCTTCCAGGGATGGACCATGCCGGTATTGCCACTCAAGCAAAGGTAGAGGCAAAGCTTCGCGAAGAAGGCGTGAGCCGTTATGACCTCGGACGCGAAAAGTTTGTGGAAGAAACGTGGAAGTGGAAAGAAGAATATGCTGATTTTATTCGCAGCCAGTGGGCGAAAATGGGTCTTGGCCTAGATTACTCGCGTGAACGTTTTACATTAGATGAAGGTCTGAATAAAGCTGTACGCCAAGTGTTTGTCCAATTATATGAAAAAGGGCTTATCTATCGCGGAGAGTACATCATTAACTGGGATCCAGCAACAAAGACTGCACTTTCTGATATTGAAGTGATTTATAAGGATGTTCAAGGGGCGTTTTATCACTTGAGATATCCGCTGGCAGATGGAACAGGTTCAATTGAAATTGCGACAACAAGACCTGAAACAATGCTTGGAGATACGGCAGTAGCTGTGCATCCTGAAGACGAACGCTATCAGCATTTGATTGGAAAAACAGTCATTTTACCAATTACAGGACGTGAGATCCCAATCGTCGGTGATGACTATGTCGATATGGAGTTTGGTTCAGGTGCTGTGAAAATTACACCTGCTCATGACCCGAATGATTTTGAGCTTGGAAACCGCCATGAGCTAGAGCGAATTCTTGTTATGAATGAAGATGGCACAATGAATGCAAATGCGCTGCAATACAAAGGAATGGACCGCTTCGAATGCCGTAAACAGCTGGTGAAAGATTTACAAGAAGAAGGTATTTTATTCAAAATTGACGATCATATGCATTCAGTTGGTCATAGTGAGCGAAGCGGAGCTGTAGTTGAACCATATTTATCTACACAATGGTTTGTGAAAATGCAGCCGCTGGCGGATGAAGCCATCAACCTGCAAAAAGGTGATGACCAAGTCCAATTTGTTCCGGATCGATTTGAAAAGACGTATTTACACTGGATGGAAAATATCCGTGACTGGTGTATTTCTCGTCAGCTATGGTGGGGACACCGCATTCCGGCTTGGTACCATAAAGAAACGAAAGAAGTATACGTTGGACTGGAAGCGCCAGAAGATATTGAGAACTGGGAACAAGATAACGATGTCCTAGATACATGGTTTAGTTCAGCGCTTTGGCCATTCTCTACAATGGGCTGGCCGGATGCAGACAGTGAAGACTTTAAGCGCTACTATCCAACAAACCTGCTTGTAACTGGCTATGACATTATTTTCTTCTGGGTATCTCGTATGATCTTCCAGGGTCTTGAATTCACAGGAGAAAAACCGTTCAAAGATGTCCTTATTCATGGGCTCATCCGCGATGAACAAGGGCGTAAAATGAGTAAGTCGCTTGGCAACGGAATTGATCCAATGGAGGTCATCGACAAATACGGTGCGGATTCATTAAGATATTTCTTAGCCACTGGAAGCTCACCAGGTCAGGATCTTCGCTTCAGTTTTGAAAAGGTTGAATCCACTTGGAACTTTGCGAACAAAATTTGGAATGCATCCCGTTTTGCTTTAATGAATATGGATGGTTTAACGTATGATGAACTTGATTTGACAGGTGAAAAATCAGTTGCTGACCAATGGATTTTAACCCGCTTAAATGAAACGATTGAAAGTGTCACACAGCTTGCTGACAAGTATGAATTCGGCGAAGTTGGCAGACATTTATATAACTTCATTTGGGATGATTTCTGTGATTGGTATATTGAGATGGCGAAGCTTCCGCTTTATGGAGAAGATGAAGCTGCGAAGAAAACGACTCGTTCGATCCTTGCGTATGTCTTAGATCAAACGATGAGACTTCTTCATCCGTTTATGCCGTTCTTAACAGAAGAAATCTGGCAGCATCTTCCGCATGAAGGTGAGTCCGTTACCGTTGCGAAATGGCCTGAAGTGAAGCCGGAGCTTTCCAACGAACAAGCTTCTGCTGACATGAAGCTGCTCGTTGAACTCATTCGCTCTGTTCGTAACATTCGCAGTGAAGTAAACACGCCAATGAGCAAGCAAGTTGAGCTTTACATCAAAGCATCCACATCTGATGTTCAGGAGCGTTTAGAGAAGAATCGTTCATATATTGAGCGCTTCACGAATCCAAGTGTTCTTGAAATTGGCACAGATGTCCCAGCTAGTGATAAAGCGATGACGGCTGTCATTTCTGGAGCAGAACTCATTCTACCGCTTGAAGGCTTAATCAATTTAGATGAAGAAATTGCTCGTCTGCAAAAAGAGCTTGATAAGCTGACAAAAGAAGTAGAACGAGTACAGAAAAAGCTTGGCAACGAAGGCTTTATGAAAAAAGCGCCTGAAAGTGTCGTAGAAGAAGAGCGTGCGAAAGAACGTGATTATGTCGCAAAACGCGAAGCTGTTCAAAAGCGGATTGAAGAGCTGAAAGCATAATGTTGAAAAGACGGCTCCTAACGGAATGGAGTCGTCTTTTTTGAAAATTTCGTATGAAAAGAGAGATGACATTGTTTACAACCTATCATGAAGCCATTGAGTGGATTCATAGCAGACTGGCCTTTGGTGTAAAACCGGGTCTTGAAAGAATGAAGTGGCTAATGAACAGACTAGACCATCCAGAACAAAAAATAAAAGCGGTGCATGTTGCTGGTACAAATGGAAAAGGATCAACGATTGCGTTTACTCGTTCCGTTTTACAGGAAGCCGGCTATTCAGTTGGAACTTTCACCTCTCCGTTTATTTTAACGTTCAATGAACGAATCAGCGTAAATGGAGCGCCTATTCAGGATGAAGAATGGCTGAGTTTGGTGAATGAGATAAAGCCTTATGTTGATGAATTAGATGGAACAGAGCTTGGCGCAGCAACAGAATTTGAAATCATTACAGCATGTGCATTCGCTTATTTTGCCCATGTGCGCCAAGTAGACTTTGTCCTATTGGAAACAGGGCTTGGCGGAAGGCTTGATTCAACAAATGTTGCAGTGCCGATCTTAACGGCCATTACGTCAATTGGCCATGACCATATGGCGATTTTAGGCGATACACTTGAACAGATTGCAGCTGAAAAAGCAGGCATTATAAAAGATGGTATTCCAATGATCACGGCTGTTCATCAACGAGAGGCACTAGCTGTCATTCAAAACACTGCAATAGAAAAGAATGCCGTATGCATCTCGTTACATGATACATGTACCTTTGATCAGCAGCAGCCGACAGAAACAGGTGAACGTTTCACGTTACGCACTCCAAAAAGGCAGTATCCAGAGCTTGAAACAGGGTTAATTGGAACGCACCAAAGGCAAAATGCATCTCTTGCCGTTCTATTGATTGAATGGCTGGTTCAAGAAGGCCATATCAGCGTGACAGAAGAGCATTTGTATGAAGGGATTCGGCAAGCAGTATGGGCTGGGAGATTTGAAAAGGTCAAAGATCATCCTCCTGTCTATCTCGACGGTGCTCATAATGAAGAGGGGATGGACCGTTTAATCGAAACCGTACAAGCTCATTTTTCCAGTAAACAGGTGCATGTATGTTTTAGCGCTTTAAAAGATAAGCCGTACAAACAAATGATTGAAAAGCTTGAAGCCATTAGTTCATCTATTCATTTTGTTTCGTTTGATTTTCCAAGAGCTGAATCAGCGGAAAAGCTTTATGCTTGCAGTCATTTAGAAACAAAATCGTATGACGATGACCCTCGTGCTGTGCTTGAATGGATTCAGAAAAAAAGCGCTGATCCCTTGGCGGTTATACTTGTCACTGGCTCCCTTTATTTTATTTCAGATATGCGAAATCGTATTTTAGGATCATGAAAAGATGCAAAAGGCTCCCAGCCATTTGTGTCTTTTTTCTTTTGATATGTAGATGAGGGATAAAATCATATTTTCACTAGGTGCTCAACGTAAATGTCTATGGTACAATCCGGTCTATCTTATCCCCGGAAGGAGCCACTGAATATGATTGACATTTTTGTGTTTCTTGCAGGCATCACCATGGGATCGTTTTTTCATCTAGTTGGTGAAAGGCTGCCAATGAAGCGGTCCATACTCTTTCCGCGTTCTCACTGCGGCGTTTGTAAACAACCACTATCTCTGTATGACATGATTCCGCTCGTTTCGTATATTGTATTGAGAGGGTCGTGTAAACATTGCAGCACCCGATTGTTTTTGTTATATCCAATGATTGAGCTGCTGTCAGGCAGCCTTTTTTTGCTCATTTATAGGAACGCTGGTTTTTCGTTTGAAGGCCTTTTTCTTGTGATTCTTTGTAGTTTATTCGTGATTGCTGTCGTGAGCGATCTTCTTTATATGAGGGTGCCAAACGAGCTGTTTCTCTTCTTTTTTCCTCTATTCGTCATATACCGCACGCTAGAACCATTTCTTATTTGGTGGGAAGGAGCGGCTTCTCTGCTTTTTTGTTTTCTCTTATTTTATAGTTTAGATCGTTTTAAGCCAAACAGCATGGGAGGGGCTGATATGAAGCTGTTCGGTGTGCTTGCGTTTTGCTTTGGTTTAAAGGCATTCCTCATCATTCTTTTCCTCTCATCTATCGGCGGAATGGTCTATGCGAAGGTCTTTTCCTTTCGATTAGACGAGCCATTTCCCTTTGTTCCTGCGATCGCTTTTTCTTTTTGGGTTTATCTTTTTGGGTCTCATGTCTTAAGCCCATTCAGCGGATTATTTGGGTGAAAAAATTGGCGAACACTTTTTTTACCTGCCGACAAAAGTCTTGTTCTTTTTTTTATCTGCTATGTTAAAGTGTGAAACAGAAAGAAGGACGGGTTAAATTCGCACTGATTCATTGGACAAAAAGGTCTTTCTTACAAACAATGTCAGAAAGCGGGGAATGACAATGAAAAAAAGGCAGGCAAAAAAACAAGGGTTAAAGGTCAATATTAATGGCAAGGAAGAAATGCTTCATGAAGAAGATCATCAGCCAAAAAAACAGCAAGAGGATCATGTGACGTTTTCGAATTGGGAGGAAAAGAGGCAATCAGAACAGGAGACAGCTGCTTCACAGGAAGATCCATCTAAACCAAAAGAAGAAGATTTCCAGTGGGACGATGCAGCTGATCATATTTACCACTCTGATCCAAAGGTCGTCACGCCTTATCAAAAGAAAAAAGGCTCATTTGATCAGAAGTTCAGTAAAAACCGCGGCCCCTTCAAGAGAGTGATGACAACGATTGTATTTGCAGTGGTTCTTGGGACAGGCCTCGGCGTGTTTGCACTAAGCTTAAGCAAAGACGGTACAGCAAATCCGTCAGGTGGTGACCATGTCAGTGTCACAGCATCCGGAAACCAATCTGCAATGAAAGCCGGAGGGGATGCGCCGCCAGCGGCGGGAGATACAGATGAATCAAAAGAGAACAAAGGTGAAAAAAGTGTCTCTGGCAGTTTTTCAACCTTTGTCGTACAGGCTGGAAAGTTTTCCTCTGAAAAAGGAGCAGATGACTTGGTTACCAGTTTAAAAGATGCAGGATATGCGGGGAAAAAAGTCTCAATGGATGATGGATATTATGTGATTGCTGGGCTTGCAACAGAACAAGGCATGACAAGTGCTGTTGGGAAGAAACTAATCGATCAGCACTTTGAAGCATGGGGCGGTAAGGAGCTCTCATTTCAAGTGCCAGATGAGCTGACTGGTTTAATAGAGAAGGCTTCTGTCTTATCTTCAAAGGTGATTGTAGGGGATGAAGTAGAGAAAAAGGAAGTCACGCAGCTGATCTCTGAGCTGGAAAGTGCCAAAACAACTGACGCATCAGCTAAAAGCAGTTTGCTGAAAGCGGTGCAACTGTTAAATGACCCAACGGCTGAAAATGGGTGGAAATCTCAGCAAGTGCTGCTTGATCAATTAAACACGTAAAATCATTTTTTAAGAGAGCAAACTAGTCAAAAAATGACTAGTTTTTTTCTTTTGTATCCAACATAATGATGAAGGAACATGAAAAATGAATTTTCGTCAATTGTCGGTAAGATGTACATTTGATAGGATGAATGGGTATCTTACTTCTTAAGCTAAACCCTGAAAGGATGAACGAACATGAACCAATTAATTCTCGCATCACAATCACCTAGAAGAAAAGAATTGCTTGATCTAGCAGGGTTTTCTTATGACATTCAAGCAAGTCACTTAAAAGAAGAAATAAATCGAAACCTTTCGCCTGCTGAGAACGTCCAATGGTTGGCAGAACAAAAAGCAAATGATATTCAAAAAATACATCCCAAAGCTGTGATCATTGGTGCAGATACGATTGTTGCAATTGACGGCAAATGTCTTGGGAAACCAAAAGACAAGGAAGAAGCGGCCTCAATGCTTCAATTATTGTCAGGAAAGACACATCAAGTCTTGACTGGTGTCTCGGTTCAGTCAGAGAATAGAAAAGAAACATTTTATGAACAGACAGAAGTGACATTTTGGATGCTTACGCAAAATGAAATCAACCGCTATATCGAAACGGGTGAACCGCTTGATAAAGCGGGAAGCTATGGCATTCAAGGGAAAGGCGCACTGTTTGTTCAAAAAATAGACGGTGATTATTTTTCCGTTGTAGGTCTCCCTATTGCCAAAACAGTTAGAGTGCTTGAAACATTTGGAATTACCCCTTTTTGATGACGGGAAGGAATTCAAAAGGAGTGTTCATCATTAACCATTTCCCTATGTTGCTTAAGCATTTCCCTCATGATGAAAAACCGAGAGAACGATTTATCAAATATGGTCCAAGCAGTTTATCAAATCATGAACTTGTCGCAATCCTTTTTAGGACAGGCACAAAAAAGGAATCTGTTCTTCAAATTTCCGCAAGACTTCTGCAAACATTTGGCGGCCTTCGTTCTGTGAGAGAAGCTTCTATTGAAGAACTGTCGAAGATTCGAGGAGTTGGAAAAGCGAAGGCGATCTCTCTTTTAGCTGCGTTAGAACTCGGCACTAGATTACACCATCAAACGACGGACAACCGTTATGTCATCCGCACGCCAGAGGATGGGGCAAACTTTGTGATGGAAGATATGAGATTTTTGACGCAGGAAAATTTCGTTTGTCTTTATCTCAATACAAAAAATCAAGTTCTTCATAAACATACCGTGTTTATTGGAAGTTTGAACTCATCGATTGTTCACCCGCGTGAAATTTTCAAAGAGGCTTTTAAACGTTCGGCTGCTTCATTTATATGTGTGCACAACCATCCATCTGGAGATCCGACGCCTAGCAGGGAAGATATTGAAGTCACAAAGCGACTTTTTGAATGTGGAAAGCTGATTGGAATACAGCTGCTTGATCATCTTGTCATAGGTGATCAAAAATTTGTGAGTTTGAAGGAAAAAGGGTATTTGTAACACTTTTTTTTTCGATGTTTTACGATATAATAGAGTTTATGAGTTTTTCCCTAAAGGGAATTTTGGTTTAAGAAAGGAAGATACATACATATGTTTGGAATTGGTACAAAAGACCTTGGAATAGATCTTGGAACAGCGAATACGCTTGTTTTTATTAAAGGAAAAGGAATTGTTGTGAGAGAACCTTCGGTCGTAGCTTTGGAAACTGATACGAAGTCTATAGTGGCGGTCGGAAATGACGCTAGAAACATGATTGGCCGTACACCTGGTAATGTTGTGGCACTTCGCCCAATGAAAGACGGAGTCATTGCAGATTACGAAACGACAGCAAAAATGATGAAATATTACATTAATCAAGCACTTAGAAACAAAGGGCTATTTGCTCGTAAACCCTACGTGATGGTATGTGTGCCATCTGGGATTACAGCTGTAGAGGAGCGAGCAGTCATTGATGCAACAAGACAAGCTGGTGCACGTGACGCATACCCTATTGAAGAGCCATTTGCTGCGGCAATCGGTGCTAACCTGCCTGTATGGGAGCCAACAGGAAGTATGGTTGTGGATATTGGCGGCGGTACAACAGAAGTGGCCATTATTTCACTTGGCGGCATTGTGACTTCTCAATCGATCCGTGTGGCAGGAGATGAAATGGATGATGCGATCAGCAGCTATATTCGTAAAACGTATAATCTGATGATCGGTGACCGTACTTCAGAAGCGATTAAAATGGAAATCGGTTCTGCACAGCCAGACGTGCATGATGAGATGGATATTCGCGGACGTGACCTTTTAACAGGTCTGCCAAAAACGATCTCTATTACGGCAGAAGAGATTGCAAAAGCGCTTCGCGATACGGTGGAAACAATTGTTGATGCGGTAAAAGCCACTCTTGAAAAAACGCCACCTGAGCTGGCAGCAGATATTATGGATCGCGGAATCGTTTTAACAGGCGGCGGTGCATTGCTGCGTAATCTTGACAAAGTCATTAGCGATGAAACGAAAATGCCAGTCATTATTGCTGAGGACCCACTTGACTGTGTGGCGATCGGAACAGGGAAAGCACTAGAACATATTCACTTGTTCAAAGGAAAATCAAAAGATAATCGGGCGTAAATAAAGAGGTGTAAGACATGCCGCAGTTTTTTATGAATAAAAGATTAATGTTGCTCCTTGTCTGTGTCATCGTACTGGTGGCTATGATTGGTTTTTCAGTGAAAAGCGGCAGAGGTGCTTCATGGCCGGAAAAATTAGTGGGGGATACGACAGGCTTTTTTCAAGGTGTCTTTCATAAACCATCACAATTTATTGCCGGTATGTATGGGAACGTACAAGATTTAAAGAACACATATGATGAAAACGAGCGTCTTCGAAAAAAACTTGATGGACAAACCCAGTATGAGGCGAAACTTCAAGAACTAGAAGATGAAAACAAAAAGCTTCGCAAGCAGCTCGGATATGTGAACTCTATTCGTGATTATACGCCAATTCTATCAACTGTTATTGCGAGAAACCCGTCCCTATGGGATAGTTTTGTGATGATTGATAAAGGGAAAAAACAAGGCGTTGACAAAGATATGGCGGTCACAAATGAGAGTGGTGCGTTAATCGGGAAAATCGAAAGTGATAAGCTCAACAATTTTACTTCGACTGTAAGGTTGCTAAGCTCTACAGACCAAAATAATAGAATTTCAACGAAAATTTTTGCAAAAAAGGGCAAAGAAGAACTCAATGGAATTATTAACGGTTATGACAGCAAGAAAAAAATGCTGACAATGAATATTCTAAAATCCGATGCTGATGGGGATGTCAAAAAAGGAGATCTTGTCGAAACATCTGGAGCAGGGGGCGTATTCCCGCAAGGCTTAACAATTGGTAAGGTGAGCGAAATCGAGCCTGACCATTACGGACTGACAAAAATCATTTATGTAGAACCAGCTGCTGAACTCAACAATTTAGACCGCGTGATTGTTGTGAATCGCAGCACAAGTACGGCAGATGCATCTGAATTGACGAAGGAGGAAGGCTCGTGAAACGTGTCCTTCTTGCTTTCGTCATGTTGTTTATCTTCGTATTTGACAGCATTTTTGTCGATTTAGTGAAGCTCCCATTTGTTTCAGATAATCAAATTTTAGCACCTCATTTCATCTTACTCGCACTTGTATTTATGACTGCTTTTGTGAATCAAAAATATGGTGTGATTTACGGCTTTATCTTTGGACTTTTATATGATATTTCGTATACAGGCATACTTGGTGTTCATATGTTTGGCTTTGGGGCGCTTTGCTATTTGTTAGCGAAAGCTTTCAAAGTCCTTCAGACGAATATTTTAGTGGTCGTCTTTCTGTCGATGATTGCTGTTTCCGTGATGGAGTTTTATGTGTACGGCGTTCAAGCGACGATTCAGCCAGGGATTATGCCTTTTAATACGTATGTCATCGAACGCTTTATTCCAACGATTCTTTTAAATACTGCTGCGTCTCTCATACTTGTTGTGCCGCTTAGGCTCTTTTTCATCAATGTGAAGCAAGGACTGATCGACGAATAAAAGCAGGAGTTTGTCCAATTACGGCGAAATGAGTATGTTGTTGAGGTGAGCATCTTGAAAACTCAAAAACAGCAATTTGTGACAATAAAAGGTACAAAAAACGGATTAACATTACAGTTAAATGATGACTGTTCGTTTGATGACCTTCTTTCTGGCTTGCGAGAGGTTCTTTTGCTTGAGCAATATACAGATGGAAGAGAAGGACATAAGGTCAATGTGCATATTAAACTTGGTTTTCGGTATTTAACAGAGGATCAGGAGGAGCGTTTGACTGAAGCGGTGTCTGAGAATGAACATCTCATCATTCATTCCATTGAAAGTGACGTCATGTCAACTGAAGAGGCGAGACGATTAAAAGCAGAGGCTGAAATCACCTCTGTAGCGAAAATTGTACGCTCTGGACAGGTGCTGTATGTCGAAGGGGATCTCTTATTAATAGGAGATGTGAATCCTGGCGGAACGATTCGTGCAGGGGGAAATATTTTTGTGCTCGGCGCATTAAAAGGCGTGGCGCATGCTGGATGTAATGGGAATAAACAAGCTGTCATTGCGGCATCTCGTATGATTCCAACTCAGCTTCGCATCGCACAAGTGTTTAACCGTGCACCAGATCAAAAAGAAGATGGAAACGAAATGGAATGTGCTTATTTAGATATAGATGGCAACATGATCATTGAACGCCTGCAGCAATTGGCTCATATAAGACCTAATCTGACAAGGCTTGAGGGAGGAATGTGAAATTGGGCGAGGCTATTGTGATTACCTCAGGAAAAGGCGGCGTTGGCAAAACAACAACATCTGCAAACTTAGGCACAGCACTAGCAATTCAAGGGAAAAAAGTGTGTCTAGTGGATACCGATATTGGCCTTCGGAATCTAGATGTCGTGATGGGGCTTGAGAACCGCATTATTTATGATCTAGTCGATGTAGTAGAAGGAAGATGTAAAATTCACCAAGCGCTTGTAAAAGATAAGCGTTTCGAGGATCTTTTGTATCTTTTACCCGCTGCTCAAACAAGCGATAAAACGGCTGTAGAGCCGGAGCAGATCAAAGAATTGATTCAATCATTGAAACAAGACTTTGATTATGTCGTCATCGATTGCCCTGCTGGAATCGAGCAAGGCTTTAAAAATGCTGTATCTGGTGCAGATAAGGCAATTGTCGTGACGACGCCTGAGATCTCAGCTGTGAGAGATGCTGACCGTATCATCGGCTTATTAGAACAAGAAGATATCGAACCGCCTCGTTTGATTGTCAACCGTATTCGTACACACATGGCGAAAAGTGGCGATTCAATGGATGTGGATGAAGTTGTACATCACTTATCGATTGATCTTCTTGGCATTGTGGCAGATGATGATGACGTGATTAAGGCTTCAAACAATGGTGAACCAATTGTGATGGATGCTAAAAACAAAGTATCAATTGCGTATCGCAATATTGCTCGCCGTGTACTAGGTGAATCTGTTCCACTGCAATCATTTGAAGATGAAAACAAAGGGATGTTTGCAAAGCTCAAAGCATTTTTCGGTGTTAGAGCATAACCATTCACGTGAGATCAGGCCGATTCGATGAGAATCGGTCTTTTTGTTGCATATCACATGGGGTCGCCACATAAAATGTACAAACTGTTTGTATGTAAAGGGTGATCTCATGAAAAGAGTGGACGAGTATCGAAAAAAAATAGCGCAGCGCCGCAAAACAAAGCAGCCAGCTGCTGCCCCTAAGAAGGCGGCTTTCAAGAAAAATGACGATATCCCGCCATGGGTTATGTTGACAGAGGAAGAAAAGCATTCTGGATCGTCTTCCTATGAGTCGACGTCTCACCAGCCGACGAAGTATCGGCATCCGTTATTTAACCCCAATACCTTTGTGATTAAATGTTTACTATCTGCGTCCCTCGTGTTGATTGCAGCCATTTCGTTTAAAGGCCAGGCAGGCCCGTTTCAGCAGCTGAAGCCGATGATCAGTCAAACCTTTGAGCAAGATTTTCAGTTTGCTGCTGCCAACCTTTGGTTTGAGAAAACAGTTGGGAACCCGCTTGCCTTTTTAACTGAGAAAAAGGCAGACCGAAAAGACGTACAAGCCAATAATGAACTGGCTGTACCTGCTTCTGGAAAAGTGCAAGAATCATTTATCCAAAATGGTGCAGGCGTCAAAGTCGAAACATCGGCAGATGCCATTGATAGTATGAAAGAAGGCTATGTTGTAGAGGTGAAAAAGAAAAGCGATACAGGGCTTACAGTGGTTGTGCAGCATGCGGATAACAGCTATAGCTGGTACGGTCAATTAAAGGAAGCCGATGTGGCCTTATACGATTTTGTCGATAAGGGTGAAAAAATTGGTCGAATTTCGCTTGATGATCAAGGGAAGGGCACGTATTACTTTGCCATTAAGCAAAATGAACAGTTCATCGACCCCATTCAGGTGATGACTTTTGAATAGATGGCTGGTCATGCTGACGAAAATTCACATTCACCCGCTTCTTTGGATTGTGATGGCGTTTGCGATTCTTTCAGGTCAAATTAAGCCGCTGCTTTGTCTGCTCATTATCGTCTGTGTCCATGAGCTTGGACATGCAGCGGCTGCTTGCTATTATCATTGGCGCATTCGGCGGATTTTTTTACTGCCATTTGGCGGAGCGGTAGAAGTAGAAGAACATGGGAACCGCCCGCTAAAAGAAGAGCTGGCGGTCATTTTATGCGGACCGCTTCAGCATGTGCCGCTCCAGCTCATGGCATGGCTTCTCATGGAAGCTTCTCTTATCTCGCACGACGTCTTTACGATGTTTACCTTTTATAATATGGCCATTTTTCTTATAAACCTTTTGCCCATTTGGCCGCTTGATGGCGGAAAATTATTCTTTTTGCTCTTATCTGCTTTTTACCCTTTCCAACGTGCACATGCCCTCGCGATAAAAGGCTCCCTAGTCTTTTTTAGTCTTTTGACAGCAGGGTTACTCTGTTTTGCTCCGCTGCAATTCAATGGCTGGGTGCTGCTCACATTTTTAGCTTATTCACTTGTGATGGAACACCGGCAGCGGCATTACGTCACGGTCCGCTTTTTACTAGAACGGTATTACGGTAAAAAAGAGCAAAAGATAGAGAAACTCATTCCGCTTAGAGCAAGTGCTGAAGAAAAAGTATACGAAGTGCTGGCTCGATTTCAAAAGGGCTGTAAGCACCCGATTATTATCGAAAGGGATGGCGTGAAAATGAGTCAGCTTGATGAAAATGAACTGCTTCATGCTTATTTTTCAGACCGAAGAACCACCTCTTCAATGGAAGAGCTTCTTTTACCGTACTAATGGTGAAAATACATTGACATTCTGCGTCTAGTTTGATATATTTTTTAATGTTATGGATATGTAGCACCCGTGCTACAACCGCGCGGAGCAGGTGTAAAGTGCCTATGGCCCCCTGTATTCGGCGAGTCTGAGTTTATTAGGAGGTGCAGAGATGTACGCAATTATCGAAACTGGTGGTAAACAAGTTAAAGTTGAAGAAGGTCAAACTGTTTATGTTGAAAAACTAGCTGCTGAAGCAGGTGAAACAGTTACTTTTGAAAACGTATTGTTTGTCGGCGGAGACACTGTCAAAGTGGGTAACCCTTCAGTTGCTGGAGCAACAGTAACGGCTAAAGTTGAAAAACAAGGTCGCGGTAAGAAAATTACTGTGTTCAAGTACAAACCGAAGAAAAACAACCACAAAAAACAAGGTCATCGTCAACCTTACACTAAAGTTGTTATCGAAAAAATCAACGCTTAAGGCGTGTGAGTGATATGATCAAAGCAACCATTACTCGGTCAGCGGCAGATGAAAGCATTACGTCTTTTCGGATGACTGGACATGCCGAGTTTGCTGAAAAAGGTCAGGATCTCGTTTGTGCAGGTGTATCTGCTGTTGTTTTCGGCTCAGTCAATTCAATTATTGCACTGACAGGAATCGATCCACTGCTTGATATTGGAGAAGAAGGCGGCTATTTCACTTTTGAATTACCGGTTGATACAGATCCAGTATCCTTTGAAAAAGCCCAGCTGCTTTTAGAAGGCATGGTCGTTTCCTTAGAGACAATCGAACGAGATTATCACGATTATGTGAGAATATCAACAAAAAAATAGGAGGTGAACTTCATGCTTAGATTAGATCTTCAATTTTTCGCATCTAAAAAAGGGGTAGGTTCTACAAAGAACGGACGTGACTCTGAGTCTAAACGTTTAGGCGCTAAACGTGCTGATGGTCAATTCGTAACTGGTGGTTCTATCCTTTATCGTCAACGTGGAACGAAAATCTATCCAGGTGAAAACGTTGGACGCGGAGGCGACGACACTCTTTTCGCTAAAATCGACGGAACTGTTAAATTCGAACGTTTCGGTCGTGACCGTAAAAAAGTGAGCGTATATCCTGCGGCACAATAATTGCTAAAAACTCCGGTCATTGACTGGAGTTTTTTTCACTATTCAGGGAGCTTTTGCGCTTTTTATAAGTGGTACCGAAGATGATAAAAGAAGATGCACTCCATAAATATCAAAGAACGTTTGCTGACTTTGCCTCATTTTCTCCTATACGATCAGAAAAAACAACCTTTCCTCACATAACTAGTGTTTTTCTATGCTGTCTTCTCTGTTATAATTCAGGGAGACATATTGATGATAAGACTCCTAAAAGAGAGACCAAACGATTGGGAGTGCGATAATGGAAGAGATATCAAGTAAACAAAATGAAAAATTAACTCACGTTGCATTAACAAATGAATTGATCTATCTGCTCAGTCGTTCAAGACATGACTGGATGAATAAATTGCAGCTGATTAAAGGCAACTTGACATTAGAAAAATATGACCGAGTGTTTGAAATTATAGAAGAAATGGTCATTGAAGCACAGCATGAATCAAAACTCTCAAATTTAAAAATTCCCCAATTGGCCTATTACTTTCTAACATTTAATTGGGAGTCGCATTTTATCACCCTAGAATATGAAGTGCTTGGTGAAGCCCGAGACTTATCAGCATATGAATCGCAGCTGCTAACGGTATCACGGGAGTTGTTTTCGATATTCGATCAATCAGTTTGCCAAAAAACTGAAAATCATTTAACGGTCACGTTCCAAACAGATCATGAAGAGAATGATGTGATCTTATATTTTGATTTCAAAGGAAAATTAACAAGTTTGGATGCGTTAAATGCGTTTCATGACGCAAACTATCCATGTATGAGTATAATGCAATTTCATGTGACGTCTCATGAGTCCATGATTGAGCTTTGTTTGAGGCAAGAACGAGATATGTGATGCAGAGAAACGGAGGAAGTTATGTTTGTAGATCAGGTTAAAGTGTATGTTAAAGGCGGTGACGGCGGAAACGGTATGGTGGCGTTCCGTCGTGAAAAATATGTGCCAAAAGGCGGCCCAGCAGGCGGCGACGGCGGAAACGGTGCAGATGTTGTATTTGAAGTGGACGAAGGCCTTAGAACATTGATGGACTTTCGTTATAAGCGCCATTTCAAGGCTGATCGCGGCGAGCACGGGATGAGTAAAAACCAGCATGGACGAAATGCTGAAGAAATGGTCGTCAAAGTTCCACCGGGTACGGTTGTCACAGATGCAGAGACGGAACAAGTACTAGCTGACTTAACAGAGCATGGGCAGCGTGCAGTGATTGCAAAAGGCGGACGAGGCGGACGTGGAAATTCACGTTTCGCAACACCGGCAAACCCTGCACCACAGCTTTCTGAAAACGGTGAGCCAGGTAAAGAACGTGACGTCATCTTAGAATTAAAAGTGCTTGCGGATGTTGGACTCGTTGGTTTCCCAAGTGTCGGGAAGTCGACGCTGCTTTCGATTGTCTCTTCGGCTAAACCGAAAATTGCAGATTATCATTTTACAACGCTTGTGCCGAACCTAGGAGTTGTCGAAACAGACGATAACCGAAGCTTTGTTATGGCGGATCTGCCAGGACTTATCGAAGGAGCTCACGAAGGTGTTGGCTTAGGTCATCAATTTTTACGTCATATTGAGCGTACACGTGTGATTGTCCATGTCATTGATATGTCTGGACTTGAAGGGCGTGACCCATACGAAGACTACGTGACAATTAATGAAGAGCTTGAGCAATACAATATGAGATTGACAGAGCGTCCGCAAATCATTGTGGCCAACAAAATGGACATGCCAGATGCAGCTGACAATCTAGCCGCATTTAAAGAAAAACTAACAGATGACTATAAAGTGTTCCCAATTAGTGCGATCACAAGAGAAGGGCTTCGTGAGCTCTTATTTGAAATCGCCAATCAGCTTGAAACGACACCAGAATTCCCACTCTATAATGAAGAAGAGCTGTCTGATAACCGTGTGATGTACAAGTTTGATGAGGGAGATGCACCATTTGAGATCTCGAGAGATCCTGATGGTACGTTTGTCTTAACTGGTAAAGCACTTGAGCGACTGTTTAAGATGACAGATTTCTCAAGAGATGAATCCGTTAAACGATTCTCCAGACAGCTGCGCGGAATGGGTGTCGATGATGCCTTACGTGAGCGCGGTGCAAAAGACGGCGACATCATTCGTCTGCTTGAATTTGAATTTGAATTTATTGATTGATCAAAAGGAGGGTCCAGTCCATGGGCTCTCCCGTTTTTAAAAGGGGAGAAAACAGGTGAAAGAAGAAACGTTCTATTTAGTAAGAGAGGATGTCCTTCCAGATGCGATGCGAAAAACGCTTGAAGTCAAAAAGCTTCTCGATCGCAAAAAAGCGGATTCAGTTGCCGATGCTGTTCAACAAGCGGATTTAAGCCGCAGTGCTTTTTATAAATACAGAGATGCTGTTTTCCCATTTTATACGATGGTGAAAGAGCAGATCATCACATTGTTTTTCCACCTTGAGGATCGGTCTGGGGCTCTGTCAAGGCTGCTTCAAATTGTGGCGGACTCTGGCTGTAATGTGTTATCCATTCACCAAACCATTCCGCTGCAAGGAAGAGCGAATGTCACACTATCGATCAGTACGGCTGGCATGGCAGATGATATTAATACCGTCATGAATCAATTAAGAAAACTTGAATTTGTCGAAAAAGTTGAAATTCTAGGTTCTGGAGCGTAAAAGGAGAGATTATAGCAGATGAAGCAATTAACTGTAGGTTATTTTGGACCAGAGGCAACATTTACTCATTTGGCCGTATGCTCTTGCTTTCCTAAAGATGCAGTGCAGCGGGCCTATGCAACGATCCCGCAATGTATGGATGCTGTTTCAAAGGGCGAAGTAGATTTGGCAGTCGTTCCGCTTGAAAATGCACTCGAAGGATCTGTGAACTTAACGATTGATTATTTAATTCATGAAGAAGCACTATCCATTGTTGGTGAAATGACAGCACCGATTCGGCAGCATTTACTTGTCCATCCATCGAGGGCGGAGAGCTGGGAAACATTAGATGTGATTCAGTCACATCCGCATGCAATTGCCCAGTGTCATCAATTTTTGAAAAAGCACTACCCTCATATTCCGCATCGCCCAGTGGAATCAACAGGCTATGCAGCGAAATACATCAGTGAGCATCCAGATGAAGCTGTTGGTGCGATTGCCAATGAAATTGCTGCAAAAACGTACGGATTGACCATTGCGAAAAAAGACATTCATGATTATCCGCACAATCACACACGTTTTGTTATTTTACATAAAGATCCTAAGGCGTCGTTTCCGATGAATTCTGGTTTTTCTTCAAAGCCAAAAACGACCATTGTTGTCAGTCTGCCAAAGGATGACCAATCAGGCGCTTTACATCGCGTGCTATCTGCTTTTTCCTGGCGAAATCTGAACTTGTCAAAAATTGAATCTCGCCCGACCAAAACAGGTCTTGGACATTATTTATTTATCATTGATATCGAAAAAGAAATGGATGATGTGCTTGTCCCTGGCGCGATTCAAGAATTAGAAGCCATTGGCTGTGAGGTCAAGCTGCTCGGCAGCTACCAAACATATGAATTAACGAATGAAAAATAGTGTCCTGTGTAGGACACTATCAGCGTGTAGCCAAACCCTCGCATTCGTTGTCATGTCTGCGTGCCGGTGCTCACGAATGTCAAATTCGCTCCGCTCCGGTACTCGTCCTTCCTAGACTTCAAGGGTTTTCATAACACGCTGAAAAGAAGGACAAAGGGCTAAAATAAAGATCATTTTAGCCCTTTGTCAACAATCTGATAGTGTCCTGTGTAGGACACTATTTTTTTAGTCTTTAATCAAAAATCCAGCGTCATCTAGCGCTTGAATGGCTTGATCAAGCTGCTTTTGGCTGTAGGAAGTGAGTGTATGTAAGTGTACGCCATCTGTTAGCTCTGACAAGTAGGAGGCGCCAGTGTTAGAAATGTGATGAACGAAGTCAGCTACTTGTTTACGTGTGCTGACGCGAATGGAGGCAGTCAGCTCTCCGTAAACGGGGTGTTCTATGATCACGTCTTTCACCGTCACACCAAAGTCTACAATCAATGTCAGTTCTTCTTCTGTACGAAGAGGATCATGTTTGCAGGCGATGATTTGTTCAATTTCAGTTTCTGGCGCATGAAGCGGCGCCATATACACATAGCCTTGGCTTGTGGCGATAATGGGTTCGTTTTTTGCTTTTAATAATGATATATCTTGTACAATGACTTGTCGTGATACAGCGGCCTTTTTAGCTAAAAAGCTTCCAGTGAGCGGTGTATCTGTTTCTTTCAGCCACTGTAATATGGCCTTTCTTCTTTCTTCGCCAATGAGCTTCCTCTCTTGCTCCACGTCTTATGCTCCTTTCTTCTCCTTTTGCAAGTTCTCAAATGTATGCAAAAGCTGATCGATGTCATCTGTTGATGACCGTCGTCCAAATGATATTCGAATGAACTGAAGGGCATCACGATCTGATACATGCAAAGCCTTCACAGCAGGGGAAGGGTGATGGTAACCAGAAGCACATG
The DNA here is from genome assembly GCF_046536015.1 of Bacillus sp. SIMBA_154. Taxonomy (NCBI): domain Bacteria; kingdom Bacillati; phylum Bacillota; class Bacilli; order Caryophanales; family Bacillaceae; genus Bacillus; species Bacillus sp. SIMBA_154. The sequence goes on from NZ_JAWJBV010000006.1 coordinate 187,574, forward strand.
CGCTTCCAGTTGATATACAAATCCCATGCCGGTTACATGCTAACATTACATATTGTCCTTCAAACCCTTCAAAAAAACAACCAATAATATGAGGGAGCATGCGGTAATTGTTATTGTCCTGAAGCGTACGGACAGGCAGCTGACGTTTTTTTATCTGCTCAAGAAAATAATCACGAAGCTGCTCATCTCGTTTATGCTGCTCATCGAGCTGAAGCATCATTTGTTCACTCGCCGCGGCAAAAGCACCGATACACGGAACGTTCAAAGTTCCAGGGCGTAAGCCATTTTCCTGAACTGCACCTGCATATACAGGCTTCCAAGGGACATGTGCACCCATATAGACAGCTCCAGCGCCCTTAGGTGCATACACTTTATGACTAGAGATGGACATGGCATCGACCCCGAGCTCCTTAATGGACACACGAATTTTCCCGAATGTTTGCACAGCATCTGTATGAAAAAAAATGTGTCTTTCCTTTAAAAGAGGCGCTAATTGAGCCAATGGCTGGATAATCCCTGTTTCTGAGTTTGCATGCTGGATGGATACTAGTCCTGTTTCAGGCAATAAAGCTTGTTTGAGAATCTCCTTTGTGATGATCCCTTCTTCATTCGGTTCTATGATCGTGACCTTCACGCCGAGGCGTTGCAAGGCGTGAACCGCGTGATGAACGGAAGGGTGTTCTACTGATGTGGTAATGACATGCTGTTTATGTGCGGGCAGCCCGTTCATGATCGATTGAATCGCAAGGATATTGGATTCAGTTCCGCCACTTGTAAAGTAGATGCCGTCTGGTTCGCCCTTAAGCATCGTAGCGAGTGATTGTCTGCTGTAAGTCAATATGTCATTTGCTCTTCCCCCTGCATCATGAAGGCTGCTTGCATTCCCGTAGCAATCTTTGCTCAGCTGTTGGAATACATGTAGAGCTTCTTCAGAAACGGGTGTAGAAGCTGCATAATCTAAATAGACCAAACCATCCATCTCCTGTGTGAAAATTTTTTCTTGTATTTATTGTAGTATTGTGTAATGATATGTGTCAAGACAGGTGTAAATGACAGGAGGGGCGATTGTGTCATTACTTAAAAAAGTCATTGTGGTGGGATCAGGCATTGCAGCGCTTTCCTTTGCGAAAACCATATCAGAAAACTGCCAAGTCATCATGATGACAAAAAAACAATTTTCCTCTAGTAATTCCATGCTTGCACAAGGAGGAATCGCTGCTGCCTTTGCAGCACATGATTCAGTTGATCTACATGTGCAAGACACGCTAGCTGCTGGCTGTGATCATAATGATGACCAGATCGTACAGGAGATCGTGTGTCTTGGAAAACGCCTTGTGAAGCAGCTTGAAGCAGAAGGCTGTCCATTTGATCGGAATGAAGCGGGAATGCCGCAGTTAGGTAAAGAGGGGGCACACACCCGTAATCGCATTTTGCATGGAGGAGGAGATCAAACAGGTAAAACCCTCGTGCAGTTTCTGAAAAGTCAGCTTGGTTCACATATTCATTTATACGAATATCATCATGTCATTGATCTATTAGTTCATGAAGGGAAATGTGTCGGTGTTGTGTGGAAAGATGAGAAAGGACACGTACATACCATGACCGCAGATGCAGTGGTTTTATCCACTGGTGGCTGCGGATCTCTATATGAGACAAACACAAATGATTCTTCTGTAACAGGAGACGGGCTGATGATGGCCTACCGAGCCGGAGCACAATTAGCGGATCTTGAATTTGTTCAATTTCATCCGACCCTTTTGACGATCGCTGGAAAAGCAGTCGGTCTTGTTTCAGAAGCAGTGCGAGGGGAGGGAGCTTATTTAGAAGATGAAACAGGCAGGCGTATCATGAAAGGGATTCATCCACAGACAGATTTAGCTCCTAGAGATGTGGTCGCTAGAGCTATTTTTCATGAGCAGCAATTAGGTCATCATCTGTATCTCAACATCCATGATATTCCGCATTTTTCTATTCGTTTTCCAGCGATTGATGCGATGTGTCAGCGGGCGGGAGTCGATATGGCAAGCAGCCGGCTGCCAGTTTCTCCTGGTATGCATTTTTTAATGGGCGGAATCAAGGTCAATGAATATGGAGAAACGACCGTTCAATCGCTTTTTGCCATCGGTGAAGCGGCTTGTACAGGTTTACATGGCGCCAATCGACTGGCAAGTAATTCTCTTCTGGAAGGTCTCGTTTTAGGAAGCAAAGCGGCAAGACGAATTGAGCAATTGCCAAAACTGCAAAAAACAATCCCATCTCTTTCAATACAAGAAGTATGGTCTGTCCCGACTATGTCAGAGGCTCAGCTTAGAAAATGGATGACAGCATATGCCGCGATTGTTAGAGATGAAAAAGGCTTGCAGACCTTACTCGATGAATTAGAACAAGTCTCTTTTCAGCAAATCAATGTCAAGGATATCACAAATAAACAGATTGAATTAAGCAATCAATGGGCATTAGCGACTTGCCTTGTTAAGTCTGCATTACTCCGTACAGAAAGCAGGGGCAGCCATTATCGAATGGATTATCCAAAGCGGAATGATGCCTTGTGGCGAGGGAAACAGATTGTGCATGAAAAAGGCCACATTCACATCATGAAAAATGAAAGGATCGGTGCCAAATGGAACGTTTACAGTTAAAACAAATGCTCACTCATTTTTTAAAAGAAGATATTGGCTTTGGAGATGTATCAGCTGATGCCATCTTTGAAGACAAGAAAGGAACAGCTTATATCATCGCAAAACAATCGGGTGTATTGGCAGGATCACCAGTCATTGAAATGGGGTATGGCCTGCTGAGTGAACAGATTCAAACTGAACTGTTTTTCCAGGAGGGTGATTGGATTCATTCAGGTGCTGTACTGGCTCAAATAAGAGGCACAGTCAACGACTTGCTAAAAGGAGAACGGGTCATTCTGAATATATTACAGCGCATGACAGGAATCGCCACCTTAACACATGAAGCAGTGCAGCGATTAGCTGATCCGTCTATTACGATCTGTGATACGAGAAAAACGACACCCGGCTTGCGTATGTTAGAGAAATACGCAGTGAAAGTAGGAGGTGGAAAGAATCATCGTTTCGGCTTATCGGACGGTGTGATGATTAAAGATAATCATATTGCCGCATGTGGTTCTATCCGTGAAGCTGTAGAAAAAGCAAGAGCATACGCCGGTCATATGGTGAAAATTGAAGTGGAAATTGAATCAGAAGCACAGCTCATGGAAGCCATAGATGCAAAAGCAGATGTCATCATGTTTGACAACTGCTCCCCCGCCGAAGTAAAGCGTTTTAAACAAATGACACCAGAGACGATCGTGACAGAGGCATCAGGAGGCATCACATTAGAGACATTACCAAGCTACCGGGGGACAGGTGTAGACATCATTTCGCTTGGTTTTCTGACACATTCTGCTCCATCATTCGATTTTAGTATGAATATGGAATTCAGCCATAAAGGGGGAACGACTCATGTCCATGCTTGATGTACTAGCGAATCAACATTCGGCCATGATGCCAGATGAATATAAACACCGCTCTTATGAAGAGATGAAGCAGCGTGTGTTAGACATTAAACGAGCTTTTGGATCAAAGCTTTTTATACCAGGCCATCATTATCAAAAAGATGAGGTCATCCAATTTGCAGATGCAACAGGTGATTCATTGCAGCTAGCGCAAATAGCTGCTGACAATCAGGAGGCAGAATACATAGTGTTCTGCGGTGTTCACTTCATGGCAGAAACGGCAGATATGCTGTCAAAAAAGAATCAGCACGTCCTGTTGCCAGATATGAGAGCAGGCTGTTCAATGGCGGATATGGCGAACATGAAACAAACGGACAGAGCATGGGAACAGCTCACTGATCTATTTGGAGATACGATACTCCCGCTCACTTATGTCAACTCAACAGCTGATATTAAAGCATTTGTCGGCAAGCATGGCGGGGCGACCGTCACATCTTCAAACGCTAAGAAAGTACTGGAGTGGGCGCTTACACAAAAAGAGCGGATTCTGTTTCTCCCTGATCAGCATTTAGGGCGTAATACAGCCTTTGATTTAGGTATCCCGCTAGAAGAAATGGCTGTCTGGGATCAAGTAGAAGAAAAGCTCATCACCGATCAGCCGCTCCATCGCATCAAAATGATTTTATGGAAAGGGCATTGCTCCGTACATGAGAAGTTTACCGTTCAGAATATTGAAGAAACGAGAAAAAGAGATCGTGACATTCAAATCCTTGTCCATCCAGAGTGCACGCATGAGGTGGTAAGAGCTTCTGATCTAGCTGGTTCAACGAAATTTATTATTGATACGATCAAGCAGGCGCCAGCAGGAAGCAAGTGGGCGATCGGAACAGAAATGAATTTAGTCAAACGCATCATAGACCAGCACCCGGATAAACAAATTGAATCCCTTAACCCAGATATGTGTCCATGTTTGACCATGAACCGTATTGATCTGCCTCATTTGTTATGGTCACTTGAAAGTATTGAGAAGGGTGAGCCGGTTGGTTTGATTCAGGTCAATGAAGAGATAACAAAAGAGGCTTTGCTTGCATTAAATAAAATGCTCACCATTAAATAAAGCATCAGCCCCTCCTATCAGAAAACAAGTTTTTATCATATCGGCTTGTAAATAGGCATAAAATTATGTTGAAACATATTGTACTTCTGACATAACCGCTACGTTCACGTTTTGCAATAGGAGGGGAAAACGTTGAAAATTCATATTGTGCAAAAAGGAGACTCCCTTTGGAAAATTTCAAAGAAATACGGAGTCGACTTTCAAGAATTGAAAAAACTAAATTCACAGCTCAGTAATCCAGATTTGATCATGCCGGGTATGAAGATCAAGATTCCATCTAGTGGTGTTCCTGTGAAAACAGATCACCAAAAAGTGAAAGAAATGCCAAAGCAGAAAGAACATCCGTATGTGAAAGAAAAGCCAAAGGATGTCGTGCAAGTGCAAGATACGAAACCGAAGGAAAAGCCAAATGAACCGGTACCTTATGTACCGCCAGTGCCAAAGATCGAGCAGCCAGTTTTTCCGCAAGTTGATGTGAACTATTATCAGACCAATCTCTACCAGCCATTCACGCCTCCTCCCAAAAAAGAACATCATGAGAAAAAAGATCACTTTTATGAAAAGAAAGATCATGTTCATGATGAGAAGAAGGACCATAAAGATCACAAGGATCATTTTTATCATGAAAATAAGGAACATAAAGATCACAAGGACTATTTTCATCATGAGAATAAGGATCATCACAAAGATGAGGTGGCAAAGGGATATGATCCGTTTATTCATATTCCGCTTCAAAAAGAGGAGGGAAAAGATATGGAGCATAGCAATTACCCAAACCTTCCTAACTTCCCACAAATGCCGAATGTTGGAGGGACAGCAGTAGGAGGAATGGCAGAAAATAAAGATCATCACCAGCATCCTCATCATGAATCATATGATCCTTATTATGGTCATGGTCATTACATGCCTGCGATGTATCCATATCCGCAGCAAATGGTGCCGGCTTCACCTATCTTACCGGGTTCAGGTCTTTGTTATCCGGTCCAGCCCTATTATCACCATCACATGATGCCGTATCCTTACCCGGCCCAGCCGTATTATCCAGCCTATCAAGCGCCAGCTTACTACGGGGAAAATCATGAGCATCATGCAAACGATGGACATCACTGGCACCACCATATGCATCCAAATACAGGCGCAAATGCGAACGTGAATGCGAACGTGAATGCGAACGTGAATCAAGGCTTTTATCCAAACGCTTCAAATGAAGCCTATGGCAAGGAAGACTGCGGTTGTGATGATGGCATGAAGCATCATCATCAGCCATGGCCTGGACATTATCCAAATCCTGTTCCTTATGGTCAAATGGGGGCTTATCCTGCTCAGCCTTATATGCAGCCATATCCGGGTCAATCCGTTTTTGCAAGACCAGAAGAAGACGAAGAAGATTAATGACAGAAGGGACGATCTCAATCGTTCCTTTTTTTGTTTATAACTGACAGCTTGATTTTTCCCTGAACTGTACATGCTAAAACAGAGCCAGTTTCGCGCTCATGAGATTGAATTTGTACAGGGGGTTTTTCGTTTGAGACAAAAATGGCAAAAAACAATCGCATTAGTGCTTCTTCCTATTGGTTTAACTGCATGTGGTACAAATGACAATGCGGGTGTAGATACTCGTTATAATCAATCAGGCCAGCCGGTCGGTTATCATTCGAATCAACGGGCGGCAGACAACAACCAAGATCACCAAGGCCCAATTTCTGAGCTTATGGAAGGGATGAACGAAAATACAACGAATGTTGATTATCGTTCGCGTCCTACGGAGGATCAAGTGAGAATGCCGCTTACTGGCGGAGATGGACGCTACAGTCATGGAGATATGAATTATCATAACCAAATGTCGTTCTCTGGCTACGATAAACAAGAGAACATACAGCGTTCACGAAAAATTGCGAACCGCGTGAATAAAATGAATCACGTAGCAGACTCACAAGTTATGGTCACTGATGAAAATGTGTATATTGCGATTAAATCGGATGGACGCCTGACGGAAGAGGGCGTATCACAAGTAGAAGAAGCAGCGACTCGTTATGCAGATGGAAGAGCTGTCCAAGTCATCAAAGATGAAGGAGCATTCACACGCTTCAGAGATATGAGAAAAACACAATTTGAAACAGGACAAACAGGCATGACCCGATAGTTGAATGAATAAAAAAGGCTAAAGTTCATTACGAACTCTAGCCTTTTCTTAAAAATATATCTTGATGCCTATATAAAATTCGTAAAAGAAATAACAGCCAAATCCAAGTAATAAAATACCAGCAATAATGGATGTCCACTTCATCATCGTCCGATTCATCACTGATAAATGTTAGAAATGTTTGCAATCGACTAGAACTTCCTTTGAACAAGTAGTTTGTATAAAAAATTCTTCATTTAGATTAATTATACATAGTAGGAAAAAAGGATCAATGATGATTTCTGATTTGATCGAAATAAAGGGGAAGCTGTTGTATAGAAGTTTGCATATCATGCTCATCGGTACAGCTTGTAGGGGAAAGGAACTATTTTCCTGAATCTTCTTTTTTTCATATCGTCTCTATGATAAACTGATGTGGAAATCAATAAAAGTGACTAGGGGTGCCCGCTAAAGTGGGCTGAGAGAGAAGCTTAAGTTTCTTAACCCTTTGGACCTGATCTGGCTCGTACCAGCGTGGGGAAGTTGAAGATGATACATGTGTCATATGAATGACATTCATGTTTTTTTCTGACGACGAAACCAGGTTCTCAACATAGAGCCTGGTTTTTTGCTGGTGCTGATTCCATCCTGTCCGATGACAAAAAGAGAAGGAGAGAACAGCAAATGAAAGAAAAGAAAAATGTCCCATCAACCCAATCTTTACTATCAAGCTTTGACGGAAGTCGAAAGGTGTATGAGCAGGGCTCAAGACCTGACATCTTGGTGCCAAAAAGGGAGATTATGCTCTCAAATACTGTGACACAGGCGGGCGACATTCAAAATGACCCGATCCGTGTGTACGATACAAGTGGACCGTACACAGATGAAAACGCCCATATTAATGTTACAAAGGGTTTAAAGCGTCTTAGAGCGGCGTGGATTAAAGAAAGAGGAGATACAGAAAGCTATGAAGGGCGTCATGTGAAACCAGAAGATAACGGGTATCGTTCAAAGGGGAAAGAGTCCTTTCATCATGTCCATACTGATTTTCATCATGTGCCGCTCCGCGCGAAAAATGGCGCCAGTGTGACACAAATGCATTATGCAAAAAAAGGCATCATCACACCTGAAATGGAATTTATCGCTTTGAGAGAACAGCTGAGCCCTGAGTTTGTGAGAGAGGAAGTAGCTAGCGGAAGAGCAGTCATCCCAGCGAATATTAACCATCCAGAAAGTGAGCCGATGATTATTGGAAAGCATTTTCACGTCAAAATCAATGCGAATATTGGCAATTCAGCTGTGACGTCATCCATCGATGAAGAGGTAGAGAAGATGACGTGGGCGATCAGGTGGGGGGCAGACACAATGATGGACCTGTCCACTGGGAAGGACATTCATACAACGAGAGAATGGATCATTCGGAATTGCCCAGTCCCAGTAGGAACCGTTCCCATTTATCAGGCACTTGAAAAAGTGAATGGAGTGGCAGAAGATTTGACGTGGGACGTGTACAGAGACACATTAATTGAACAAGCAGAGCAAGGTGTAGACTACTTCACGATTCATGCGGGCGTGCTATTAAGGTATATTCCGCTTACAGTCGATCGGGTAACGGGAATTGTGTCAAGAGGCGGAGCTATTATGGCAAGGTGGTGTCTCGCTCATCATCAAGAAAACTTTCTTTATACCCATTTCGAAGATATTTGTGAAATTATGAAAACCTATGATATTGCTTTTTCTCTTGGAGATGGACTCAGACCAGGTTCGATCGCTGATGCAAATGATGAGGCGCAGTTTGCAGAGCTGAAAACGCTAGGGGAATTGACAGAGATCGCCTGGAAACATGATGTACAGGTGATGATTGAAGGACCTGGACATGTCCCAATGGATAAAATCAAAGAAAATGTCGATAAGCAGATGGAGATTTGCAAAGAGGCACCATTTTACACGCTAGGACCTCTTACAACAGATATTGCCCCGGGGTATGATCACATTACATCCGCTATCGGCGCTGCCATGATCGGCTGGTATGGAACAGCCATGCTCTGCTATGTGACACCAAAAGAGCATTTAGGTTTGCCGAACAAAGAAGATGTGAGAGAAGGTGTCATTGCTTATAAAATTGCCGCACATGCAGCTGATCTAGCAAAAGGACATCCTGCTGCTCAAAAGCGCGATGATGCATTATCGAAAGCCAGATTTGAATTTAGGTGGCGGGATCAATTCCACCTGTCACTTGATCCAGAAAGAGCTTTGGCGTTCCATGACGAAACATTGCCTGCTGAAGGCGCAAAGACCGCTCACTTTTGCTCCATGTGCGGACCGAAGTTTTGCAGTATGAAAATTTCTCATGATATCCGCAATCAATCAGAAGAAGTGAAAAAAGAGATGGAGAAGAAGGCAAAAGAGTTTATCAGCCAAGGAAGTCAAATCTATCAATCCTAAAAAAAGAACCTCGCACTCCTTTTGTGCGGGGTTTTATAAAACGGCTGAAAAGGCTTTTCTCACGAGATGGAAAAGTGCTCTTACTGCAATCGCCATGATTTCCATACTCGGAATCAGGGCATCTGTTAAATGAAACAAGACAGTTTGTCTCTCTGGGGATGTTCTTTTCTTTTTCTTTTTCTTTTTCTGTTTCATGAAGACAGCCTCCTTTTTAAACAATATACTTCTTTGCAGATTAGAGAGATAGAGATGTTGTGTGAATTTAAACAAAATTTAAACTTCTTGTGTTTGGAAGGAAAGAAGGAGGGGAAACGAGTTGAGTAGAGAATGAATGAAAAGAGCTGACCTTACCAGTTAGCGAACAAGAAAGAGTGGAAGGTGATCTTATGATGAAAGTATTCAAGGTAACATTTCATATGAACAATGGGGAAGTGCTTGATTTCGAGCTGAAACGTCCAGCTACCTACGATGTGTATAAAAAAATTGAGGAATCCAATCAATGGTTTAAGCTGAATAATGAAATCATTAATCTATTAAATGTAAATAGTATCCATGTAGAAACAGAATAAAACAGAAAAGCCGCTCGGAAGGAGAGCGGCTTTCGTTATGCGGAGAAATCATTTCGGTTGTTAAGCTGGCCGCGGGAGAGCCAGTTCTTTTTATATAAATAGGCAATCACTTCAAGCCACAGACGCGGCGCTTTTTTAGGGAAAAAAGGTTTTTGGTAATAGGCGTAAGCGGCTTTTAAATCATCCCATTGATGACATGTTTTTGTTTGGGTGAAGCGGGCAACGTCGATCACCTTAACGAGGCCTTCCTTTGTTAAGATCAGGTTGCGCAGATGGATATCTGAAGGGTTTAACCCTTTCTCACGTGCTTCTTCTAGCGCTTCATCTACTTGTTCAATCATTTGTTTCTTGATCGGAATACCCTTTGTCAGGCATTCATAGAATGTGTAGCCTTTAATATATTCCATTAAAATATACTGATCCCCAGACTCATAAATCTCAGGGTAGTATGACGAACCGGAAAGTTTTTCGTAAATTGCTGCCTCTTTGCGGGCAATGTGTTGATAAGAAGGGAAAAAGACTTTTAGCGCCATTTTCTTGCCAGCTTTTTTATATGAAAATACATAGGCACTTCTTCCTTTGCCGCACAGCTCAAGCTCTGCCGGTTTTAATGTGAGCTTATTAAAACGTTTTTCTTCATGATACTGAATCGATTCGGCTAATCTTTTGATATCTGACATTGACTTCACCTTCTTTGGTTTCAGTTTATGCGGCTGAAAAACGAATGATGAAAAAACCATTTCATTCGATAAAGCAATGGATTGTATAAAACATAACATTTACGAATGAAGGATACAACGAAAGACTCTTAAAACGAGTCAGTGTAATCGGTTTGGTTAATGTTTAGAAAAATGGGTCAAACTACATATGTCATGCATCGATCTTATGTTCTAAAGAGGTGTAAATAGTGAAAGTGAAGATGAAACGTTTCGTTACAGGACTTATCATGACAAGTGTTCTTTTTTTCGCTGCGGATATGGAAGGAAAAGAACACTTGCAAAAGCAGTCAAACACCATCACCGTGCAGCTTGAAAAAGTCTATCTAGACGGCGATGTGAGTATTGAAAGACACCGGGCATCATTAGAAGACAAAGACACATTTTGGACGCAGTATAAAGGCTGGACGCTGGTAGAACAACAAGAGGATTTTGCCCTTTTTAGAAAACAAATTGATGATATCTCTCCATTAAGTAAAGCAAATGGATATATCGGATTATCAGAGGACGGTGTCATTTCTACGTTTCATGGAAGGCCAGGCGGCTGGGCGGAGCCTATTCATCTCTTCTTTCAAATTGATACGTCCCGTTTAGAAAGCCATGTGGAGGAGCAGCTTGAGCAAGGCATTCCTTTTCGAACAAAGGATGAATTTGAGCATGTGCTTGAAGTCATGCAACCTTACCGAAATGAAATATCATTTTAAAGCGTGTGACAGCTTGCTGGTGTGAGGGCCGCAAGCTGTTTTTCATGGTTGCACCGTAAAAATGGACTGAGCGAACGTATGTTAACTTTTATTGCGGTTTTCTCTTCGATTTATGTTACAATGAAGAACAGTCAAAGAGGTGAAAACGGTGATAGAATTTGTGAAAGGGACCATTGATTATGTGTGCCCGCAATATGTTGTCATTCAAAACGGCGGAGTGGGATATCAAGTCTATACCCCAAACCCGTTTATCTATCAAGTAAATAAACAAGAAACGATTTATACGTATCATTACATAAAGGAAGACGCATTTTCGTTATATGGATTTCAAACAAGAGAAGAAAAAGCGTTGTTCACAAAACTGTTAAATGTCACAGGGATTGGACCAAAGGGTGCACTTGCGATCCTTGCTTCCGGTGATCCTGGCGCTGTCATTTCAGCGATAGAACGTGAGGATGAAGCATTCCTTATTAAATTCCCTGGCGTTGGCAAAAAAACAGCTCGTCAGATCATTCTAGATCTAAAAGGAAAGCTTGCAGATGTGGTGCCAGAAATGATTGGCAACTTATTTAATCACGAGGATCATATTCAGATCGAAACGCAGCAAACCGCATTAGATGAAGCGCTCGAAGCGTTAAGTGTCCTTGGATACGGTGATCGTGAAATCAAAAAGGTTCTGCCTTTATTAAAAGAAGAGAAAAATCTCACAACCGATCAATATGTGAAAAAAGCTTTACAAAAAATGTTGAAATAGGGTGATGTCTCATGGATGAACGGCTCGTCTCAACTGAAGCAGACAACCATGAATCAGCCATTGAGCAAAGTTTGCGGCCGCAGACACTTAGCCAATATATCGGTCAGCAAAAAGTAAAGGATAATCTCAGCGTGTTTATTGAAGCTGCCCGGATGAGGCAGGAAACGCTGGATCACGTCCTTTTATATGGACCGCCTGGACTAGGGAAAACAACGCTTGCGTCGATCATTGCCAATGAAATGAATGTTCAGCTGCGTACAACGTCTGGACCAGCAATTGAGCGTCCTGGCGATTTGGCGGCTATCCTGACATCTCTTGAACCTGGTGATGTTTTGTTTATTGATGAAATTCATCGCTTGCAGCGCTCAATTGAGGAAGTGCTATATCCGGCGATGGAGGATTTTTGTCTAGATATCGTCATTGGAAAAGGAGATACAGCGCGCTCTGTACGGCTTGATTTACCGCCATTTACACTTGTAGGTGCTACGACCCGTGTTGGGCTTTTAACAGCACCGCTTCGTGATAGGTTTGGGGTACATGCAAGATTGGAATACTATGAGCAAAGAGATTTGGCTCACATTGTGGCAAGAACAGCCGAGCTGTTCGAGATTGGGATCGACGTTCGCTCAGCAGAAGAGATAGCGAGACGTTCTCGGGGGACGCCGAGGGTCGCCAATCGTTTACTCAGAAGAGTAAGAGATTTTGCGCAGGTGCTTGGGAATCATGCCATTACACAGGACATTGCAGAAGATGCCCTTGAACGTCTCCAAGTCGACAGGCTGGGACTGGATCATATAGACCACAAGCTGCTTTTAAGTATGATTGAAAAATTTAGAGGCGGTCCTGTTGGACTTGATACGATCTCAGCGACAATTGGAGAAGAATCACATACGATTGAAGATGTGTACGAACCGTATTTACTGCAAATTGGTTTCCTGCAAAGAACACCAAGAGGCCGGGTCGTCACAAGAGAAGCGTATGAACATTTTCAGATGGAGGTTCCGATTCGTGACTGAATTCCCTAAAATATTGATGATTTTAGGTGGTGTCCTTTTTGCCGCAGGCTTAGTGTTTCAATTGGTTGGTAAGCTTCCAGGTGATATTTTTGTGAAAAAAGGAAATGTGACGTTCTTTTTTCCCGTTATTACGTGCATTGTCATTAGCATCGTACTAACCATTTTACTCAATATCTTTGGACGTATGAAATAACGTTAACTAGTTAACTACAGAATAGGTGAAGGAAATGAAGCTAGAACTATTTGATTTTGATTTACCAGAAAGACTGATTGCTCAAGTTCCACTTGAAAAACGAGATGCATCAAGACTGATGGTCTTAAATAAACAAACGGGTACGATCACACATGATACATTCTCACAAATCACGGATTATTTTCAAAAGGGTGATTGTCTCGTTTTAAACAATACGCGCGTTCTGCCTGCACGTCTGTTTGGCATGAAAGAGGATACAGGTGCAAAAGTTGAACTTCTTCTATTGAAACAAGAAGAAGGAGACAAATGGGAAACACTCGTAAAACCAGCCAAGCGTGTGAAAAAAGGAACGGTCATCACATTTGGTGATGGACGGCTTCAAGCGGTATGTACAGAGGAGCTGGAACATGGCGGAAGAAAAGTCGAGTTTCAGTATACAGGCATTTTTTATGAAGTGCTTGAATCCCTTGGAGAAATGCCGCTGCCTCCATATATTAAAGAGCAGCTTGACGATCGTGAGCGATATCAAACCGTGTATTCTAAAGAAGTTGGTTCAGCCGCGGCTCCTACTGCCGGTCTTCACTTTACAACTGAACTGCTGGATGCGCTGAAAGCGAAAGGTGTGCATATTGCTTTTATTACCTTGCACGTAGGGCTTGGCACCTTTCGTCCTGTCAGTGCGGAGCGCATAGAAGAACATGAAATGCACGCAGAGTTTTACGAAATGAATGAAGAAACGGCTCAAGAGCTTAATCGCGTGCACAAAGAAGGCGGGCGGATTATTTCAGTTGGCACAACATCAACACGAACGCTTGAAACCATTGCAAGTGCACATGATGGCGAATTCAAAGCGTCAAGCGGCTGGACGTCGATCTTTATTTATCCTGGCTACACATTCAAGGCAATTGATGGGATGATCACGAATTTCCATCTGCCAAAATCCTCATTAATTATGCTTGTCAGCGCATTAGCTGGACGAGAGCACGTACTGAAAGCGTACAATGAGGCAGTAAAAGAGGAATACCGATTCTTCAGCTTTGGCGATGCCATGCTGATTCAATAACATCATTCAACAAAGACAGGAGGGCTCATTTTTGTCGCAATTACCGATACGTTATGAGTTCATTAAATCATGCAAACAAACAGGTGCACGTCTTGGCCGCGTTCATACACCGCACGGGTCGTTTGAAACACCTGTATTTATGCCAGTAGGTACACTGGCTACAGTGAAAACAATGGCGCCTGAAGAATTAAAAGCAATGGATGCAGGCATCATCCTAAGCAATACGTACCATCTATGGCTCCGTCCGGGTCATGACATTGTCAAAGAGGCGGGCGGTCTGCACAAATTTATGAACTGGGATCGAGCCATTCTGACTGATTCAGGCGGCTTCCAAGTATTTTCATTGAGTGAATTTAGAAAAATCGAAGAAGAAGGCGTTCACTTCCGTAATCATTTAAACGGAGACAAGCTGTTCCTTTCTCCTGAAAAAGCCATGGAAATCCAAAATGCGCTCGGCTCTGATATTATGATGGCATTTGACGAATGCCCTCCATACCCAGCAGAGTACGATTACATGAAACGTTCTGTGGAGCGGACAAGCAGATGGGCAGAGCGCTGCTTAACAGCGCACCAGCGTCCAGAAGATCAAGGTCTGTTTGGGATTGTCCAAGGCGGAGAATACGAAGAGCTTCGTAAACAAAGTGCAAAAGATCTTGTTTCACTTGATTTCCCAGGATACGCCATCGGAGGCTTATCTGTTGGTGAACCAAAAGATGTGATGAACCGTGTGCTGGAGTTCACAACGCCATTTTTACCGGCAGACAAGCCAAGGTACTTAATGGGTGTCGGCTCACCAGATTCATTAATTGACGGCGCCATTCGCGGTGTAGATATGTTTGATTGCGTACTGCCGACGAGAATTGCGAGAAACGGCACCTTGATGACAAGTGAAGGACGTCTTGTTGTGAAAAATGCAAAATATGAGCGTGATTTCAGACCAATCGATGAAAACTGTGACTGCTACACATGTAAAAACTACACACGCGCCTATATTAGACATTTAATCCGTACAAATGAAACGTTCGGAATTCGATTAACAACTTATCATAATCTTCATTTTCTGTTAAAATTAATGGAGCAAGTGAGAGAAGCTATCCGTGAGGATCGTTTAGGTGATTTTAAAGAAGAGTTTTTTGAGCGTTATGGCTTTAACAAACCGAATGCGAAAAACTTTTAACGCATAAACGAAAGGCTTTACAATCATATAGAAAGGGGTGAGATAGAATGGATGGTGGTATGGGTTCAATCATTATGATTGTTGTCATGTTTGCTGTGCTTTACTTCTTATTAATTCGTCCACAGCAAAAGCAACAAAAAGCTGTGCGTCAGATGCAGCAATCTTTATCAAAAGGCGATAAAATCGTCACAATCGGTGGTTTACACGGTGAAATCGACTCAATTGATGAATCAAAAGTGGTCATCAAAACAAGCGAAAACAACCGTTTAACTTTCGACCGTCGTGCTATTAGAGAATTAGCTGACAAAGGCTAATCCTCCAATACATAGCCATAAAAAAAGAGCGAATCATATCGCTCTCAGATTGTAGAGAAACTCATGTTTTTCTACAATCTTTTTTATTTTTAACGTATGTATGAAGAATGAAATGTATTG
>NZ_JAWJBV010000007.1:0-172209 GCF_046536015.1 Bacillus sp. SIMBA_154
CCAGTTGGTCCCGTAGGGCCAGTATCTCCGGTTGCGCCAGTTGGTCCAGTAGGGCCGGTATCTCCGGTTGCACCAGTGGCTCCAGTGGCTCCAGTAGGGCCAGTATCTCCGGTTGCGCCAGTTGGTCCAGTAGGGCCGGTATCTCCGGTTGCACCAGTGGCACCAGTAGGGCCAGTATCTCCGGTTGCGCCAGTTGGTCCAGTATCTCCGGTTGCACCAGTAGGACCGGTATCTCCGGTTGCACCAGTGGCACCAGTCGGACCAGTATCACCGGTGGCACCAGTAGGGCCGGTATCTCCGGTTGCACCAGTGGCACCAGTCGGACCAGTATCACCGGTGGCACCAGTAGGGCCAGTATCACCGGTTGCGCCAGTTGGTCCAGTAGGGCCGGTATCTCCTGTTACACCAGTTGGTCCAGTCGGACCAGTATCACCGGTTGCACCAGTGGCTCCAGTAGGACCGGTATCTCCGGTTGCACCAGTGGCACCAGTAACTCCCGTTGGACCAGTATCACCAGTGGCTCCAGTAGGACCAGTAACTCCGGTTGCACCAGTGGCACCAGTAGTAGGACCGGTATCTCCAGTTGCACCAGTAGCGCCAGCAGATCCGGTGGGTCCTGTAGGCCCTGTAGGCCCAGCGGGACCTGGGGGGCCTCTTCGTCCACCCCTTTGAATTGGTTTGGATTGTTTTTCTCCTTTTGCACTGTGACAGGGAGGATTTCCTTGAAGTCTATTTTGTTTCGAAAGTTCTTGTTTGATAAATGGACAGTCTCTTCTTTGAGGACGGTCATGACGTGATCTTTTGTAATGAGGCTGCTCATGATATTTACCGCAAAAGGGACATTTGTGATCGAATTGATTGTACAAATTGCCCATCTCCTAAAATTGATATTTCATTCTATGAGCAAATTTTTAAATCGGAAGTAAAACCTAGAAATTCATCATTTCGAAAATCATCGAATCAAATGATTTAAAAGTTAAACGATTTTATGTTATGGTGTTGAAAGTATGAAACTAGTATGATTTTTGACAGAAATGGGGACATCATTTATGAGTCAATCAGTTTTACAGCGCACTGCATATTCCGTTTTAAATTTATCCTCTGTAACAGAAGGCGGCACCATTAAAGAGTCTTTTGAGCATAGTATGGATCTAGCAAAAAAGGTGGAGAAGTGGGGCTATCATAGATACTGGCTTGCAGAACATCACAATATGGAAGGGGTTGCGAGTTCTGCAACGTCTGTTTTGATTGGATATATTGCGGGAGGAACCGAAAAAATTCGGGTGGGTTCTGGCGGTATTATGCTTCCAAACCACTCATCACTTATCATTGCAGAGCAGTTTGGAACACTTGAGACATTGTATCCGGGGAGAATTGATTTAGGTCTTGGCAGAGCACCGGGAACGGATCAGTTAACGGCAAGAGCTCTCAGACGTAATCTTCATAATGGAGAAGATTTCCCGGAGCAGCTTGAAGAGCTTCGGCAATATTTCAAACCGACCGGTCAGGTCAAAAAACATGTAAGGGCCGTTCCAGGTGAGGGACTGGAGATTCCCATTTGGCTCCTTGGTTCAAGCGGTTTTAGCGCAAGGCTTGCAGGAGAACTTGGGCTGCCATTTGCCTTTGCTGCACATTTTTCACCTAAAAATACAATTCCTGCATTAGAATTGTACAGACAATCATTTAAACCTTCTGATGTGTTAAAAGAGCCTTATGCCATGGTGGGTGTGACGGTTTTTGCTGCTGATCAAACAGAGCGAGCTGAATATTTGGCAACCTCCCATTATCAGCGGTTTTTGAGTCTCATTCGCAATACTCCAGGAAAACTCAAGGCCCCTGTTGACAGTATGGATGGCCTTTGGAGTCCTTATGAAAAAGCGATGGTTGATGAACAATTAAGTTCGACAATGATCGGGGATAAACAAAAGGTGAAAAAAGAATTGGAAGCCTTTATTGAAGCTACTCAAGCAGACGAAGTCATGATTAATTCTGATATGTTTGATCATCAAGAAAGAATGCGCTCTTATGAAATCATCGGAGAGATATTTCAAGAGGAACAAAAATAAGCATCAAAAAGAACTGCACAGAGCAGTTCTTTTTGATTTATGCTTTTATAAAAATGCGAAATGGTTGTCCAACTGGCAGCACAGTACGGCCAAAATGTGTATTGAGGACAACAGCTGCTGAACCATAAAACGAAAGCAGGGAAATGATCAGTTCTGAAACGCCTGCAATAGTATGGGTCACATCGTACATCACACCAAACGAGCTAAGGGAAAGACCGATAAATAAGAAATCAATAAAGACGAAAATCAAAAATAACACTTTATGTGTTTCCATTGCACCGATCGTCATAAACAAGCTGAAAATCAAATAACCAATAAAAGCAAAACCTAGTTGTTTTGGATCCGCAGCTCCCGCAAGCGTTTTCCCAAAAACGCCAGCTTGAATGAGCCAAGTCGTTCCAACGCCCATCCAAAAAAGACCGAATGCGCCAAAGGCAGTGGCACCAAAAGTATTCTGATGCTTTGAATCTTGTATGGACGCAATAAGCTGCGCGATTCCTCCAAGGAAGATAGCCCAAGGTAAAATAAGGGAAGTGCCATCTGTGATTCCTAGTTTTTGTGAGGACGCAACGAGCGTCACCATTGCTAAACCAAACAAACCAAGTGGTGTTGGGTCTGCAATTGATAATCGAATTGCTTGAACATTCTGTTTTTCCATAATGACCTCCTACAATTTGCACTTACAAAAGATACTCGAATTCCACAGAAACGTCAAGCTCTTTTTTAGTAGACACTTGCAACCTCTTCCAAATAAATCTATATTTAATACATATCATATGTAATAGAAAAAGAGGGATAGAATGAGTAAAGGCTTAGCTGGAAAAACGATTGCCATTTGTGGAACGAGAAAAACAGAAGAAATGCGTACACTTGTTGAAAAGCAAGGAGGACAAGCCGTTATTCGCTCTCTTCAAGGAACAGTGTTTTTAGCCAAAGAGGAGTTAAAACCAGGCATCGAAACCTTTGTGAAACAAGGGGCTGACTGGGTGATTTTAACAACAGGCATCGGCACAAATACATTAATTGAGAGTGCAGAAGAACTAACTCTCGGAGAAGCATTTATGAACATTTTATCAAAAGCCCACATCGCTTCAAGAGGGTACAAAACCTTTGCTGCTCTCAAAAAATACGGAATTCAGCCAGATGTTTCGGATGAAGATGGAACCGTTCGTGACCTCATCTCAAAGCTTGAAGACAAAGAGTTTCAAGGCAAACGGGTCATGGTTCAGCTTCACGGCGAAAATGCGCCAGCTCTCATGCAGTTTTTACATGATAAGGGGGCAGATGTTTTGCCGCTATTACCCTATCAGCACACGCCTCCTGAACCAGAGGCTGCTGAAACCTTGCTTCAAGAAATGAAAGGTGGGAAAGTCCATGCCGTCTGTTTTACGACCGCTGTCCAGGTTCATGCCTTTTTTAAACTAGCAGAAGAATGGGGCAGAAAAGAAGAACTGCAAAATCTATTTGAGCAGCAAGTACTGGCAGTGGCTGTCGGAAAAGTAACAGCTGAAGCTTTAAAAGAAGAGGGAATAGACCGCATTCTTGCCCCGTCACTTGAGAGAATGGGTGCAATGATTATGGAATTATCCCAATATATGAAAAAGCAATCGACACCCTCATAGCAAAAACGCCTTTCACAGAATCAGTGGAAGGCGTTTTCGTTAGATTGTCCGTTTTCGATTTGTACGCATTTTTTTTAGCATGAAATACAGAACGATAAGGACGATGGCGATGGCCATAATAGGTGTTGTATAAGTGTGAGCAACGCTTTGAATGTGATCCCACTTTGTCCCGAGCTGCATCCCGAGATAGATAAATAAGATGGACCAAGGGATAGCGGCTAATCCCGTCAAAAGAACAAATTTGAAAAATGGCATCTTGGCAATGCCGGCTGGAATCGAGATGGCATGGCGCACAACAGGGATAAAGCGCGCTGTAAACACCACACCTGTTCCATATCGGTCAAACCATCGCTCTGCAGTGGCAATATGATGCTCATGGATGAATAAATATTTTCCGTACTTTGTTAAAAAAGGTCTTCCGCCGTAAAGACCAATCCAGTAAATAAAGCACTGAGCAAGCGTGCCTCCAATGACCCCAGCAATAACAGCCCCAACAAAACCAATGGTTCCTGTTGATACCATATATCCGCCATAAGCAAGGACAATTTCACTCGGAATAATTTCAATCATGAGTCCAAGTGCAACACCTACGTAACCAAGGCTTGTCAGCCATGTTAAAATTTCATTAAAAAAGGTTCCCATTCATTTCACACTGCCTTTAAATACGATTTTCTTCAAGCATTCTTATAAGAGCCTATGCTTGTTTTGCTTCTCTCATGAGTATGCTTTCTATATATGCTAGCATGGCTGGTCTCATATCATGACGCATTAATCCAATTTCAGTCGCTGCCTTAAAACAGCCAAGCTTATCTCCAACATCAAATCTCAAACCATCTAATCGTCTAGCATAAATGGGTGATTGATGTGCAATCTCTTTCAGAGCGTCTGTCAGCTGTATTTCGTTACCAGCACCTCTGTCGATTCTTTCTAACACAGAAAAAATCGATGGGGTTAAAAGATACCTGCCCATCACGGCTAAATCGGAAGGTGCCTCATGAATGGCTGGCTTTTCCACCAAGTCTGTGACTTCAAACACATGCCCTTCTAATCTAGCTGGTCTTATCATACCATACTTACTGACATCTAGACGATCTACTTGCTGAACACCCATTACCTCTGTTTGTTTGTCTTCATAGACTTCCATGAGCTGAGAGAGGGCGGGCTTGTCTGATACCATCACATCATCACCTAAAAGAACAGCAAAAGGATCATTTCCGGTAAAGTGACGTGCACATAACACTGCATGTCCGAGACCTAGAGGTTCCTTCTGACGAATATAATGAATATTGGCCATATCCGCAATATGCTTGATTTCAGCCAGCTGTTCCTTTTTCCCTTTTTCGAGTAAATTTTGCTCTAGCTCAATGGACCGGTCAAAGTGATCTTCAATCGATTTTTTATTCCTTCCTGTAATAATGAGGATATCTTCAATGCCTGATTGAACTGCCTCTTCGACAATATATTGAATGGCAGGTTTATCGACGATGGGCAGCATTTCCTTCGGCTGTGCTTTAGTCGCTGGTAAAAAACGTGTGCCTAACCCGGCTGCTGGTATAATGGCTTTTTTAATGTTCATTGAATCATCGCTCCATTTCTGATTGTTGATTTTCTGTTTGAAAGACCCAAACGCGGCTTCCAGTAAAAGTGATCATAAGACCAAGAAGGGTGCCGACCAATTTACTGATGAATAATGAGAAATCTGCTAGTTGCATGACATATAAGACGAAGTAGGTAAGAAAACACGCTGCCCCATTGACAGTCATCCATTTGATCCATTCCCACTTGTCAGCTTTCTTTTTCACTTGAAATGTCCATTTTCGATTCCAAAAATAGCTGTTCATCATCCCTGCACTATAGGAAAGGCACTGCGCGAGGAAGGGGGGTACAAAGCAGGCCGTTAGAAAGAAGAAAAAGATGAAGTCAATGAGCGTATTGCCTGCTCCTACAATTGAAAACGCGGCATAGGTTCGAATGTTTTTCCTTGTCATGTGAAGAATGGTCACCTCCTATAAATTGTGTGTATTAATACTGTACAAAAGGGAGTTGACGAATCAGTGAAGAAAAGATGAAAAAAACATGAACAGGCTGTATCCGTTTTTCCAGCAGCTCGTGATATAATTTGTAAGATGAAACGAACTGGTGGTGCACATACATGTATTTAACAATCGCAGAAACAGCTGAATACCTAGAAGTATCAGAAGCGTATATTGAAAAATTAATCCAGCAAAAAAAGATCCGCTACGTATTTGATGGGGAATCTTACCTGATTTATCAAGGGCAGTTTCAAACACATATGAAGCAGCTTGAACAATACAAAGAGCTCGTCCAAGAGATCTTAAATGAACCGATACCTGATGACCCGGATGTAAAAGATGAAGATTAAAAAAAGACTGTCTGAGAAGGGAAGACCCTTTTCACAGTCTTTTTTATTGGCTAACTCCTGTTTGGACAACCTTCATCTGGCATTTGATTTGTACATCCGCATCAGGGTAGATTTCCTGCCATTTCTCAGGTGTCATTGCTTTGTCTTTAGAACGATACCTCAGACCAAGTCCAAGCGGATCTATTTTTTGCCTTTTAAATGACTGAACAAGGTCTTGTCCTTGCTGAGCCACACGCTTCTCAATTTCTTTTTCGACATGCTGCAAGATCGAAGGTGAATCAATTTTTTTGGACTTCATGAATTCTTTTAATTCACCTTTAAGCTTGATGTCAATGGTGATGTGAGGCTTTTTTGTGAGATTTTCAGTTGGTTTGATATGATAGGACGCATGTGATTTGATATTTTCAATGACGACATGGGTCTTCGCCTTATCATTCAATCGAAATTCATAAATGCCGTTTTTATGATTTTCAATCATGGCTTTAAATGCAAACGTTTTTTCTCCAGGGATATGACCTACCATTTTTTCTTGATTAAAAAGTGCGACACCAGAGACTTTGATGGCATTACTTGTTTTTTTGATGTAAGGGAGGTATGCATCAACACCTTTTGCAAGCATCTGGTTCATAAAAATGTGCTGATTGGTGACCGGTTCATTGCCATTTCGCATATTTTGAGCTAACAGGTCTGAAATATACATACCAACATTTAAATTGGTTTGATTCATTTTTGTGTGCAAGACATCTTCAACCTCTCCTTCAACGATTGCAAAAACTTGTCTTGACCCAATAATAGGGTCGCGGTAAATGTAATTCATCAAATCAATCATCCCGACTTCTTTTGCTAGCTTTTCACTAATTAAAATAACAAGCACTTGTCCCATGACAACTGGGAAGGGGGATTTTTCTGAAACGAGAAACTGAATATTACTAATGGTATTTGACTTAGCGCTTAATATTTGATAGTTTCCTTGCTCTTCACTTTTAAAGACTGGGAAGACAAAAAAGCCCTTCATTTCTCCATCTTCCACTAAATCAAATCCTGCCGCCTGAGAGATATTTAATTCATCTAAAAGGCGAGGCTGTGCACAGCTAGTTAAGAAAAGACTAAATAACATGAGACCCACGAGAACATAATGTTTCATGCTCGTTTTTTCACCCACCTTTTTTTCAGCATCAATCCAATAATCATACATACAATCAATCCATATACAAGCATGTATCCGCTGTATTCCACCCATTTGTTAAAGGATTCAAAAGAGGTAGCTCCGACAAAAAACGAAAACATTACCAAAATAAGAACGCTGAGAACAATTAACGTGATACGCTGACTCGTATGAAATACTTGTTTCGCCATTCTGCTGGCTGCCCATAATGGAATGGCGATATTTGGTATAACTAGTAGAAGCCATAGGGACACTTCAATAAATTCAAAGCGCTGGATAAAGGGAAGTTTCACGATGCTAGTTAACGTCAATGTCGGCCATTTCGTGAGTTCAAGCTGAGCACTTGAGTAATACGCAATAGATACGAGAAAAACAAGCAAATTGAGGGATGTGGTCAATAATGCCCCCATATGGGCGAATTTTTGAGACGTTTTTGCATTTTTAATAAAGGGATAATAGACAAGCAGCGTTTCAAAACCAAACATGGATAAAGAGGCATCTTTGACTCCCGCCATGATTTGCGAGAAAGAATGATCAAACATTGGGAACATAAAGCGAATGTGACTATATTTCATGACATAAAAGCAGATAAAGGTCATCCAGTACGTTAGGACAATGCTAAAGTAAGCCCAGCCAGCGATTGTTCTAAAACCGCCAGTATGTATGTAATAGACAAGCAGCAGCAATACAGACGCAAACAAAAGACCGGGGATTTCTTTAAACAGCCACACATGGATCACATCCATATAATGGACGAGAACGGTCAACGACAAAAATGAAAAATAGAAGATATAGAGAATATTGAATAATTGCCCAATCCATTTGCCAAACACGTATTGTGTAATATCACCAAATTCATTAGAAGGGGCCTTGCGAAACATAAAATAAATCAGAAAAATCATCAGATTAACGCTGATGCCGGAAATAAGAATGGCGATCCAGCCATCATTATTCATTGAACGAACAAGATTCGTTTGAAAATTTAAAATGCCGACACCTACTTGATTGGCATTGATGAGAAAAAACACAAAAAAAGGGGAGATTTGAAATTTTTCTTTAACAGAAGAGCCCATACTTTCACTTCCTTATTCGTAAAAATCATTTTTCCCCTTCCGGCCTTGCTTAGGCTTTGGCTGGTGAATGGTTCTATTTTCTCCACGTAAATTATCCGGTCTTTTATTCAAAAAGCGGAGCTGAGGACGAATCAAGCTGCCCTTTAAATCAGCCAGACGAAGTGGATAAATAGGTTCTAGATAAGGCCGGCCAATAGAGGTTAATTTCATTAAATGGGTAAGAAGAAAAGATCCCATCATAGCAATTCCTAATGCACCCCAAATCTGTGCCGAGAAAAGAAAAGGGAATCTCAAAAGCCGAATGGTAGTCCCCATTTTGTATATAGGTGTGACAAAAGAGGCAAGAGCAGACAGGGCGACAATAATGAGTAAGATATTGCT
This sequence comes from Bacillus sp. SIMBA_154, assembly GCF_046536015.1. Lineage (NCBI taxonomy): Bacteria > Bacillati > Bacillota > Bacilli > Caryophanales > Bacillaceae > Bacillus > Bacillus sp. SIMBA_154. The sequence continues at coordinate 8,691 of NZ_JAWJBV010000007.1, forward strand.
TGTTAAGCCTGCTGCCACCGCAGCCTGCCCGATGACAATCCCTCCAACAATCCCAAGTGTCTGTCCGACCTTTGCTGGCAGGCGAGACCCGGCTTCTCTAAGTAATTCAATGGAAATCTCTAAAAATAATGCTTCGATAATCGGCGGAAATGGGACAAGATAGCGTGAGGCCACAATCGTTTCTAATAAATCCTTAGGAATCAGTTCATAATGAAAGGTTAAAACGGCTACATATAAAGGCGTCGCAAAAATAGAAAATATCACTGCAAATATACGTAATAGCCTAAAGCAGGAGGCGGCAATCCATGACATGTTATAATCTTCCATTGTTGAAAAATACTCAAGTAAAATCGTCGGGGCAAGCAAGACATGAGGCGACCCATCTACCATGATGGCAATTTTTCCTTCCGTAAGACCTGAAGAAACTCGGTCTGGTCTTTCTGTATTTAAGAACAATGGAAAAATCGTATTGGACACATCATAAAGCATTTGAGCCAGATAATTCGCATCTAAAATTTGATCATAATCGACGTCCTCAATTCGCTGAAGAACGGTTTCTATGTTTTGCGGGTTGGCGATTTCTTCGATATATAACACGGCTACTTTTGTTTGAGTAAGGGTGCCAACGGTCTTTTCGGCCACTTTGAGGTCCGGCGTCGGAAGCCGTCGCCTAAGCAAGTTTAAGTTGGTATCCAGAACCTCAACAAACGCTTCCTGTGCACTAATAATGCCAAATTCAATCTCAGGTGGACCCACTTGTCTGCCTTTTTTTTCTTCAATCGGCAAAAGAAGCGTTTTAGCCCAGTCCGTCTCGAGTCGAATGGCAATACTGCCTCGATGAAGGGCTTGTTCCACTTCTTGAAGGTCACTCGTGATCACAGCCTGTTCAATCGGGATGTGTTCTTTTAGCTCCTCCAGAGTGGGTGTCAGATGCAATTGTTTGATGAAGGGCAGAATTTGTTCATGTAGTAGATTTCCATTGATTAAGGATCGAAAAAAAGAAATTCGATAAAGAAAACCTTCACTGCGAGATAACTCATTTGTAAAATCAGAGGAACGCGATAATGCCTCAAATACTGAATTCGGGTCCTTCTGATGTTGTTTGTTTTTTTTCAGCATTTGAACCATCTACTTCCGCAATTTGCATCTATTATCCAACCAATCGTCTGAAGATATGCATGAAAAAAGCGTTCAGCTTTATGAGCTGGACGCTTCTTTTCTATATTGGACGGCTTCTAATAATAAGTCAGCGAGATGAACAGCCCTCATGCTGGGCGAGTGCCCTGAGCGTTTGATCCCTGCCACCATTTGCAATTGACAGCCTGGATTAGATGTGACAATGGCAGCAGCCGTTGTTTGACTTGCTTCCGTCATTTTATGATCTAAAATTTGCATCGACATTTTTGGCTGCAAGATGTTGTAAATTCCTGCCGAGCCGCAGCAGCGATCTGCATCCTTCATTTCTTTGAACGAAACACCATGAATAGCCTTCATGAGCACCCTTGGCGCACTTTGTACACCCATTCCATTCCGTAAATGACAAGAGTCTTGATAGGTGATGACTTGCTCAGGCAAAGCCAAAGGAATGCGGTGATGAAACGCCAGCTCCACTAGAATGTCTGATATATCCATGATTTTCTTTGAGAAGGCTTCACTTCGCTTTTGAAAAGCCGGATCATCGTGAAGCAAATGATCGTAATCACTTAAAAAGGCACCACATCCGCCCGCATTCATGACAATCGCATCTACATCCGTCTCCTCAAAGGCTTCAATATTCTGCTTTGCTAACTGTTTCGCTTGCTCTTTTTCTCCACTATGGCCATGAAGCGCTCCGCAGCACGTCTGAATAGGAGGGACGACAACGTCGCAGCCTGACAGCTGCAGAAGCTGGATCGTCGCTTCATTTGTACTGGAAAAAACCGTGTCCATTAAACAGCCAGAAAAAAATGCTACACGTTTTCTTGCTGGGCTGGTGGCTTTGTATTCATTCAAACGGCTTTTCTTTTGACGCGGCACCTTTGGGAGTGCCTGTTCCATCAGCTGTAAATGCGAAGGAAGCACCTTCAGCATGCCAGTCTTACGGGCAGCAGTTTGCAGACCAGATGTTTGATAAAATCGAAGAAGACCTGCAGCTTGCCGCATACGGCTTTGTGAAGGGAAAAGACCTTTAAAAACAGCATGCCTCATCAATTTAACAGGAAACGATTGTTTTTTATGCTGCTGAATGATGTCTCTTGCATCTTCAAGTAATCGCCCATACTTGACGCCAGAAGGGCAGACCGGTTCACATGCACGGCAGCCAAGACAAAGATTAAGTGAATGTTCGACATCTTCATCTGGTTCAATCACACCGTCTCTTACCGCCTTCATTAAAGCAATTCGGCCGCGGGGAGAGTGCGTTTCTTGTTGTCCGGATTCAATATAGGTAGGGCAGGAAGGGAGGCAGAAGCCGCAGCGCATACAATTGAGCAGCTCCTTTTCATCCATTTGCTGCTGGAATTTTTGCTGAATCTCTTTTTGTTTAGAGGAATTCATGAGACCACCACCCGCTTTCTTGCAGTCCCAAACACTTTATCAGGGTTCATGATATTTGCAGGGTCAAGTGCCTGTTTAATCGCTCTCATTGCCGCGATTCCTTCTTTTTTGACCTTTAGCTCCAAATAAGGAGCTTTCATGAGACCAACGCCATGTTCTCCGGTAATGGTGCCGCCAAGTGAGACCGCTTTTTCAAAAATGGCTTGAAAGGCTTCTTCCACACGTTCCATTTCTTCTTTGTTTCTTGCATCTGCTGCACAAGTGGGGTGTAAGTTTCCATCACCTGCATGCCCAAACGTACAAATTTTCACCTGATACTCTCGCGCAATTTCTTCGATCGCACGCACCATGTTGGCAATTTCAGAACGAGGTACTGTGGCATCTTCTAAAATCGTTGTGGGGCTTAACCGGGCAAGGGCAGATAAAGCAGAGCGTCTCGCCGTTAAGAGCGCACTTGCCTCTTCTTCAGAATGTGCGATATTGACGCTTTTTGCACCGTGCTTCTGACAAACTTCTGCGATTGTTTGCATATCACGGGAAACCGCCTCAGGATTGCCGTCCTGTTCGATTAATAGCACCGCTTGAACGTCAGTAGGCAGACCAATTTTCGCAAAATCTTCAACGACTTCAAGAGTTGGCTGATCCATAAATTCTAATGTGGCGGGGATGATCCGCTCTGCAATAATGGCCGAGACAGAAGTAGCGGCTTCCTCTAGGCTTTCGTATAAGCAAAGCATCGTTTGTTTTGTTTCTGGAAGCGGCAAGAGCTTCAGCGTTGCTTCTGTGACAATCCCTAGCGTTCCTTCTGAACCAACGAATAAACGGGTCATATCATATCCAGCCACGTCCTTTGCGAGCTTGCCGCCTGTTTTGATGATGTCACCGTTTGGCAGAACCACTTCAAGACCAAGGACATAATCTCTTGTCACACCATACTTTAAGCCTCTTAGACCACCTGAATTTTCATTAATATTTCCGCCTAATGTGGAGATTTTCATAGAGCTTGGATCAGGTGGATAGAAGAGACCTCTTTCCTCTACTTGGCGAATGAGCTCCTGCGTAATCAAGCCAGGCTGCACCGTTGCGGTGAGGTTTTCTTCGTCTATTTCTAATAATTGGTTCATTCTTGTAAACAGCATCACAAGGCCGCCTTTTGCGGGACAAGTTCCTGCGCAAAGATTGGTTCCTGATCCTCTTGGCACGATCGGCACGTTGTATAAGGTGCAAAGCTGGACTATTTGCTTTACTTCCTCGGCTGTGTGAGGACTCACGATGGCATCTGGCATATGCTGAAAATTCGGTGTCGCATCATAAGAGTAGGCAAGACGATCCGCCTTGCTGTCTTGTACATAAGACGCACCGACAACCTTTTTTAATTGATTTGAAAATTCAGAATCTAACATGTACATGCACTCCCACTGATTTGACGTATCATTTCTTCCAGTATAAAAAAAGAACCGCATCATGCCTATGGACGATTCTACAAAATATCGGACTGTTTTTTTGATTTTTTTGTATCATGATCTAACAGCATCAATGCTAAATAAAAGAGCATCGCATCTTGCATGCGCTTTGGATCAAGTGTCGTTAAATCTTGGATGCGTTTTAACCTGTAATGCAGCGTATTAATATGTACATGCATCGCTCCAGCTGTATATTTCAATGAGTAATCCGATGTCATGAGTACCCGCAATGTTTTCACCAGCTCAGGATAGGGGAGAAGGGGCGCAATCGTTCGATCAAGGAACACTTCTTTCGTTTCCTGACTAACTTCCTCGATAAAAAGCTCAAGCGTCAAATCTTCATCAAACACAATCGGTGTATCAGCATGCGCCAATTTTAATGCACGAAAGGCTTGATGAAAGGATTGCTTCATCAAATGAGAAGCTGCTGGTTTCCCCGCACCAATCAATATCTTCGAGGTGGACAGCGCTGAGAGCGAGGCATGCATGTGAAAAAGGCGCTGCTGCAAAGCGTCACGATCTTCCGCAGTTGTTTGCAGCATGAGCAAAAAACGCGCATGTCCCCAGCGCACGATGATCTCCTGCTTGGTGAGATGCAGCACAGCCTTCATCGCTTTGTATTGATCCTGTTTCATAAATGATTCATCCTGACAATCGATCAGGACAACCGCACGCTGCTTTTGAACATCAAGCTGAAGCCGCTTCGCCTTTTCAGTGATATCAATGGATGTCTCCGGCAGATGAAGCCAGTCGAATACAAACGCTTCTAGCTGCCGTTCATCTGTTTCAGACTCTTGAAAAAATTCATGTTCTTGTATGAGCAGCTCTGTCATTTTTCGTAATATTTCGCCAAAAGGGGACACATGTACAGGGTCTCCTGTCATCCCAATTACACCAATGACCTCTTGCTCAAAGTAAATAGGCAGATTGATGCCAGCTTTGACGCCTTTCATATGCTGTTCATCATTCTTTGTGAGGATTCGTTTCTGCCCTTCCAAGGACGTAACATATGCCCCTTCATGAAATTGACCAATGCGCGCTGGATCTGTTGCCGCAATGATGGTACCGTTTGTTTGTGCGATGATGACTTCCTCAGTCAGCACTTTTTTGACCTCGTCTACGATTTTTTCTGCCAGTGTCATTGTGAGCAAAACGTACCCCTCCGAGATGTTTCTTTTTACACTATGATACCATCATCTACTGGGACATATCTTTCTTTTCGTGTGTTATGCTAAAATAATAAACGCAAATGAAGTAGATGAAAGGAGACATAGCCATGTCATTGCAAAATCGCTTACAAGATTTATTGAAAGAAGGGCAGGCGCTGACAGACTTTGAATATGACGAAGCGGCGCGTCACAATTGGGCGTTAGAAGGTGCAAGAATAAAGGAAGAAGCACGCTTTGGCGATGTATATATAGAGCGTGTGGACAAGGAATCAGAGGATTTGATTCAAACGGAAGCCTCCTCATTTTTAAACACACCGCTTACATATGTAAAAACACAACAAAAAGAATTCATTTATATCGAATCGAAGTGGTTTGATGTGGTGAAAGTCGATGGATTAGCCATTGAATGGGACGAAGTGTTTCAAACGTATACCGTGTTATTCGGATTAAAACGTCCTAAAAAAGACACAGGCATTCTAAAGGAAATGCTGTCGCAATTAAATGGTGCTCAGCTTCAATTTAATGGACAAGATGGCTTATTTGATGTGAATTTACAGCTTCTTGAGCTTGAGGACATCCAAGAAGATACGTCTTTCATCGACGTCATCTCGGCAGTGTACCGATTTTTATTCCACTTCATTATACAGCTTGAGATGAACGAATCAAAAAACGGCTCAAATTCCTGAGCCGTTTTTTTTAGCAGCCTTTCTTTTCTCCGTTTTGGACCGTAGAAAGCTGTTACTAGCCTTCGTGTCTCCTAAGTTGCTGAAGGCGTGACAAACCGCACATCATGCTCTTTTCCATATTGAAGATAATCTTCATTTGGCTGCTTATTGGTCACGACGACATCAATATCTTGTAAATCACAAAACGTGGTCAGTGCATAATGATCGAATTTACTGTCATCGACTAATAAAAACGTTTTTGCACTTTTTTGAACGAGTGTTTTTTTAATATCCGTTTCAAGCGGGGAAGAATTCGTGACCCCGTGATCAATGGATAAACCAGTTGACGCAATAAATGCTTTATTGACATTATATGCTTTTAGACGTTCTACACTTTGATAGCCAACGAAAGAATTCGTTTTTCGCTCAAGCATCCCGCCAGTCGAAAAGATGGTGAGATTCTCAAAAGGCATCGCCTGTGTAATGAAATCTACGTTATTTGTCACAACGGTCACCTGTTTTTCCGTCAAATACGGAAGCATCTCGAGCGTCGTCGTACCAGAATCAACAAAGATCATATCGCCATTTTCGACAAAAGCGGCGGCGGTCTGACCGATCAATTGTTTTTTACTCAGCTGACGTGTCTTACGCTCTTGATACACCACTAACGTTGAGTGGTTCACAGCCACACCGCCATATACTTTCTTTAGTACGCCGGATTCAACCAATGTTTGAACATCCCGGCGTATCGTGTTTTTGGAGACGCCAAAATGCGCCACTAGCTCATCAAGTGAGGCAGATTCCTGGTCAAACACGTACTCTTTGATTTGCTGGATCCGTTTTGTTTTTATCATGCTACAATCTCCAATCAATCCGAATGTCTTTTTTTCATTATACCAATAATTCCTCTTACATGATGATCCGTCATCTGCTTCTCTTTTCTCCTTTTCTATAAAAGCGTATGATAGAGAAAGGAATGATGAAGGAAAGGACTTTAACTTCTATGAATCAGTCAAACAACCCATTTTCAAAGCTTGCAAATTTTAGAGAAGTAGGGGGACTTCAAACAACAGACGAGATGGTGATCAAGCCGGGAATGCTTTATCGATCCGCAGATTTATCCCGTCTGACAAAACACGATATCGCGATGTTCTCGAAGCTTGGGATTCAAACCGTTTGTGACCTCCGTACAACCTCAGAACGTAAATCACATCCACCAAAGATCAAGGAACACGACAAAATCGTCCATATCCCTATGCAGCCTGACAGTATGATGCCTAGTAAATGGACCATGTTTCGTATGCTGGTAGCAGAAGCAAAGTCTCTATCATTTACGCCGATCATGAAAGATTTATATCAAAGTATGCTCACCGAACGAAAAAAAGAGATTCAGCAGTTGTTCACATTACTGTCAGATGAAAAAAATTATCCGCTGATGCTTCACTGTACGAGCGGAAAGGACCGTACGGGTTTTTTATCTGCCCTTATTCAATTAGCTGCCGGTGTACCGGTACATATCGTTTTAAGTGAATACATGCGTTCAAATGAAGGAGTGCAAATGCTTGTCAAAAGGCAGGAACGATTTGTCCGAATGATGAGTTTATACCGGGTATCAAAAAAGCAAATTCAGCCGCTGCTTGGTGTGCAGCAAGATTATCTTGAAGATGTGCTAAACGAGATGATGGATACATACGGGAGTGCAGAGCGGTATTTAATCGAAGCCTGCGAAGTACCTGAAGCTCAGCTCAAAGCAATGAAAAACATCCTGCTTACACCATCTGCTGGCATTCCATCACAAATCGCAGAATAAACTTGATATGAGGTGATGCAAAACATGCTGAAAAAGATCAGTATGATGTTTCTGACAATGACTTTGATGTTTATATTCTTATTGATTCCATCTAGCAGTCTAGCTCGTCCAATGCCAAAAGGGAAGCTTGAAAGCAGCAGAGAGATGCGTGCGGTTTGGGTCGCATCGGTTTATAACTTGGATTGGCCTTCAAAGAAAGGACTGTCTGCCGCAGACCAGAAACAAGAGTTCATCCATCTGTTAGATGAGATTAAAGCGATGAATATGAACGCCATCATCATGCAAATTAAACCAACAGCAGATGCCTTTTACCCTTCGGCATTCGGACCGTGGTCAGAATATTTGACCGGGACGCAAGGGAAAGATCCTGGATATGACCCGCTTCAATTCATGATAGAAGAAGCACATAAACGCGGCCTGGAATTTCATGCTTGGTTTAACCCTTATCGAATCACAATGAATCATACAGACCTCAGCCGATTATCAGCCGATCACCCAGCAAGAAAACATCCTGATTGGACTCTTGCTTATGGAAATCAGCTTTATTACAATCCAGGCATTCCTGATGCTCAGGACTTCATTGTAGGCGGCATAGAAGAAGTAGTGAAAATCTATGATATTGATGCGGTGCATATGGATGATTATTTTTACCCGAATAAAATTGCTGGTGTGCCATTTCCAGATCAAGAAACATATGAAACATATGGAAAAAAATCATTCCCGCATATAGAAGATTGGCGAAGAGATAATGTGAACCAATTGGTGCAGCAAATCAACGAAACCATTAAGAAAGAAAAGCCGTATGTGAAATTTGGCATTAGCCCGTTTGGTGTATGGCGCAATATAAAAGATGATCCAACTGGTTCAAACACCACAGCGGGGATGACCAATTATGATGATTTGTATGCTGATACAAGAGAGTGGATTCAGCAGCACAATATCGACTATGTCACCCCGCAAATTTACTGGAGCATCGGCTTTCAGGCAGCCGCCTATGATGTGCTGACGAAATGGTGGTCAAATGAAGTGAAGGGAGAGCCCGTTCACCTATACATTGGTCAGGCGACTTATAAAATCAATCAGAACAGTGATCCCGCTTGGTCTGATCCCGAGGAATATTTTCGCCAAATCGAGCTGAACAGGGAGTCTCCACTCGTGCAGGGAAGCATGCATTTTAGTCTAAAGGATATCAATCGTAACCCTTTGAATGTAAAGGATCGATTAATAGAGGAGACATATAGCAAACCGGCTCTCATTCCAGAAATGCCGTGGCTTCATCAGAAAGCTCCAAAAAAACCAATCATCCAATCTGTGAAAAAGACAGCAGATGGCGCGGCTTTACAGATCAAAAATGACCCACATTCTACTGCATCCTATTATGCGGTCTATCGATTGACGAATAAAGGGACGTATGAATTACTGCAAACGGTCAGAAAAGAAAAAGGCACGATGACACCTGTCAAAGACCTTTCAGTGAAGCAGAAGAAGAGTGCTACCTACAAAGTAACGGCTCTTAATCGCCTTCATCATGAAAGTAAGCCTTCTACAAAAACAGTAAAATAACGAAAAAAAGCATGAATGAGAACTTTCTTTCATTTATGCTTTTTTCATTTCCTCTTTTTTTCTACTAATCTTATTTTAATTTTCTGAATTCAATCAAGCTTGGCATGAAGCAGCTACTTGATTAATAAATATGATAGAGAAGAGACAAAGGGGGAAGCAAGATGGACTTTGAATTAACGAAAGAACAACAAATGATCCGTCAGATGGTCAAAGAATTCGCAAAAGCAGAAATTGCACCGCTCGCTCAAACGATTGATGAACAGGCAGTATTTCCTGTCAAAACATTTCAAAAAATGGGGGAGCTAGGCTTTATGGGCATACCCTTTCCAGAAAAATATGGAGGCTCGGGTGGAGATACGATATCGTATGCACTGGCTGTAGAAGAAATCGGAAAACAGTGTGCCAGTACAGGTCTTAGCTATGCCGCTGCTGTCTCCTTAGGTGCAAGCCCGCTTTATTATTTCGGTACAGAGGAGCAAAAGATGGATCACCTTGTCCCGCTAGCATCTGGAACAGCACTCGGTTCCTTCGGATTAACAGAACCAAACGCAGGTTCAGATGCAAAAGGAACGAAAACAAAAGCGATCAAAGACGGACAAGAATACATCATCAGCGGGGAGAAGTGCTGGATCACAAATGCCAATTTTGCCAGAACCATTATCGTCACCGCTGTTACGGATCATGATGAGCACGGCCGCCCGGTCATCTCAGCCTTCATTGTTGAGAAAGGACAAAAAGGGCTATCAATTACAAATCCATATGACAAAATGGGGGTGCGCGGATCAGATACGGCTGAAATCATTTTAAACGAAGTGCGCGTACCAGCGCATCATATATTAGGAGACCCAAACAAAGGATTCAAGCAGTTTTTATATACATTAGACGGAGGACGAATTTCGATTGCCGCCCTTTCTGTTGGAATCGCGCAAGCGGCACTTGACGCCTCGCTTTCCTATGCAAAAGAAAGAAAGCAATTTGGTCAGACCCTCTCATCCTTTCAAGCCATTCAGTTTAAGCTGGCGGATATGGCGATGCAAATAGAGCTCGCAAGACAAATGGTATGGAAAGCCGCTTGGCTGAAAGATAACGGCAAGCCGTTTACAAAGGAAGCAGCCTATGCCAAGCTTTTCGCTTCTGAAATGGCGACAAAAGCAAGTCTTGATGCAGTCCAAATTCACGGCGGAACAGGCTACATGAAAGAATGCGGTGTTGAACGACTCGTGAGAGATGCCAAGCTGATGGAAATCGGAGAAGGGACATCTGAAATTCAGCGGCTCGTCATCGCAAGACAACTGTTAGCGTAACACCGCAATGAAAACGCTTACTATTTGTGAGGGAGGAAAGCAATGATGTCGATTCAGCCACAGACGATCGGCTCCCTATTAAGAGAAAAAAAGGAGCAGCACCCAGAACATGAAGCCATTGTTTATCCAGAACGTTCTTTACGTTATTCATACGAAGCGTTTTATAGAGAGGTCAAGGAAACAGGTAAAGGTCTAATGGCAATAGGGGTTCAAAAGGGGGATCATCTCGCCATCATGGCACCAAATGTACCTGAATGGCTCATTCTGCAATTCGCCTGCGCCTCCATTGGAGCTGTTCTTGTCACCGTGAATACGAATTTTCAATCACAGGAACTCGCTTATTTACTAAAGCACTCTGATAGTAAAATGCTGTTTATCGTAGACGGGGTCAAAGAGACATCCTATGTCAGAATGATTGAAGAGCTGATCCCGGAGCTTCAAACAGCTCATCAAGATGAGATCACATCCGCATCATTTCCTTATTTAAAAAGATGCGTATATATTGGCCAGCACGTACCAAACGGCATGCGCAGCTGGGACAGTATTCAAGTTGCTGCCAAAAGAACCGCAGATCATGAATGGGAGAAACGAATGGATGCGCTGCTGCCTGATGATGTGATAAATATGCAATATACCTCGGGCACAACCGGCTACCCAAAAGGAGTCATGCTCAGCCATACCAACATCGTCTGCAATGCCAGCCAAATCGCAGATTGCATGAAGCTCACCCAACAAGACCGAATGTGTATCCCAGTACCCTTCTTTCATTGCTTTGGCTCTGTGCTTGGCGTGCTTGCTTGTCTGACAAAAGGAGGAACGATCATCCCAGTTGAATCTTTCCATCCAGAGCGTGTGCTGCAAACAGTTGAAATAGAAAAGTGTACCGTTCTTCACGGCGTCCCGACGATGTTCATCGCAGAGCTGGATCATCCGAATTTTCTCCATTACGATCTGTCCACATTACGAACGGGTATTATGGCCGGCTCACTTTGCCCATCCCATGTGATGAAGGCAGTCATTGAAAAAATGGGAATGAGGGAGCTCACGATTGCCTATGGTCAGACCGAAAGCTCTCCTGTCATTACCCAAACAAGAACCGATGATTCATTTGAAAGACGGGTTCAAACGGTCGGTCGGTCGCTTCCTCACATCGAAGTGAAAATCGCCAGACCAGGCACGTCGAGTGAGGTGCCAAGAGGAGAGCAGGGGGAACTGTGTACAAGAGGCTATCATGTCATGAAAGGCTACTATAAAAATGAAGAAGCAACAAATGAAGTCATTGATAAGGACGGGTGGCTTCATACGGGGGATTTAGCTGAGATGGATCATGACGGCTATGTGAAAATCACAGGCCGCCTGAAAGATATGATCATCAGAGGCGGAGAGAATGTGTATCCAAAAGAGATTGAGGACGTTCTTTACACTCATCCGGCCATTCTTGACGCACAGGTCGTTGGCATTCCTGACGAGACATACGGAGAAGAAGCAGCCGCATTCATTCGGCTCAAACAAGGGAGTACGGTCACGATTGAGACATTAACCAGCTATTGTCAGTCCCAAATGGCACGCTACAAAATCCCGAAATACTTTTTCATTACAGATGAGTATCCAATGACCGCCTCAGGAAAGATTCAAAAATTTCGACTGAAAAAGCAGGCGCTTGATCTAATAAAGGAGTGAAGTCAGAGATGTTTCAACAAGTACTGATCGCCAATCGAGGCGAAATAGCTCGTAGAATTATTCGGACCTGTAAACGGCTCGGGATCAAAACAGTCGCCGTTTATTCAGAGGCAGATCAGCATGCACTTCATGTGCAAGAAGCAGATAGCGCATTTCCGATCGGAGGCGCAAAAGTATCTGAAAGCTATTTAAATGTGGAGGCAATCATCAAGGTTGCCAAACAAACAAATACAGATGCCATCCATCCTGGATATGGTCTTTTATCAGAAAACGCCGCTTTTGCTGAGCGCTGCCGCAACGAAGGAATGGCCTTTATTGGACCATCTGCACACGTCATCCAGCAAATGGGGAATAAAATTGAAGCGAGAAAAACGATGGAACAGGCGGGCATCCCAATCGTTCCGGGAGTTTCAGCTCCACTGCATGACGCAGATGAAGGGGTCAGTAAAGCGCAGTCACTCGGTTATCCGGTCATGCTAAAGGCATCAAGCGGAGGCGGCGGGATTGGCATGCAGCTCGTTCGAAATGACGAGGAGCTGTACAGAGCGTTTGAAGGAAATCAAAAAAGGGCGCAAAGCTTTTTCAATGATGGTACTTTGTATATGGAAAAGGTGATTGAACACGCGCGGCACATTGAAATTCAAGTCCTCTTTGATTCCTTCGGCCACGGGGTTCACTTATTTGAACGAGACTGCTCACTCCAGAGAAGACACCAGAAAATTATTGAAGAAGCACCAGCCGCCTGTCTCGATGACTCAGTGAGACTTCAAATGGGGCAAATGGCCGTCAAAGCAGCCAAAGCGATTGGCTATGAAAATGCAGGAACGATTGAATGTTTAGTCGATCAAAATCAACAATTTTATTTCCTAGAAATGAACACGAGATTGCAAGTAGAGCACCCTGTCACTGAAGAAATCACAGGAATTGACCTTGTCGAGGAGCAGCTGAAAATCGCTGCATCAGAGCCGATTTCCTTCAATCAGGAGGATATTCATCAAATCGGGCATGCCATCGAAGTCCGAATCTATGCTGAAGATCCAGTCACATTTTATCCATCACCAGGTACAATCACTACACTTTCTGCACCAGCCGCCCCGTATATACGCCATGAGTCAAGTGTGACAAGCGGGAGCGTCATTACCCCATTTTACGATCCAATGATTGCAAAAATGATTGTTTACGGTGATACAAGAAAACTAGCAATAGAACGATTAAAAGCAGCATTACAAGCATATGAAATAGGAGGGATCAAAACGAATTTACCACTTTTAAGGGAAATGGCCGGATCATCTGCGTTCTTACATGGAAGGATCACAACCGATTTTCTGATGAAAAAAAGGGAGGAAAACCGTTCATGAAAACCGTCACGATACAAATGGCCGGGAACTTATGGAAGCTTCTTGTGACACAAGGTGATGAAGTGCAAAAAGGACAGGAAGTCGCCATCTTAGAATCGATGAAAATGGAGATTCCGATCGTTGCAGAAGAGGAAGGTGTGATCAGCAAAGTGTATAAGGCAGAGGGTGAATTTGTCGATGAGGGAGAGGTGCTACTGGAGCTGACAGAATAGGAGGGAAGCCAAATGGCATTACCAAAAAGTGTGCTTATCAGAGAGGTCGGCCCGCGGGACGGACTGCAAAATGAATCAGCTTGGCTGGACACAAACGAGAAGCGAACATGGATTGATTTACTCGCGGCAGCCCATCTCCCTTATATTGAGGTCACATCATTTGTCCATCCGAAATGGGTTCCAGCCTTAAAAGACGCCAAACAATTAGCCCAATCCTTACACAAAAAAGACGATACCACCTATGCCGCACTTATTCCTAATGAAAAAGGCTTAGCCTATTTCTTTGAAGCAAATCTTGATGTAGGCGCTATGTTTATCTCTTCGAGTGAAACACATAACAAGAAGAATATGAATCAATCCATACATGAAACCCTTCCTGTCATCAAACAAATGACAGCAGATTTAAAAGCAGAAGGACGAAATACTCGCGCATATATTTCTACCGTGTTTGGCTGCCCTTATGAAAAACAAGTGTCAATGGATCAAGTGCTGCGGTTAACGGATATTCTGCTCTCCTACGGCATCGATGAAATATCACTCGGTGACACCATCGGAGAAGCCCATCCGCTGCAAGTAGAAAGACGATTAGACATTTTACTAGAGCGTTTTCCTGCTGATAAAATCGCTCTTCATTTTCATGATACGAAGGGGATGGGTCTTGCGAATATATATACGGCATTAAAGGCTGGAATCACGATATTTGATTCCTCTAGCGGCGGGCTTGGCGGCTGTCCATATGCACCTGGCTCTAGCGGGAATGTGGCGACAGAAGATGTGGTGCATATGCTTCAAAAACTGGGGATTGAAACAAATATCGACCTTCCTGGATTGATTAAAGCAGCAGAATGGATTGAAACAAAAGTAGATCGAACCCTGCCTAGTCACTGCTTACGTGCTTTTCACTCTCATACTACTTCATAAAGGATGAATGACATGACATCATTGGTCAATTTTTCGATACAAGATGAGCAGATTGGCATCATGACCTTAAACAGGCCAGAACAAGCGAATTCCCTATCTGCTGCGATGCTCGAGGAGATTAATCAAACCATTCAAGCAATCAAACACGATGAAAGCATCCGCTGTTTGCTCATAACAGGAGCTGGCTCTAAAGTCTTTTGCGCAGGAGCAGATTTAAAAGAACGACGATTGATGACAGAAGAAGAAGCCAAAGAAGCCGTTCTTACGATTCAGCAAACCTTTACTGAGATTGAAGCCCTGCCTATACCTGTCATTGCCGTGATGAACGGACACGCACTCGGCGGAGGTCTTGAGCTAGCGCTGGCTTGTGATCTTCGCATCGCAAGAGCCGAAGCCAGGCTCGGCCTGCCAGAAACAGGACTAGCTATCATACCAGGGGCAGGAGGGACGCAGCGTCTCCCGCGCCTCATCGGACTCGGTAAAGCAAAGGAACTCATTTTCACAGGGTCTTCATTACAAGCAGAAGAAGCCATTCAAATTGGGCTGATTGAGCACATCTCTTTAGCAGATGCTCTCATGAATGACGCCATTTCTCTCGCAAAACAAATCTCTAAAAACGGACCAATTGCTTTAAAAGAAGCGAAACAAGCGATTCAAATGAGCCTTGATCACGCTTTACGTACAGGTCTGATGAAAGAATACGAAGCCTATGTACGGCTCATTGATACAGAAGATCGAATGGAAGGTCTTCAGGCTTTCCAAGAAAAACGAACGCCTCATTACAGAGGCAACTAGCAAGAAAGGGGAATGGACATGATCGAAGAATATGAAGTGAAAAAACAGCGGATTGTAAAAGGCGGCGCCGAACGATACCATCAAAAAAACAAAGAAAAAGGAAAATTGTTCGTCCGTGATCGGCTCCAGTTATTATTAGATCAGGATTCTTTTATTGAGGATGCGATGTTTGCCGAATGTCAAGATGAACATTTACCAGCAGATGGTGTCGTCACAGGGACGGGACGCATGAATGGACAAACCGTATGCCTCATGGCAAATGATTCTACCGTCAAAGCGGGATCATGGGGCGTCAAAACGGTAGAAAAAATCATTAGAATCCAAGAAACAGCCGAGAAGCTCAACTGTCCGATGCTGTATTTAGTCGATTCAGCTGGAGCCAGAATCACAGATCAGATCGCCATGTTTCCAGGCAGGAGGGGGGCAGGGCGCATTTTTTATAACCAAGTCAAGCTGTCTGGACGTATCCCGCAAATTTGTTTACTATTCGGTCCTTCTGCGGCCGGCGGTGCTTACATCCCTGCTTTTTGTGATATCGTCGTCATGGTTGAAGGAAATGCCTCCATGTATTTAGGCTCTCCGCGCATGGCCGAAATGGTGATTGGAGAAAAAGTATCCCTTGAAGAAATGGGCGGGGCAAAAATGCATTGCAGCATTTCTGGGTGCGGGGATGTATTAGCACAAACAGAGGAAGAGGCCATTCAAATCGCGCGTGATTATTTAACCTACATGCCTGCCAACTATACGGAAAGACCAAAAACGATAGCCGCAAAAGCACCTAAACCATCTGAGATATCCATCCAAAACCTCATCCCTAAAGGTCAGAATACGCCTTTCGATATGTATCAACTCATTGATTTACTCATCGATGAAGGATCATTTTTTGAAATCAAAAAGCTGTTTGCCGCAGAGCTTATCACAGGCTTTGGCCGCATGAATGGTCAGCCTGTCGGTCTTATTGCCAACCAGCCGAGGGTGAAAGGCGGCGTATTATTTCATGACTCGGCTGACAAAGCCGCCAAGTTTATTCAGCTATGTGACGCCTTTCATCTTCCACTTCTCTTTCTTGCGGATATCCCGGGGTTTATGATTGGAACAAAAGTAGAACAAGCGGGCATTATTCGTCACGGGGCGAAAATGATTTCCGCTATGTCAGAGGCGACCGTACCGAAGATATCCGTCATCGTGCGTAAAGCATACGGTGCAGGGTTATATGCAATGGCAGGGCCTGCCTTTGAGCCAGATTGCTGTCTTGCTCTTCCATCTGCCCAAATTGCTGTGATGGGGCCAGAAGCCGCAGTAAATGCTGTCTATGCGAATAAAATTGCCGCACTGCCTGCCGAAGAGAGAGCCTCATTTATACAAGAGAAACGCAAGGAATACCAGGAAGATATGAATATATACGAGCTTGCCTCTGAAATGATTGTCGACGGCGTCATCCCATTTGACCGTTTAAGAGCTGAACTGTGTAATAGATTACAAGCCTATACCTCTAAAGAGATGACATTTACGAGACGAAAACATCCGGTTTATCCGGTCTAAAGGGAGGCGTCCTCAAGATGAACCTGAAACCAGCATGGATACCGGGAGAGCAGATGATCAAAAAAACACGTCTTTGCAAGTGGATGCACTCACTTGGTTTTTCTACTTATGACGCATTCTATCAAGCTAGTATCGAGCGCACAGAATGGTTTTGGAAAGAAGCTGAAAAAGCCATCGGCATTCAGTGGAAGGTGCCGTATGAAGCCGCATTAGGTCAAGAGTCATTCATGTGGCCAAAGTGGTATAAAGGCGGCCAATTGAACATCACCGAAACGGCCGTGGACAAATGGGCGGAGAAAGAAGAGACCAAACATCAACCAGCGCTGATTTGGGGAAATGAAGCTGGGAAAGAACAGAGTTGGTCCTACCTCCATCTTCAGGAAAAAGTCAATCGTCTCGCAGCTGGTTTTTTGAAGAGAGGGCTTCAAAAAGGGGATGTGGCGATCGTCTATATGCCTATGCTTCCTGAAACGGTTGCCGTCATGCTTGCCTTTGCAAAGATTGGAGTGATCTTTAGTCCGGTCTTCTCGGGCTATGGAAGTGAGCCTCTTGCCGTACGCATTCGTGCTTCAGGTGCAACCATTGTCGTCACAGGGCATGAAATGACGCGCCGGGGGAAAACCATCAACATGCGAGAATGTGTAGCTGATGCAATCAAAAAAACAAATACCGTCAAAACAGTCATTGTGCATGCTTCCTCTGATACTGAATATCAAGATGATGTAAGACTAAATGATGTATTAAAAGAACAGCCGATAAAAGATACGACCTATGTCACAAATGAAGACCCTCTCATGATCTTGTACACCTCTGGAACAACTGGCACGCCAAAAGGAGCCGTTCATACACACGCAGGCTTTCCTGTAAAAGCGGCTTTTGATGCTGGTCTTTGTATGGATGTCGCAATAGGAGACCGGCTGTTCTGGCTCACAGACATGGGCTGGATGATGGGACCGTTTCTAGTCTTTGGCGGCTTGATCAATGGAGCCGCGATTGTTCTATATGACGGCGCACCGGATTATCCAGATCAGCAGCATCTTTGGTCATTCATCCACCAGCAGAAAGTCACCCATTTTGGGCTTTCGCCTACATTTGTTCGTTCTGCGATGCAGCAAAACCTTGCAGAGATTGAATTGACGCATGTCAAAGCCATCATTTCTACCGGTGAACCTTGGAATGAAGCACCGTGGCAATGGCTTTTTGACACAATCGGTCAAAAGAACATCCCCATCTTAAACTATTCAGGGGGGACCGAAGTGTCTGGTGGCATTGTAGGAAGTACTTTGCTTCGTCCAATCAAACCGATTCTTTTTAATACGGCGATTTTAGGCATGGCGGCAGATGTGTATAACGAATCAGGTCAGAGCGTCATGAATGAAGTAGGGGAGCTTGTTGTGAAAAAGCCTTGGGTCGGCATGACTTGTGGTTTTTGGAATGAGCCTGAGCGTTATGAAGACACGTATTTCAAACGATTTGACGGGGTATGGACACATGGTGATTGGGTCATGCAAACAGAGGACGGAGCATTCCATATCACGGGCAGATCGGATGATGTCATTAATACAGCAGGCAAACGCGTCGGTCCATCTGAAATTGAATCCATCCTTGTGGGACATACGGCCGTGCACGAAGCCGCTGTAATTGGGGTAACGGATGAGGTAAAGGGAGAGGCGCTCGTGTGTTTCATAGTGACCAGTTCACAATCTTTTGAAGAAGCCAAGCTCATTCAAGAGCTCAAAGCACATGTTGGTTCACATGCGGGAAAAGCGCTCATACCAAAAGAGATTCATCTCATTTCAGCTTTACCGAAAACAAGAAACGGAAAAATTGTCCGGCGTTTATTAAAAGGGGCGTATGAACAGAAGCCTTCACCAGATCTTTCTTCACTAGAAAACCCAAATGTGTATAAGAGCATTTCCGCATACCTGAAAAGGAAACAGAATCAATAGAAAAAAGACAGGAAGGATCCCTGTCTTTTTTACTGCACATGAAAATTCGTTCCATCGGTTGTTTCTTTGACAATACCTGCCCGTATCACAAAATCACCGAAATGTTCATTTTCTTCTCGTTCTTTTGCGTAGCGAGGGAGCAAAGAGCCAAGCTCGCTTAAAATGTCTTCCTCACCCACATTTTCCCGGTACAGTTTACTTAACCTGCTGCCATCAAACGCAGCGCCAAGATACATGTTGTATTTGCCAGGTGATTTTCCGATAAAGCCAATTTCACCTAAAGCATGACGGGCACATCCATTTGGACATCCAGTCATTCGAATGGTGATTTCTTTATCACTTAAGCCGTTTTCTTCTACAATCTCTTCAATTCTGTCAATCAAGCGAGGGAGGTAGCGTTCTGCTTCTGCCATTGCTAAGCCGCATGTTGGAAGAGAAACGCAAGCCATTGAACTGCGGCGCAGTGCAGAGTGCTGCTGGCCGTCTGACAAACCGAATTCCTGTATCAGCTGCTCGATTTGTTTCTTTTTATGAGATGTGACATTTCCAATGATTAAATTTTGATTCGCTGTTAAGCGGAAGTCACCCGTATGAATCTTTGCAATTTCACGAATGCCTGTCATCAGCGGATAATCATCATAATCTGTGATGCGCCCGCCTTCAACAAACATCGTATAATGCCATCTTCCGTTAATGCCCTTTACCCAGCCATAGCGGTCACCGTTATGATCAAAGTGATAACCTCTTGCGTCTAAAAGGGCAAATCCAAGGCGGCGTTCAAGCTCTTCTTTTACATTCTGAAGGCCGAGCCGGTCCACTGTATATTTAAAGCGGGCATTTTTTCTTACTGAACGGTTTCCGTAGTCACGCTGAATGGTGATCACTTGTTTGGCAATCTCCACAACCTGCTCAGGTGTACAAAAACCGATGACCTTTGCAAGTTGAGGGTAGGTCGCTGTATCACCGTGAGTCATACCCATTCCGCCGCCAATCGCGACATTAAAGCCGACTAATTGATCATGTTCGATAATCGCAATGAAGCCTAGATCCTGTGAAAAGACATCAATATCGTTAGCAGGAGGGACCGCAACGCCAATCTTGAATTTTCTTGGTAAATAAAGCGGACCATACATCGGCTCAACTTCAGTGTCTGGCGTTGCCGCTACTTTTTCCTCATCAAGCCAAATCTCGTGATACGCTCTTGTTTGTGGAAGCAGGTCATCACTTAATTTTTTTGCCAGCTCGTACACATCATGGTGCACTTCTGATTGATAGGGATTTGAAGTACACATGACATTCCGATTCACATCCCCGCAAGCAGCGATCGTATCAAGCATGGTGGAATGAATGTCTTGAATGGTCTTTTTCATGTTCCATTTTAAAATACCGTGAAGCTGGAAGGTTTCACGAGTTGTCAGCTTTAACGTACCGTTGCCGTATTTGTGAGCAAGCTCATCCATCACAAGCCACTGCTTTGATGTGGCGATTCCGCCAGGCAGGCGTACGCGCAGCATAAATTGATAGGCAGGTTCAAGCTTTTGTTTTTGCCGTTCATTTCTAAGGTCACGATCGTCCTGCAAGTAGCTGCCGTGATGCTTCATCAGCCGGTTGTCATCATCAGGAATTCCCGCTGAAATCGGATCAAGCATGACTTCTTTTAACGTACCCCGTAAATAATCACTTTTTTCTTTAATTTCCTCTACGTCGCTCGGAGGTCCATCCGGCGCTGTTAATGCTGTCTTCACCATGTCGTAAAAGCTCCTTTCTTTCAAGCATCAAATCAATAGACGTCACGCTGATAGCGTTTTTGCTGCTGTAAATTAGCAAGATAGCTTTCTGCTTTCTCTTTGCTCATCGCACCTTCTTCTTGAATGATCGATAGAAGGGTACCATGAACATCATGCGCCATATGCTTTTCATCACCGCAAACATAGACATAGGCACCTTGCTCAAGCCATTCGAATAATTCTTTACTGTGTTTCTTCATTTGGTGCTGGACATATACCTTTTCCTCTGAATCTCTTGAGAAAGCCACGTCCATTTTCGTTAAGACGCCATCCTTTAACCACTTTTGCCATTCTGTTTGGTATAAGAAATCCGTCACAAAATGCTGATCACCGAAGAATAACCATGACTTTCCGTTTGCACCGATTTCCTCGCGTTCCTGCATAAATGAACGGAAAGGGGCGATGCCTGTGCCTGGTCCTACCATAATGATCGGTGCATCAGTATCGTGAGGAAGTTTAAAGTTTTGGTTGTGCTGAATATAAACAGGTAACGTATCACCTGGCTGCAAGCGCTCTGCACATAAAATCGAGCAGACCCCTTGACGTTCTCTCCCGTGTGCATCATATCTCACAGCACCTATTGTCAAATGAACCTCTTCGTCATTTGCTTTTAGACTGCTTGCAATCGAATATAGACGTGCAGGGATTTTTCTTAAAATAGACGTGAAATCTGCTGCTGTTCCTTCAAAAGGACCAAAATCGCGAGCCGCATCTAATAAGTCTCGGCCTGCTATATACGCTTTTAGCTTTTCTTCGTTTCCTTCTTCTAAAAGGGCCTGCAAGTCTTCACTTTTCGTGAATGCCGCGATCTTTTGAAGAAGAGGTTTTGTTAATACTGTAATCTCAAAGTGCGAGGTAAGTGCTTCTTTTAAAGGAAGAGTGTCTCCGTTTTTATGAGCGGTTACGGCTTCCTCTGCATTCCATCCGCATGTCTTGATTAGTTCCTCAACAAGCGTAGGATCATTTGTCGGATAAATGCCAAGACTGTCGCCCGGCTCATAAACAAGTCCTGATCCTTCAAGAGAAAGCTCCAAATGGCGGGTTTCTTTGTTAGATCCGCGGCCATTCAGGTTAATATTTTCAAGCACCTCAGCATAAAAGGGATTCGTTCTTGAGTATTCAGAAGCAGCTTTACTTATTTCTCCCGCTGATTCTTGCGGTAGTATTGCTGCTTCACCTTCGCTTAGAGAAGATGTCACCCCTTGAAGCCATTCAGAGAACGGTTCATCATAATCAAGGTCACAGTCGACCCGGTCGAAAAGACGCGTTCCACCAAGTTCTTTTAAGCGCTCGTCAAATTCTTTCCCCGTCTGACAGAAGAATTCGTATGAGCTGTCGCCTAGTGAAAGAACAGAGAAGCTTAAATGATCAAGCTTTGGCGCACGTCTGCCGTGGACATATTCATGGAAAGAAAGGGCATTATCAGGCGGATCTCCCTCGCCATGTGTGCTGACGATCACCAGTAAATTGTTTATTTTTTTCAGATTATTTGGTTTAAAATCTGACATAGAAGAGAGCGTCACTTGAAAACCTTTCTCTTCAAGATGCTGCGCTGTCTTTTTCGCTAAACCTTCGGAATTGCCTGTTTGCGAGCCATAAAGTACGGTCACATCTTTACTGACAGACTGTGCAGGTACTGCGGCGGAAGGAGTAGGGGCCAGAGTGGCCGTTTCTGATCCGGCTAGAGCTGCCTGTGCTGATAAATAACCGGTAAGCCAAATTTTTTGTTGATCTGTTAAAGTCGGAAGCAGCTGATTGAGTAGTTCTGCCTGCTGCTGGCTAAACGGACTGTTCAATACATGAAGTTGCAACGATATCCACCTCACAAGGAATATAAACATAGATTAATTCGATAGGAATTATATATATAGGTTCAATTTGAACTTTACCGAAAGTTTGCCATTAAGTAAAATATATAATATTGATTGTCATGATTAAGATTTCTAATGACAAAGAACGTACGAATAGGGGAGGGCATAAAAAAGGAAAACGGATGGCCGTTTTCCTTTTTTATCTGACTTATGCAGTTGGAAGCCCCATCACAGCTTTCACTTCTAAATATTCCTCGATACCGAAATCTCCCCATTCTCTTCCGATACCAGATTGCTTAAAGCCTCCAAATGGGGCAAAGTAATCTGTTTCGGCATTGTTAATGGTGATTTGGCCAGCACGAATATGTTCAGCGACATATTTTAATGTTTTTTCATCTTTTCCAACAACATATCCGGCAAGGCCATAAACCGTATCATTGGCGATGTCAAGGGCATGATCTAGGTCCTGATACGTGATGACACTCATCACTGGTCCAAATATTTCTTCTTGTGCAATGGCCATATCATTTTTCACATTTGTGAAAATCGTATGCTTCGTGAAATATCCTTTGTCAATGCCGTCCGGCTTACCAGTTCCGCCTGCAAGGAGGGTAGCGCCTTCTTCGATTCCTTTTTCAATATAAGACTGCACGGTATCCCATTGTTTTTTGGATACGAGCGGGCCAGTGGCGTGATCTTCTCTCGGATCACCAACTGTAAACTTCGGCAGGGCATTCAGCAGCGCTTTTTCAAACGAATCTTTCATCGATTCTGGAATGAGAACTCGTGTGGCTGCCGAACACACTTGACCTGTATTCATCGCAATATGATGAACGGCGGTTTCAGCTGCCTCATCCATATCTGCATCACCTAAAACGATAAGAGGGGATTTCCCGCCAAGCTCAAGGGCCACTTTCTTCATATTGTCTGCAGCATTTTCCATAATTTTAGAGCCGACGGCACCTGAACCAGTAAATGAAACAAAATCAATATCAGGATGTGAGCTAATGCCGTCCCCAATGACTTCACCGGTTCCGTTCACGAGGTTGAAGACACCTTTTGGTACGCCTGCTTCATCAATGATTTCTGCAAGAATCATCGCAGCAAATGGTGTAATTTCCGCAGGCTTTAAGACAACGGGTGAGCCTGCTGCAATCGCACCAGCAATTTTAAGTGATGTTTGATTTGTTGGGAAATTCCACGGTGTAATCAGTCCGCTGACGCCAATGGCTTCTTTTATAATGGTATGACCGCCGCGGTCCTCGGTAAATGTATAGGATTTAAGTGCTTCTGCTGCTTTAGAGAAGTGTTCATGTCCCATTTTGTAATGAACCTCTTCTGATACTTTAAGCGGAGCACCGAGCTCTTGTGTCATGACTTCTACAAGTTCATCCTTGCGCTTTTCATACCCGCGCACAATGTTTTCCAGCATCTCTACTCGTTCATTTCGAGACGTCTTTGAGAAAGAAGGAAACGCGGCACGAGCTGCCTTGACGGCCTTATCTAAATCTTCTTTTGTTCCTAAGCTAATTGTGCCAATGACTTCCTCTGTAGCGGGATTAATCACTTCCGTCGTTTCGTTTCCTGTTGAAGCGACCCATTCTCCATTAATAAAATGTTTCTCTTGATTTCTCATTCTGACATGTCTCCTTTTTATATGTGATTCAATTCGATATTCTGTTTTCAGCTGATATAAAACTGTACCCACTGTGAAAAATCTAAAACGAAGAAAAAAGTTTCTGATATAATACGCAAAGTGGGACATATGTCCTTTTCAATATCAGGGCATCTATCATTTAATAGAACTAGACTGAAAAAGAAGGAGCATTTGAAAGAATGAAAGGTGTTATTTTCGCATTATTAGGAGGCGCTTGTATTACACTGCAAGGCGTAGCCAACGCAAGAATCAGCCAGGATATCGGCACATGGCAGGCGGCAACTATCACGCAGCTAACCGGTTTTATCATCTCTCTATTCATTTTACTCATCGTACGGGATGGGCACTTTCGAGAATATCAAAAGGTGCAGCCACTCTATTTAATTGGCGGGGCATTTGCAGCCATTATAATTTTTAATGAAGTCACCGCGATTCAAATGATTGGTGTGACACTCACCATCGCTGCTTTACTGATAGCACAGCTTGCGTTTACCTTTGCAATTGATGCAAAAGGATGGTTTGGTGTACAGAAGAAGAAAATGAAATGGCCTCATTATGCAGGAATTCTTTTGATGATTGCGGGCGTGATCATTTTAAAGCTATAAAGGAGGGATCATATGGAGGAGCTGCACGATGAATCTCTTTTTTCCTCTTATATCAAGGCGCATCATTTACAAAACGTCTTTCATCAGAACTTGATGTCACATGTGACGTTGTGGCGCTATGAACAGGGTGAGCTGATTTGTTCAAAAGGGGATAAGAGGGAGTACTTGTACTTGTTAGTGAAAGGAAAATTAAAGATTTTCACCACCACAAAGGAAGGGAAAACCTTTATTCTTTGCTTTAAAAATCCTCTTGAAGCGATTGGAGATATTGAATATGTCCAGCAGACGGATATGGTCAATACAGTCGAAGCTGTCACAGAAGTACATATACTAAGAATTTCCCATCAAGCGCTCATGCACCATGCGAAGGATGACCCTCATGTTTTAACCTTTTTGCTAAAAGGCATCACAAACAAATTTTATACAAAATCAAACGATTTAAGCTTCCACCTTTTATATCCTGTGGAGGTCAGGCTCGCAAGCTATTTATTATCTGTTTTAACAGATGACGACACTACGCGAACGCGCCCTCTGCGTCTCACTGATGCGGCGAGCTTAATTGGGACGAGCTACCGTCATATTAATCGGGTCATTCAGCAATTCAGGGAAAAAGGGCTGATTGAAAGGCGAAGAGGAAAGATTACGATTCGTGACCGAAAAGGGCTTTTAGAAATAGCAGAGCACAACATTTATGAATAGAAGAAACGAAGGGATTTATATATGATCATAGGAATAATATTAGCGATCACAGCTGGTGCACTCGTCAGCTTACAAACCATTTTTAATAGTAAAGTCAATGAGCATACAGGCTCTTGGTCAACAACGACACTTGTTCTTGGAATGGGCTTTATTGCTTCACTCTTTATGGGTCTTATGTTAGAAGGAACTGGCATGTTTCAATTAAGGCATATGGAAGCCTGGTACTGGGTAAGCGGAGCCATTGGGGTAGGGGTTGTCATCTGCCTTGTTCAGAGCATCAAACGTCTAGGCCCCACTTATGGGATCTCGATTGTCCTCACCTCACAGCTAGGCTGCGCGCTTTTGTTTGATTCGCTTGGCTGGCTTGGGTTAGAAAAAGTGACATTTTCTTTTACAAAACTATTAGGTGTCATTGTGATTGTTGCTGGGATCTTGGTGTTTAAATTGACCAAATTGGAGTCAGCAGAAGAGGGTCAATCGCAAGAAAAAGGGCTGCCACAAAAGTAGCTGCCCTTTTTCAGATCAATCGCCGCCAAATAACGGTTATCGTCGATAAGCCATTTAAAAGGAGCCTTTTCATCAAAGGCTTTTTTTTCTTCCCATAGTTGCTCGTTTTATATTCTGTTCGGTCTTTAGCCACGAGGACACTATAGGCGATTTTCCGCTCGATTGCCTGCGTAAGAGATAACGCAAACGGTGCGCTATCAATGACCAAAATCGATTCTGTATTTAAAAAACTGGACCTTGCATCTAAATTATATGTCCCGATAATACTTAAGTAATCATCAATGACCATCGATTTCCCATGAATCGAATACGGGCCTTCATATTCATACAAATGAACGCCAGTTTTCATCAGTTCCTTTTTCGTGCTTAAATATCCTGCAAAAGCCAAAGGATTTGGTGTTGCTGTAAGAGAATTCGTGACGAGCGTCGTTTGAATGTCTTCAGCTAAGGGAGTAAGTCCATCTTTCATGGGACGTGTTGGTATCACATAAGGCGTCTGTATGAGAACAGAACGCTTTGCCCGGTGAGCTAGATCGTTTAATTTTTTCAGCACGAGAGGACGCTTATTGAAGCGCTCCACTGGATTTGTGAAAAATGCAATCTGTTTCACACAAGTGGCATCTGCTGTCCAATCAAAGGAGGACATGACAAAAGGTTCTTTCGTGTGCATCGCTTCGTGATAGGATCTGAGCAGCTGCTTTCTCAGTTTTAACCCTTTTTTCGCTTTTTGCTTAGAGAACACATCTTTCGTTCTTTTCGTAAAGTTATGATTCCATAGATAAACGAAATATTGCTCCATTTCATCTAATACTTTTCCCTTTTTGGCGTTATAGAGCAGCACATCACGGTCATAAGCAAAGTTTTTCGGCGGCTGATCTGCAAAGTATTTATCACCGATATTTCTTCCGCCCATCACTGCGACTCTTCCATCAGCCAAAAGCAGCTTATCATGAAGACGGTTATGCCACGTCCAAGGCTTGAACAAACGAAAGGGCTCATAAAAACGAATCGCCATGTTCGGATGATTTGCTACGGCATAGCGCAAATGCTTCAGCGGCCCACGCAGGCTATGGCAGATGCCATCTAATAATAGCTGAACCTTCACTCCTCGATCAGCTGCCTCAATTAAAGCACCAAGTACCCATTCGGCTGTTTTTCCCTTTTGAATGGAATAATAACTCAGACGAATCACCTTTTTAGCCTCACGAATCATTTGGATTCTGACTTGACCCGACTCAAACCCGTCGTCAAGAAGCATGACTTGATTTGTGCCTTGGTCGTCTCCTGAGATAGAAGAGGCTTTATAAATGCAATGCTCCTTGCATGTTTTTTGTACCGGTAAATAAAACAAAACAAATGCGGTCAAAAATACATATACCACATATAGAAGAATTAGAAAAATGAAGAGATGAAGCATAGTCATCAGCTCCTTTCGCACAGACACTACTTTTTTTAGTTTATGTTAAAAATAAAATTCCACTCATTTTCGCCTTCTAATAAAAAATTACAGGACAAAAGAATCAACTTGTTTTCACAGGACATTTAATTATAGTATGAAATAAGTAAGGGGGAATCGCATTGAAAGAACCATTATTTAATATTCCAAGTGATGTGTATCAAACATTAAGTGAAACAGAACGGTACTTACTCCATTATATTCACCAGCATTTAGAGGACATCTCCACCTTATCCATCGTCACTTTAAGTGAAAGAGCCAATGTGTCGACAGCCACTATTGTCAGACTGATGAAGAAAATTGGTTACAATGGCTATACATCCTTTAAATATCGATTGAAACAAGAAAAGAAAATGACAGATGAAAGCGACCAGCTAAAAAATATTGATGAAGACATCAAACTGGCGATTCGTAAAAATGAAGAAGAGGTTTTAAAGACGATACAGCTGCAAAGTATTGGGCAAATTGAAGATGCCGTTCAAAAAATACATGATGCAGATAAAATTTATATTTTTGGCAGAGGCTTCTCAGAGATGATTGCCAAAGAGATGACCATCAAATTACAGCTCATCGGAAAAACATGTGAAGTGCACGACGATCCGAATATCATTCGACTAAAATCGCGTGACATTGATAAAAACGAACTTACCATCTTTGTTTCATTAAATGGAGAAACAGCAGAACTCGTTGAAGCCTGTCAAAATCTAAGCATGAAGCAGGTCACAACCATTACCGTCACAACAAGAATTGATTCTACATTAAGTAAAATATCAGACATGACACTAGTCGGATATAAAGGCGAACAATCTTTCTTCCCAGATTATGAAGTCCGCTCCCGCCTGTCTCTTCATGTCATTGCCCGCATTTTACTAGACGCCTACGTGATCCGAATGAAATAACCGATAAGAAGCCTTCTAGACTTTGTGCTGGAAGGCTTTTCCTCATGAAAACCTTTACACAATCTGAAAACATTTTCATTGAATCGTATGAGATACTTTCTTTAGAGAAAAGAAAGAAGGTGAAACCAATTGATTTATACCTGCACCTTAAATCCTGCTATTGACCTATATATTGCATTAAAAGAAATGCGGGCAAATACAGTGAACCGCACAGAAGATGAGGATTATCAGCCGAATGGAAAAGGCGTCAATGTGTCGATTATGCTAAAAAAATATGGCGTTAACAGCACTGCATTAGGCTTTATTGCCGGGTTTTCTGGTTCTTATATTGAGCAATCCTTAAAAGATCTTTCCATTCCAACAGATTTTATCCCGGTTGAAGGAATTACGCGCATTAACGTTTTTATCAATACAACAGAAGAATACAAGCTTGTGAATCAAGGTCCTGCCATTCAGGCAAAAGCACTTCACGCCTTTCGTGAGAAAATTTCAGCAATCCCGCAGGACGGTATCCTCATTATGTCAGGCAGTCTGCCAAAGGGCGTACCAGCCAGCATTTTTTCAGAAGTAGCTGCAATTTGTCATCAAAACAACGTCAAATTCATTTTAGATACAAGCTCTATAGCGGTTCTTGAGACGCTTCAGTACAATCCGTATTTATTAAAACCAAATGAAGAAGAATTGGCCGCTTTTTTCGGCAAAACACATCATTTATCAGAAACAGAACTCATTCAATCCGGAGAAAAACTCATCGAGATGGGTGCAGAGCAAGTACTCATTTCCCGCGGAGGAGAAGGGGCTCTATTCATCACGAAGGAAGACGTGTTAAAAGGAAACGCACCAACAGGCACGGTAGTAAACACAGCTTGTTCAGGAGATGCCATGCTCGCAGCATTTATTAGTAAACAGCTTGAAGGACATTCAGCCGAAGAATGCTTACGCTACGGGATTGCAACAGGAGCATCTACCGCATTTTCAAAAGGCTTAAGTGATTTACATGATATCAAGTCGCTGATAGAGCAAATTCACATTCACAACATATAAGGGGGAGTCAACATGAGCCGTAAAAAAATTGTCGCTGCAACCGGCTGTCCAACAGGCATTGCGCACACATTTATGGCAGCTGAGGCCTTAAAAATAGCTGCTGAGCAATTAGGGGTCGACATCAAAGTCGAAACGCATGGTCAAGTAGGAATTGAAAACGCTTTAACGGACCAAGACATTATGGAAGCTGATGGAGTCATTGTTGCAGCTGACAAAGATGTGCACACAGACCGTTTTCATGGAAAACCACTCATAGAAGTGCCTGTATCTAAAGGAATTCGCACGCCAGCTGAGCTGATCCAGAGTATTTTAAATGGAGATGCACCTATTCATCAAGTGAAAGGCAGGGCTGCTGTTACCGAGAATACATCTGCACCTTCACCCACTCAGCAAAAGACGTCAAATAAATGGATACACACCATCTATAAGCACTTAATGAACGGTGTATCACACATGCTTCCATTTGTCGTAGGCGGCGGGGTTTTAATTGCCCTTTCTTTTCTATTTGGCATCTACTCTGCTGACCCTCAGCATGAAACGTATCATCCGTTTGCTGCCTATTTGAAAAGCATTGGCGGACTCGGCTTTAGCTTAATGGTTCCGATTTTAGCAGCATTTATCGCTGATTCGATCGCAAGACGGCCAGGGATGGTTGTTGGATTTATAGGAGGGCTGCTTGCAAACGATGGAGGTGCCGGTTTCTTAGGTGGTATTATCGCAGGTTTTGCAGCAGGATATATCATTCTATTGCTTCAATTCATGCTTCAAAAATTACCTGCATCACTTGATGGATTAAAATCGATCTTCATCTATCCCGTCATCGGTATTTTCTTGATAGGGGCTGTGATGACTCCTCTATTAGTTCCAATTACAGGGTTAAATAATTCACTAATGGATTTTCTCTCATCCGTTCAATCCACGAATCCGCTGCTCTTAGGCTTAATTGTTGGGGCTATGTGTGGATTTGATATGGGTGGACCTTTTAACAAAGCAGCCTATGTGACAGGAACGGCTTTACTTGCAGAAGGCAATCTTTATTTCATGGCAGGTGTGTCTGCTGCATGCATTACACCGCCGCTTATCATTGCGATTGCGACAACGATTTTCCGAAAACATTTCACACCACAAGAACGAAATGCAGGGGCGATCAACTATATTCTAGGTGCTACACATATTACCGAAGGGGCCATCCCGTTTGCGGCCAAAAACCCAGTCGTTGTCCTGCCGATTATTATGTTTGGTTCGGCCATCTCTGCTATTTTGACTTATTTGTTTGGCGTACAGGTTCCTGCACCGCATGGCGGATTCCTTGTCCTACCAGTCGTCACAGGCGCATTTCAGTGGGTGCTTTCCATATTGATCGGATCTATGATCGGTGCGATTCTATACGGACTTTACCGTAAAAAAATAGACAAAGCCGCAGTTTAATAGGGGGAAGAGAAATGATGGAACATATTTATATGAATCTTCATGAAACAGCTTCTTCACAGGCAGGCGTTTTCGCAGCCATTGCTGACATTGCCTGCAAAGCAGGTATTTGCACATCGCCAGAGGATGTCAAAGAAGGCTTAGCTGAAAGGGAAGCTCTTAGTACAACAGGCTTTCAAGATGGATTTGCCATTCCGCATACACAGACAGACGCCATCACGAAACCAGCACTAGTGATCGTCCGCACTGAAACCGGAATTGAATGGGACGCTTTTGATGGAAAGCCTTGCTTTTTCTTTTTATCCTTACTGATCCCAAAAAATGAAGCAGGGACCACTCATTTAAAAGCACTTTCTGCTCTTTCACGAGGCTTAATGGATGAAGCGAAACGTCAAAAGCTGCTCGAAACAAGAACAAATGAAGAAATGCTCGCTGTATTAAAAACAGAAATTTTGACTAGAGAGGATGTTTGACCATGCCTTTACTTTCAACAACACCGATGCTTGAAGCTGCAAAAAAAGAAAAATACGGAATTGTCGCATTCAATGTGCACTCCTTTGACAGTATTTATTGGGTGCTCGAAACGGCAGCTGAATTAAAGTCACCTGTGATTTTGCAAACGACGGTCGGAACGGTTCAATCTCTTGGAGCAAAAGCCATTGCAGATACAGTGAAGGCGGCAGCTGACCAATATCAAATCCCAATCGGTCTTCACCTGGATCATTGTACTGACTTTGATGTGATTCTCACCTGTATCAGGGCGGGTTATACATCCGTTATGATCGATGCATCGATGCATTCGTATGAAGAAAATGTACGCCGCACAAAAGAAGTGGTTGATCTTGCATTAAAAGTAGGTGTGAATGTAGAAGCCGAGCTAGGCAAGGTAGGCGGCGTAGAAGATGACATCGTGGTAGATGAAAAGGATGCTGAAAAAGCCATTCCATCAGAGTGCCGTCAATTTATAGAAGAAACAGGGGTACCCACTTTAGCGCCTGCGATCGGCACCGCCCACGGCATTTATAAAGGGGTACCGGATATTGATTTTGACCGCATTGAACAAATTGCAGCGCTTGTCAATGTACCACTTGTCCTGCACGGAGGTTCAGCTGTACCAGAAGAGGATGTCAGAAGATGTGTCACACTTGGTATGGCTAAGGTCAATGTCTCAACTGAACTAAAAAACGCCTACTCCGAAGCCATTCGTGATCATTTCTCAAACGAACCCGAAAGCTTAGATCCGCGTATGTATTTACAAAAAGCAAAACAAGCAGCAAAGGACATGGTCACATCTAAAATACGGATCGTTGGCAGTGAAGGCAAAGCCCATCTTTTATATCAATGAGACGAAAAAAAGCAGAGCCACCATCGCTCTGCTTTTTCACATTATTCACTTTCTTTCATTTCGTTTGATGTGCGTACTCGTGCATTCCCCATAAATACGACCGTAATCGCCGCAAGTGCAATCGGGAATAAAGCAATCATAAATACGTACGTAATACTTTGTGACATCGCATCGATGACTTTATTTAAAATATCAGGCGGAATTTGTGAGCGGGCACCCTCTTGGAAAATGGCTTGCGGATCGCCAATTTGAGAAGGGGCTCCTTTCATTCCGCTGAAGGCATCTGCTAAACGATTCGTCAGGACATTTGTTTGAATCGTCCCGAAAACCGTCACACCTAACGTCATCCCAAGTGATCTCATAAACGAATTGGTTGAGTTTGCACTGCCGCGATAGCGCGGAGAGAGATCATTCATTGAAGCAGATGGCAGAAGGGAGAAGCTAAAGCCGACACCAAAGCCTGATATCATCATAAAGAGCGTGAGCCAGAGTCTTGCTGTATCTGGTGACATGTTGGCAAGCAGCATCATCCCAGCGAAAAATGAAATCACAGAAATGGTCATAAGGCGTCTGAAAGGTACTTTCGTCTGCATCGTTCCGCCAATCATACTGCCAATGACGGACCCTATCATCATCGGAGTTAAAATGAAGCCTGCACTTGTCGCAGATTCACCGTACACTGCCTGCACGAAAATAGGGATAAAGACGGCAAGAATAATAAACGTCCCGCCATATAAAAACGCTAAAATTTGAGATGTCGCAAATAAACGATTTTTAAACATCCAAAATGAAATAATCGGTTCCTCAGCTTTACGCTCAACGATAAAAAAGATGGTACCGAAGACAACAAATACAGCAAATAGTGTTAGGATTTGTACGGAATCCCAAGCATAAGATTTACCACCAAGCTCAAGTGCGAACATCAAGCTTACAACTGAAACGACAAGAGTAATGGCACCTGACCAGTCGATTTTCTGCTTACGATGCTCAAGCGATTCCTGATAGTATCTGGCGATCAAGATCACACTGACGATACCGATTGGCACGTTAATATAGAAAACCCAATGCCAGCCGATCGAATCCGTAATAATGGCACCTAACAGCGGGCCAAGTACACTTGATAAACCAAATACTGCACCAAACATACCTGACATTTTTCCGCGCTTTTCAGGCGGGAAGATATCAAAGATAATCGTAAATGCGATCGGAAGCAGTGCACCGCCTCCAAGCCCTTGAATGGCTCGGTAAATAATGAGCTGATCCATCGTTTGTGCAATACCACACAGCGCAGATCCAATTAAAAAGAAAATAAGTCCAAACAGAAAAAAACGCTTTCGACCATACATATCAGAAAGCTTTCCATAAATCGGCATTCCGGCCATCACTGCCACCATGTAAGAAGCGGTCACCCAAGCAAATTTATCAAAACTGCCTAAATCTGCTACGATGCTCCCCATCGCTGTTGCGACAATGGTATTGTCCATCGCTGCCATAAAAATACCTAACAGCAAACCGATGACAACGAAGCGAGTGGATGCCTTGCCTTTATCCACAGTATTCATTTCATTTACCTCCTGCTTACGTTCTCTTCTTTTTTTTGCTATGATCAATTTAATCATTAAGTAAGAGAACATTTATCTTGATGATCAAGATAAATTGATTTTAAAGGGAGGAGAACAAGTTGTCAATAAAGAACGGGGCTGAAGACAGAGCAGACCTGATGATTCATACGATGAGGCGACTTGCCACACGAACGGTTTTGTTCCACCAAGCGGCCGCTCAATCGCTCGGCCTTTTCCCAACAGATCTCAAATCAGCCGATTTATTAAACGAACTGGGACCACTCACAGCAGGCGAATTAAGTGAAAAAACAGGTCTTAGCTCAGGTGCCGTCACGGCTCTTATTGACCGGCTTGAAAAAGCAGGCTACGCCAAAAGGGAGAAGGACCCAAAAGACAAGCGAAGGGTCATCATTGTTCCAATGACTGCGGGGAAATCACAGGTGAAAAAACTCTTCCAATCCTTATCGGCATCAACAAAACAGCTCACAAACGAATACAAACCAGAAGAAGTAGATTTAATTATTCAATTTATTTCCGAAGCAGCAGATATTATGGATCAAGAGCTGCAATTGCTTAAGTCTAAATCGTAAGAAAGCACACTGTTGGAGGTGTGCTTTTCTATGAAATAAAATAGCGAGGATTACGATTGGCTCGATTAGTGACATCATCCTTGCCATGGAAGTGCTCTATAACACTTGTTTACAATGGAGCAACTCAAACGGTTTTAATCAAAGGATGGTTGTGAAAATTTCCTCTTAATTATTACTGACGAATACGAGGCTAAAGCGTTCTAATAAAACACTGATCATTTACATATTAAGTACTGTTTTTGTATCTATATTCCTATTTAATGACAAACTTTATGTTGGTAAAATTGACCTTGTCATTGAATAAGAAGGAGTGAATTCTGCTGGGGAAGATACTTGATGCAAAAGCACTAACAAGTGCCATGGACGCAAGGGCAAAACACTACCAGGAACTCCGCGAACAAATGGTAGATTTAAAAAAGGCATTAAAAGGTGTTGCCAATCTCGGTGATGATTTCACTGGAAAAGGCGCCGATAACATTAAAAGTTTTTACAAAGAACTAGCAGGTAATGTGGACATGTTTATCAGTTTTATTGATAAGCAAAAAGCCTTTCATGAAGGTGTTTCGGGTACATTGGATGATACAAGCTTTGGCGGCGATACTTTTGTAGAAGAACACTTTTTAGACAACGCAGTCCATATGGGCATCAAAAATACCAAAAGCATTGTGAAGGATCAAAAAAAGGCACTCAAAACGATTTTTCAAGATATCGATGACCTCATTTCTCTAGAAGTATTTGATAGCCAAACCTTTGATGAAAAGATCGCAGATGCAGAAGACGAACGGAAAAAGACGGTTAAAGATTTGATAGAGCTTGATCAAAATTTAAAAGATGAATATGCTTTGTCAGAGACTGAGGAGAAGGCTACAATGGCATTGTACGCAGAAATGATGAATGCGACAAATGACGGAAAATCCATTTCGCCTATGAATTTTGACAAGAAAGCGTATCAAAATAGTGAAATTTACAAGGCAAAAAGCGATATTGAGAAGCAAACTTCTGAATATCTTAAAATTAAAGAAGAACAAGAAGAAGCCCGCGAGATCGCGAAAGAACAAGAAGCACTCGCAAATCGTCCTTGGTATGAAAAAGCCCTCGATTATGGCGGAAATATCGTCAATGAACTGACAGGCGTAAACGATGCAAAACGTGCCGCCACCGGTGTAGACCCGATCACAGGAGAACAGCTCACCGCAGGCCAGCGAGTCGCCGCAGGCGGTATGGCCGCAGCAGGCTATATCCCTGTCGTCGGCTGGGCAGGGCGCATATTCAAAGGCGGAAAAGCCGTCTATAAAACGACCCAATCCACATCAGCCGCAGTCAGAGCAGTCGACATTTACAAGACATCACAAAAGTCCTTTGACGCCTTAAAAACATCCCAAAAAGGCTTATATGGCCTCACCGCAACCAACGGCTTCAGCGAAGCGATTACAGGCCGAGACATGTTTGGAAACAAGATCTCAAAAGAACAGCAGGAAGCGAGTATGAATGCAGCTCTTGGAATGCTTTTACCGTTTGGAGCAAAAGGGTTTCATGGTAAGATGGGAATCAAGAAAGGTGAGAAAAATTCTTTATCTCCAGGTAATGGATTAGCTACACATGAATCCAGAGGCGGGCACTTAATAGAGAGACATGTTGGGAAAACAGATGAAGAACTATTAGAAAGGCTGAAAAGTAATCCTAAAATTACGGGTTCTTCTACTTTTAACGATAGAATGACTGCGGAACGAGTTGCTGATTCAGTTCTGGGTGACCCTAAGAGTATTGATAAAATACAAAAATGGTTATCAGACCCCAACAGTAGACCTATATTACCATTAAAATATAAGGGTGATGGAGAGGTAATTGGCAGAAGTGTTTCGAGAAATTCAGAAGTAGTCGAGAATGTTACAAATGCAAAAATTATATTGAAAAAAGATGAGAATGGCGGTTTTATTTTAACAGGATACCCTGTTAAATAGAAAGAAGGGTGATAAAATGAATGAGAGCTACAGTTATTTAGAGGAGTTAGAAGATTTTTTAGGTGGGACATTTCATCAGGATATCGATTCACCAGAAGAAGCGTTAGATGAGTTTATTCATGAAGCTAGCAAAGAATGTCTGCTGTCTACTATAAGGGATTGTCAGGATTTTTTGAATAGTAATTTAACAATACAGGAAAAAGAAAGCTTTATCGAAAATAATGCAGAAATCTACTTTCCGGCGATCTCATTAACCCCTCTACAGTGGTTTAATAAAATAATAGAGAAAATGGAAGAAGCATTGAAAATGAAGTAACTAAATGAACCTTGATGGGCTATGCCTTTCAAGGTTTTTTATGTTTATTGGACTTCATACCGACAAAAACGGGCATAAAAAGGGAACTTTTTTAGTGCGAATCATCGTACGTTTAAAACAAGCAATAAGAACTGAATTGAAGGAAGAACCTGCGTACGCTAATCATTGAGCACTTTAAGGCTTGATTGCGTCCATTTTTTGATTGGGAGACGTGCCTTTCCCTTATCAATGGAGTATCTGGATATGGAACAAAGGTGTTGAGGAATGTGGCCATACGAGAGGGAGATGATAAGCTTTGATGTATCTGCAAATCCAACAAAAGCGAATCACATTTCAGGAAAGGACATGGCTATGTTTGTTGCGGTTCAGAGTCACAATGATTAAATTTATGTGCCAAACCTTATTCCTCAACGAAAAGTTGCAGGGGAATGGGTCACAATCAAAACGAATTCACCTAACCCGCTTAACCCAGGCGAAAAGCTGTTTGATGAATTAAATATTAATGAATCCCTTGATAACAAGAAAGGCACTTATCGATTCAAGATTGATGTAGAACGTTACGACAAGAATGGTAATCATGTTGAAACAGTCGGTACATTCTACACATCAGAATTTTACGTTAAATAAAACCATTTCACTGAATACCTGGAAATTTTCAAATCACCTCCGATATATGTTTAGGAGGTGATTCTTATGAATGAAATTAACAAAACCAACGAATCTTCATCATTTGGCCAGAGTAAATACATGCAGATTTATTTGAAACAATTTGGGAAGGATATGCATAAAACAACTATTAATCAACAAACAGCATTTAAAGAGAGAATTAAAAAGGATCATGATAGTAAAAAAATTAAAATGCTTTTGGGTAGGGTTGAAGATATGTTAGATAATAAGAAATCTTCTAATCATTTAACTACAGCCTTTTTTGGAATCGTGTCTTTTGGATTTGCAAGTTTAATGAATTATAGTATTAATCCAATAAAAGAAATACATGTAAGCGGGCCATATATTCTTATCATAATTACACTTACTATTGTTCTTTTGTTTTGGGTCAAGACTGTTTTGGATGAAAAAAAAGAACTCGATGAATTGAGTCGTTATAAACGATTATTACAAGAATGTTTAGATGAAATATCTGAAAAGAAAAGCAAAAGACGTTTCTTAAAATTAACAAACAAGTACCGAACACCTTAGGAGATAAGGTGTTTCAGACCGTAGACAAACCCCACCTTTACTTGAAGTAAAGTGGGGGTTTCACTTATTTTGATAAAATATATCAGTTGGCTTACGCTGGACATGGTCCTTTCCATGTCCAGTTTGCTAGTTTTTTGAGATTCATGGCATCGAAAGTAAGCATCGCCTGCATCGAAACTTTTTTCAGTCCTCGAAGTTTCGTCCATCGCATACCATGCTTTTCTTTTGCATCCGCAAAAACGCGTTCAATATGTGCGTCATACACGTATTCATTCTTTTTTAAGTAACCAGCTTTTGTTCTCGGACGAGTGTAAGGCATGACAGGTCTTATCTCTTGATCCATTAAAAACTTAGCAATGTAAGGTGTTTTATATCCAGCATCTACTGCGACTACATTTGGTT
Source organism: Bacillus sp. SIMBA_154 (assembly GCF_046536015.1). Classification (NCBI taxonomy): domain Bacteria; kingdom Bacillati; phylum Bacillota; class Bacilli; order Caryophanales; family Bacillaceae; genus Bacillus; species Bacillus sp. SIMBA_154. The sequence continues at coordinate 46,923 of NZ_JAWJBV010000007.1, forward strand.
TTCCGACTTTCTCTGTCACCTTTGATACAAGTGAATCTAACATACGACTATCATGAACATTTCCACCTGTGACCAGTGACCCTAAAATAAATCCTTTTGAATCACAAGCTGTATGAAATGAATAAGCAAATGACTTTTCACGTTCATCCTTTACATAGTAGCCACTCTCTGGATCAGTTGTACTGACCTTGATTTCTTTTTTCTCTTCTTGATCTGTAGGGGTAAGGGCTTTTTTCCATGTTCTTCACGATCAATATTGATCTCCTCATAAAGCTGATTTTGATAACTTCTCGTCTCTACTCGAACGATTTTCTTTTCAGATATTTTCTTATTGGCATCCGCTTTTATATGACTGGAATCGCTGAAAGCACACTCAATCGGGTGTGCTTTTTCTTATGGAAAAATGGGAACCCACAAGCTGCGCATCAAAAGCTGAAGACATTTGGACTTCTTTGCCGCCAGTCAGTTGATTAAACTTATAACCAAAGGGAAGAAGGGAGGGATTCCATCTGTATTTAACCAAAAGGGGCACCACTTTATTATCGATGCTGCTTCACACGACATCTTATCTATCAATCGAAGACTTACAGAATCGACTGAATGTCTCTACTCGAACCGTCTACTCCGACATCAAACGAATGAATAACTGGCTCGAAACACATCAGCTTAGCCGTGTTCAGCGAAAAGAACAGTTTGGCTACTATTTAAATCCAAGTGAGAAAGAAGCGATTCTGAAAAAAGCAGACACCATTCTCGTCGGTCATGATTATGAACCATGTGTAAAGGAAAGGCGTGCGATTCTGCTCTTATCCATTGCGTGCAGCGAGAAACGCTTAAGGATTGATGATTTCATAGAGATGACAAAGGTAAGCCGGAATACATTGCTTGAAGATATGAAACAGCTAAAAGAGGCGCTTTCAAAGCAGCAGCTCACCCTTCATTATCAGGCAGCCTGCGGCTATTTTTTATCAGGTGACGAAAGAGCGATTCGATTGGCTTTAAAGCCCTATATCCACTTCATTCGAACAATGATCAAAAACGAAAAAACGTTTCCTTCGTTTTGGTTAAAGGGCCCTATTTCATATAAGCGGTTACACCTTCTCCTCCAGCACTCAGAACAAGAACTTAAGCTCGAGTTTGCAGATGACATGCTGGATCAGCTGTCTTTGGATCTCTTTTTCTACTTCAAGCGGATGAAGCTAGGACGTGCTGTGCATCTTTCAAACGAAGAAAAGCGTACATTGCAGGAAACAGATGAATGCTTGGCTGCTATTCGCTTCATGGCACAGATTCAAAAAGAAACCAGTCTTCATGTTCATGATGATGAAATCTATTTTCTTAGCACGCTATGGCTCAGCGCAAAGAAACAAAAGCTTCCATCAAGTAAAAAACCTGAAGAGCATCTCATTCGTACCATCGCCAGACAAATGATATTTGACTTTCAGCGGTATGCTTGTATTTCCTTTCAAGAGCCAGAAGCCTTAGAGAAAAACTTAACCATGCATTTAATTCCGGCCTATTACAGGCTCATCTATCACGTTGGGATCATCAATGAATTAACAGATTCGATGAAAAAAGCACAGCCAGAGGTGTTTGAAATCACTCAAAAGGTCGCATGCCATTTAGAAAAGGCGACCTGTTCAAAGATGAGCGACCACGAAATTGCGTATGTTGCGATGCATTTTGGCGGCTGGATGAGAAGAGAAGGGATTTCACCGATTGAGAGGCGTTCTGTATACATTGTCTGCGGCGAAGGAATTGGCACAAGTCACATGCTGAAAACACAGCTGCTTGAATTAATCGGCTACATCGAGGTACGCGCTCTGTTATCTAAGCGTTCATATGAAGAATTGTCATCCATCGATGCCGACTTTGTTGTATCAACAACACCGATTTCGTTTAAAGGAAAACCCGTTCACGTCGTTCACCCTATTCTTACCGCCTATGAGAAAAAAATATTGCTCCAATATGGGGATGGCGGGGAAACCAGGCTTGATGAGCAAAGGGTAGACGTTTTATTCAACATCATTCAGCAGCATACCATCGTACAAAATGAAAAAGCACTGCTTCGTGATCTTAAGGAGCTGCTTCATCCCGAATATGTATCCCATCAGAAAGGGTGGAAAGCAGTGTTAAACGATTTATTAACAGAAGAAACCATTCAGCTCCAGCAAACCGCAGAAACGTGGCAAGAGGCCCTCACAAAAGCAGCGCAGCCTTTACTCGATCAAAATGCCATTCAGGGAGGTTATGTGGAAGCCATGATTCAGTCCGTTCATCAAAATGGGCCTTATATTGTGATTGCACCACAAGTGGCGATTCCGCATGCCAGACCAGAGGACGGCGTGAACACATTAAGCATGTCACTCATGTCATTCAAACAGCCTGTTTACTTTTCAAAGGATGAAAAAAAGCAGGTTCGACTCGTCATCGTGCTAGCTGCCATTGACAGTATGACTCACCTGAAAGCACTCAAACAGCTGACCATGCTGCTAAGTGATGAAAAACGAATCCAACAATTAATTGAAGCAGAGGAATTAGCATCGATTCAAGAACTAATTGATCAATTTTCACAAGTATAAAGGGGGAAAAAGAGAATGAAAAAAATTCTTGTTGTGTGCGGAAACGGATTAGGAAGCAGCTTTATTGTAGAAATGAATGTCAAAAAAGCTTTAGAAGAGTTAGGCCTTTTAGCTAAAGTGGATCATACCGATCTCAGTACAAGTAAAAATGAAAAAGCCGATCTGTATATCGGAGCAAAAGACATTATTGATCAACTGGATGACGGTACAAGAAAGGTTGCTGGATTAAATAACTTGTTAGACCAGGAATCCATTAAAGACGTTCTTCGCAAACACATATAAGTCAGGAAAAAGGGGGATTCACATCATGATAGAACTGATCATGAACGATATATTGGGCACGCCTGCAATTCTCATCGGTTTGTTTGCACTAGCCGGTTTACTTTTGCAGAAAAAATCAGCCGCAGATACCGTGTCAGGCACCTTGAAAACAACCATGGGATTCTTAATATTAGGAGCCGGCGCCACAGTCGTGTCTGATTCACTTGGTGTTTTTCGAAAAATGTTTGAAGCAGCCTTTCACATTCAAGGAGTTGTTCCAAATACAGATGCCATGGCGGCCATTGCCCAAAAGGAATTCGGTACACAGACAGCGCTCATTATGATTTTTGGCATGCTGGTCAATCTGTTACTGGCAAAATTCACACCCTTTAAATACGTCTTTTTAACAGGTCACCATACCTTATATATGGCTGCGATGCTCGCAGTCGTTCTCTCAACAGCCGGAATGCACGGAGCGCTCCTTGTCACCACCGGTTCGATCATATTAGGTACAGCTATGGTGATTGCACCCGCTATCCTTCAGCCCTATACAAGGAAAGTCACCGGAAACGATGATCTCGCGCTCGGCCACTTCAGTACCTTCGGTTATTTTACAGCGGGAATGATCGGCAAATGGGTAGGCCGTCCAGAGAAATCAACAGAGACCATTCAAGTGCCTAAATCACTCGGCTTTCTAAGAGATACATCTGTTGCAATTTCGATCACAATGGCTTTGCTGTTCTTTGCGATCGCACCGTTTGCAGGGATTTCCTTTATAGAACAGATCAGCGGAGGCACGAATTTCGCCGTCTTTATTCTCATCCAGGCCATTACCTTTGCAGCTGGTGTATATATTATTTTAGCAGGGGTTCGGATGGCAATTGGTGAAATCGTGCCTGCTTTTAAAGGGATTGCCGATCGCTTTGTGAAAGGAGCAAAGCCGGCACTTGATGCGCCAACCGTTTTTCCATTTGCTCCAAATGCGGTCATCATCGGTTTTTTATGCAGCTTTGCAGGAGGAATTTTGTCCATTTTCCTTTTGCCTTTGTTTGGTTTAACTGTGATTGTCCCTGGTCTTGTCCCGCACTTTTTTTGCGGTGCTACAGCAGGAGTGTATGGCAATGCAACAGGAGGGGTGAGAGGTGCTGTCGCCGGGGCATTTGTGAATGGATTACTTCTTTCATTCTTACCTGCTTGTTTACTCCCTGTGTTAGGAACTCTTGGCTTTGAAGGGACAACTTTTGGAGATACAGACTTCGGTATCATCGGAATCTTGATTGGAATGATCAAGTTTTTATTTCATCTTTAAAAAAGGAGGAGGCTGAAAATGACAGCCATTTTTTCACCTTCACTGATGTGCATGGATTTAACGCACTTCCGTGAACAAATTCATCTTCTTAACACGAGAGCAAATCGGTATCATGTCGACATCATGGATGGTCATTACGTGAAGAATATCACCTTATCACCCTTTTTCATTGAACAGCTTCGGAAACTGACAGATGTACCGATTGATGTTCATCTTATGGCCGAACACCCCCAGGAATTTTTAATCGATGCATGTATTGATGCAGGCGCAACCATGATTTGTTTACACCCAGAAGTCGTGCAAAAAGACGGCTTTCGAATCATCCGGCATATCCACCAAAGAGAGTGTGAGGTCGGCTTTGTCTTAAATCCTGCCACACCAGTTGCGGCGTTAGATGCTTTTATTCATTTAATAGACCGAGTGACGATCATGACGATCGATCCAGGCTTTGCCGGACAGCCTTTTATTCAAGAAATGCTTCAGAAAATCAAAGAGGTGAAGGATGTAAAAGAGAAGGGAGGATACTCGTTTTCAATCGAAGTAGACGGCTCTTGTAATGAAAACACCTTCCGCCTCCTTGCTGAGGCTGGAAATGAGATCTACATCATCGGCACCTCAGGCTTATTTGGCCTTCATGAACAACTCGACACCGCCTGGGAAACAATGAAGCAATTATTTGCAAAAGAAACAGCCACAATTGAATCACCTTAGTAAAAGAGAGGATGAAATCCATCCTCTTTTTTACTTAAATTTACTAAAAGCACTGCACATTCACCAACACATACTCAAAAACATGACTAAAAGCGCAAATTTATAATTGAAAGCGCTTTATTTATGTGTTATTCTTCAAATATCTTTAGTAAACATTTAGTCAAATAAGCCGTGAGGAGTTTGCCTATGACCACACTCAAAGATATTGCTCATGATGCAAAAGTGTCCGTTTCTACTGTATCCCGTGTGTTAAATGGCGACCAAACGCTAGCCGTTTCACACGCAACAAGACAAAACATCCTCGACATAGCCAAAAAATTAAACTATACCCCAGTGAGAGCAAGAAAAGCCGATCAACCAGAAGGAAAAAGCCCATCTGTATCCCCAGTCATCGGTGTCGTTGTCGCACAATCCATTGATGAAGAATTAAATGATCCCTTTTTTTCATCCATTCGAAAAGGAATCGAAAAAGAATATGCCAAACAAGACCTGTCCACCCTCCATACATTTCGCCTGAGAAGCATGGACAAAGGTGAGATGCTAAAGGATATAGACGGTTTGATCGTCATTGGACGAATCAGCCCCGATACTGTTGAAAAAATGACAAATCGCATGGAGCACATTGTTTTTATCAATCATTATGCAGATGAAGATTTGTATGATTGCGTACATGTGGACTTTGTAAGAGCGGCTGATCGCGGGATTCGTCACCTGCAATCTCTCGGCTACACACACCTAGGCTATATCGGCGGGAAAGAACGGGAACATTATTTCGAAGGGAACGCTGTCATTGAGGACGAAAGACAAACGACTTTTATGAAAAGAATGCAAGAGGCAGGAGGTCTTCATATGGATGACATCCACATTGGTGAATACTCCATGCAAGAAGGCTATACGCTTATGCAGCAAGCCATCCAAAAAGGAAATCTCCCAGAAGCCTTTTTTATCGGAAGTGACTCCATGGCGATCGGTGCTATGCGCGCTCTACATGAAGCGGGTCGCCGTGTGCCTCTAGATGTCTCCATTGTTGGGTTTAATGACATTGAAGCCGCTTCATTTTCAAGCCCCACGCTCACGACCGTCAAAGTGTATACAGAAGAAATGGGGGAAGTTGGTCTAAAGCTTTTGCTTGAACGGATACGAGGAAGAAAGCTGCCTCTAAAAGTCGTCGTACCAACTAAGCTCATTAAACGGGGCAGCACATGCCCCATCCATGAAAGGGGGTGAACCAAGATTTCAGTAAACAAAAAAGAGACAAAAAAGCAGAAAGGAAGCTGCTAAGCATGATGGCCAGATCATGCTGAAAACAAGGCAACTTACCGATATGCTCTCTTATCTCTTTGAAAAGAATAGAATTCCAGTATAATGGACTTCTTTTGTTTCCGCAACTGCATGAATTCTACCTATTATCGTCTGAATTTTCAGTGATCAAAAGGAGGAAACCATGAATAAAAAAATCATGATGATGTGTGCAGCCTTTTTCTTGACCGTTATTTTGTCTGCTTGCGGCAATAACGGCGCGTCTGAAGCAAACGGAAAGGTCACCCTGACTCTATTTTCCACGATGAGTAACAGCGGGGAAAGAAAAGCGTTTGAAGAAGTGATTCGTGATTTTGAAAAAGAACATGAAAGCATTCGGATCGATGCCAATTTCCCTGGCAACAGCTACGAAGATATGATACGCGTCAAAATGGGGGCAAACGATATGCCTGACCTATTTGATACACATGGCTGGGCGAAATTGCGCTATAGCGAGTATGTGGCTGATTTAAAGGAGATGGACTGGGTCAAACAGCTTGATCCTTCACTCGACCAGATATTAAAGGACAAAGATGGCAAAGTGTATGCCTATCCGCTGAATCAAGCCAAGGACGGGCTCAGTTTTAATGCCAATCTTTTAAAAGAATACGGCATTGAAGTACCTAAAACACTAAATGAACTCAAAAGTGCTTTACAAACGGTCAAAGAAAAAAGCAAGGGAGATGTTGTGCCGCTCTGGATACCGGGAGGGGATAATTCAAATATCGCCCAAGTCTTTGATGAACTAGCCACGCCTTTATTAATCACCGATCAAAAACATCAATACGGTAAAGAACTTGAAAACGGATCATTTGATTGGTCTAACTATACACCGCTTGCACAGTTCATGAAGGAGCTGAAGGATCAAGACCTTTTAAACAAAGATGTCCTTACAGCGAAACTATCACAAGCTCCTGAGCTGATGGCGCAAAACAAAATCGCTTTCACTTTTGTCGGGGGATCTCTAGGTCCTGAAGCGACAGAGCTCAATCAATCGATCAAAGTAGGGACGATGCCTGTTCCTGCCATTCATGAAGGAGATAAGCAAAGCTGGATTGGCGGAGAACGGTTTACTGTCGCTGCATGGAAGGAATCCAAACATCTAAAAGAAGCAAAACAATTCATCGACTTTTTAGCAAAACCAGAAAATGCGAAGAAAATTGCAGAGGGCACATCCTCTGAAACCGCCTTAAAGCAGGTGAAAGCCAAAAACTATTACTCTACGTTTTACGAGCAATACGAACATATCAAGATTGAACCATATTTTGACCGAAAATACTTACCGAGCGGTATGTGGGCTGTCATGGCAACAACTGGTCAAGAATTATTAGCAGGCTCTATCACACCAGAACAATTATCAAAGAAAATGGAAGAGGAATATAAGCGCCTGAAAAAACAATAGCTGTCTTATGCTGAAACAGGAGTGAAGCCAATGAGTGACATCACAAAAGAAAAACAGGCGGCGACATTCACCTCTTTTCCTAAACAGAAGATGAAAAAAAGCCAGAATTCATCACTTTGGTGGATGTACATGCCAGCTGTTCTCGTGGTCAGTACCTTTATCATCTATCCCTTTTTTAACGGGATTCAGCTTTCTTTTACAAATTGGAACGGTTTCTCGCAAAATGATGAGTGGATTGGACTTGATCAATACAAACGGCTGCTTCAAGACCCTACAACATGGCTTGTTGTCAAAAACACGCTTCTTTACGGAATCGGGAGCACAATTTTACAAAATATCATTGGACTTGGATATGCTCTCCTGCTACATCAAAGCTTAAAGATGAGAGCCATCACAAGAACGGTGATCTATTTACCCGTCATGATCAGCCCAATTGCCATGGGCTATATTTGGTATTTTGTGTTTGCCTACCAAGGTGGTGCATTAAACGATGTTGTGACACTTTTTGGATTTGACCAAATGAATGCGCTCGGCAATCCGCAATTAAACACATGGATCATTGTGTTTGTCAATACGTATCAATTCGTCGGTATTGCAATGATCATTTATTTAGCAGGACTTCAAAGTATTCCAAAGGATTACTATGAAGCGGCACAATTAGATGGCGCGTCAAGCCTCCAGCAATTCAGGCAGATCACATTGCCGCTTTTAATGCCGTCCATCACCATTAATGTTGTGCTCAATGTCATTGGCGGACTCAAGCTGTTCGATGTCATTGTAGCACTCACTGGCGGCGGACCTGGAGATTCCTCACAATCGATGTCGACCTTTATGTATGATCTATATTTCAAACGTCAGGATGCAGGCTATGCAGCGACGCAAGGTGTTTTCATGGCAGTCATCATCCTTGTCATTAGTGTTACAGCACTGATCTATTTCAAACGAAAGGAGACCGAGGTGTGATGGATAACGCCTATAAACGCAAGAAAAGATGGTACTACTTACTGGCGCTATTGATTACATTGCTTCATTTGATTCCATTTTATATTTTGGTAACGACATCACTAAAGGGCATAGGAGATTTCAGCTCAAAATGGCTGTTTCCATCAACACTCCATTTTGAAAACTTTCGCATTGCATGGACAGAGGCACAGCTTGGCCAGTCCTTTTTGAATACAGTGATCATTACGTTCAGCTCGGCGGTATTACTCATCATTCTTGGATCTCTTGCAGCCTATCCGCTCGCAAGAAGGGTGACAAAGCTCAATAAAGCGGTGTATCTTTTATTCATTGCGATTATGGTCATTCCGCCGCTCACAGCCCTCGTTCCACTATATAAAATGGTCGTTCAAATCGGGATGATGAACACCTATCAGATCGCTATTTTAAACAATGTGGCCGCTTTTTTGCCGCTGACGATTTTTTTATACGCAGGTTTTATCCGTTCGACCATTCCGAAGGAGCTTGAAGAAGCAGCTCGTATTGATGGAGCGGGGACACTCAGAGTTTTTTTCACCATCATTTTTCCGCTGCTGAAGCCAATTACCGCTTCTGTTTTAATCATTGCCTGTGTGTATATTTGGAACGACTATCAATTTGCCATCTTCTTTTTGCAAGATAAAGAGATGCATACACTCACTGTCGCCTTATCCAATTTTTTTGGTCAAAATCAGCATCAGCTCCAGCTTGTTGGCGCCGCCGCTCTCATTGCGATGCTGCCAATGGTCACGATGTTTTTACTTTTGCAAAAATATTTTATTGCAGGGCTTTCCCAAGGCTCTGTCAAAGGGTAATCCAACATTTGTAAAAAGGAGAGTCGTCTATGTCTAAAATTACATTTATCGGTGCAGGGAGTACCGTCTTTGCTAAAAATATATTAGGAGATTGTCTGTTCGTCCCCGCACTTGCCGGCTTTCAATTCGCATTATATGATATCGACCACAACCGGCTGAAAGAATCAGAAACGATGCTGCGGCACTTAAAAGAAAACTACGCTGCAAATGTGACGATTCAGTCCTATCACAATCGTAAAGAAGCCTTAAAGAATGCGAAATATGTCATCAATGCCATCCAGGTTGGAGGCTATCAGCCTAGTACTGTCATTGATTTTGAGATTCCTAAAAAATATGGGTTAAGACAAACGATTGCTGATACGGTTGGCATCGGCGGCATCTTCCGTTCCCTTCGAACCATTCCTGTGATGCTAGACTTTGCAAAGGATATGGAAGAGGTTTGCCCAAATGCCTTATTGTTAAATTACACAAATCCAATGGCCACACTGACAGGCGCCATGCTGCGTTATACACCGATCCAAACGGTTGGTCTTTGCCATAGTGTGCAGGTGTGTACAAAGGATCTGTTTGACTCACTTGAAATGGACCATGAAGGCATTGAAGAAAAAATTGCCGGCATTAACCACATGGCATGGTTATTAGAGGTGAAACGGGACGGAAAAGACTTGTATCCAGAAATCAAAAGAAGAGCAAAAGAAAAGCAGCAATCGCGGCATCATGATATGGTTCGTTTTGAGCTAATGGATAAATTCGGCTACTATGTCACAGAATCCTCAGAGCATAATGCCGAATACCATCCTTATTTCATTAAATCACGCTATCCAGAACTGATCGGTCAGTTTAACATTCCGCTCGATGAATATCCGAGGCGCTGCGAGGAACAAATCAACAATTGGAATACAATGAAGCATGATCTTGTGGGGAATACACAAATCACGCATACTCGCTCTAAAGAATATGGTTCACGTATTATTGAAGCCATCGAAACCAACGCTCCCTTTAAATTTGGTGGGAATGTACTGAACACAGGAGGCCTCATTCACAACCTACCTGAAAAAGCCTGTGTAGAAGTGCCGTGTGTTGCAGATCGAAGCGGCATCATGCCATGTTATGTCGGAGAGATACCTGAACAATTGGCTGGACTCAACCGAACCAACATCAGCTCACAGCTCATAACGATTGAAGCTGCGATCAGCGGCAAAAAAGAGCACATCTATCAAGCGGCTTTACTAGACCCACATACAAGTGCTGAACTTTCGATTGATGACACCATCAAATTATGTGATGAATTAATTGAAGCTCATGGAGAGATGCTGCCAAATTATACAGAAGCGAATCAATATACCGTATCAACGAAATAACTGAAATGAACCAGCCTTTACCTGATGCACAGCGCATCAGGTTTTTCTTATGTAGCAAAAAGATCATTGACTGAAAGCGTTTTTAATATTATGATTTTTTAAAGTTAACCAACAGTTAACCAATAATATATCACTAATTGATGATATTGTGGTGTCATATTACATAAACAAGGGGGGATGGATCTGCGGCAAACAAGGGCTGACAGCACTTGACATTACAGCTTAGAGAAAGCTGTTTATCACAACGTCAACCAAAACAGCGGTTTGATTTGACAAAGAGTGTATACAGATGAACTCCCGTTAGATGAGACAATGACGATAAATAAACATCCTAAAAGCATGACATTCTTAACAAAGAGGAGAGAGAACATGACCAAAACAGATGTACAAACGTTGAAAAATTATATTGGCGGACAATGGATTGAGGCAGAAACAAGCCAAACGGAGGCTGTTTATAACCCGGCTACTGGCGAAGTCATCGCAGAAGTTCCACTTTCAACGAAAACAGATGTAGAACGTGCGGTACAAGCAGCACAAAAAGCATTTACCACTTGGTCTAAAACAGCTGTCCCTAGACGTGCACGTATTTTATTTAAATACCAACAGTTACTCGTTGAGAAATGGGATGAGCTAGCAGAGCTGGTCACAATTGAAAACGGAAAAAGTTTAACAGAAGCAAAAGGAGAAGTGCAGCGCGGGATTGAATGTGTGGAATTTGCTGCTGGTGCACCGACCTTAATGATGGGAAAACAATTGCCAGATATCGCGACAGGGCTGGAATCTGGCATGTACCGATACCCAATTGGCGTCATCGGTGGTATTACACCATTTAACTTTCCGATGATGGTCCCATGCTGGATGTTCCCGCTTGCCATTGCTTGCGGCAATACATTTGTCTTAAAACCTTCAGAGCGAACTCCCATTCTCGCTGCACGGTTAGCAGAACTATTTGAAGAAGCGGGACTGCCAAAAGGTGTTCTCAACATTGTAAATGGTGCTCACGATGTCGTAAACGGCCTGCTTGAACATCAAAAGGTCAAAGCCATTTCATTTGTCGGCTCTCAGCCAGTCGCAGAATACGTCTATAAAAAAGGAACAGAGCATGGCAAACGTGTACAAGCACTTGCCGGCGCAAAGAATCACTCCATTGTGTTGAAAGACGCCGATTTAGATGCGGCAACAAAACAAATCATTGGGGCTGCTTTTGGATCAGCAGGAGAGCGGTGCATGGCCGCAGCCGTTGTCGCAGTTGAAGAAGAAGTGGCGGACGATTTGATTCAAAAATTAGTCGATGAATCCAATCAGCTCGTGATTGGAAACGGAATCGATGAAGATGTCTTTCTTGGTCCAGTCATTCGAAAGGAGCACAAGGAGCGGACGCTTCAATACATCCAATCAGGGATTGAAGAAGGGGCCAGCCTCATTCGTGATGGCCGGCAAGACAATGAAACAAATGGAAAAGGTTATTTTGTTGGACCATCGATCTTTGATCATGTCACACATGAAATGAAAATTTGGCAGGACGAGATTTTCGCCCCAGTCTTATCAATTGTTCGTGTTTCATCACTAACAGAAGCGATCGACCTGTCCAATCAATCAAAATTTGCTAACGGTGCCTGCCTCTACACAGACAGTGCATCAAGCATAAGAGAATTCCGCGAAAATATAGAAGCAGGTATGCTAGGCGTTAACATCGGTGTTCCCGCACCAATGGCATTCTTCCCGTTTTCCGGCTGGAAAGATTCTTTCTACGGCGACTTGCATGCCAATGGAACAGATGGAGTGGAGTTTTACACAAGAAAGAAAATGGTAACCGCTCGTTATATGTAGTCTACATTCATTGAATAAAGAGGAAAAAATGCAGCTCCAGAATGGATGACTGCATTTTTTTGTTGCCTTCTAGTCAAAAGGTAAGGGTTTTCATCATGATGTTTGCAGTGATTTGCACTAGAAATCATCCTTTGTATTCATTCTTCATCACCACATATCAACATATTTTGAAATTGGGCGTAAACCCCAATATGAGGAAGATGAAAACAGGAGGAAAATGACACGATGAGGAAGAGGATGAAGTGCGGTGTAGGTTTTTTGATTCTTGCTTTGGTGCTGAGCTGTATACCGGTATATGATGCGAGTGCAGCAAGTACCCCCATTGCAAAACGAGTAGGAAATGCAAATCCGCTTATAGACCATCACTTGGGGGCGGATCCGTTTGCGCTCACCTATAACGGAAGAGTGTACATTTATATGTCGAGTGATGACTATGAATATCACAGCAACGGAACGATTAAGGACAATTCTTTTGCAAATTTGAATAGGGTCTTTGTCATCTCTTCGGCGGATATGGTGAACTGGACAGATCACGGAGCGATTCCAGTAGCTGGCGCAAATGGGGCCAACGGCGGGAGAGGGATTGCCAAATGGGCAGGCGCTTCCTGGGCTCCATCAGCAGCGGTGAAAAAGATCAATGGAAAGGATAAGTTTTTCCTTTATTTCGCAAACAGTGGCGGAGGGATCGGAGTCCTTACAGCAGACAGTCCAATCGGTCCATGGACAGATCCAATCGGAAAAGCGCTCGTCACGCCAAGTACGCCAGGCATGTCCGGTGTTGTATGGCTTTTTGATCCCGCTGTATTTGTAGATGATGATGGTACAGGTTATCTATATGCCGGCGGAGGCGTTCCAGGCGGGTCAAATCCAACGCAGGGACAATGGGCCAATCCTAAAACAGCAAGAGTCCTGAAACTAGGGCCAGATATGACAAGTGTTGCCAGCAGTGCATCAACCATTGATGCCCCTTTTATGTTTGAAGACTCGGGGATGCATAAGTATAACGGAACCTATTACTATTCGTATTGCATCAATTTTGGCGGCTCCCACCCAGCAGATAAACCACCTGGTGAGATTGGCTATATGACGAGCTCAAGTCCTATGGGCCCCTTTACGTATAAAGGACACTTCCTGAAAAATCCGGGTGCGTTTTTCGGCGGCGGCGGTAACAACCATCATGCTGTGTTCAATTTTAAAAACGAGTGGTATGTCGTGTATCATACGCAAACTGTCAGCTCAGCATTATATGGAGCCGGCAAAGGCTACCGTTCTACCCATATTAATAAGCTTGTGCATAATGCAGACGGTTCCCTTCGAGAAGTAGCAGCCAATTATGAAGGGGTGAAACAGTTATCCAATCTGAATCCATATCAACGGGTTGAAGCTGAAACATTCGCTTGGAATGGACGTATTTTGACAGAAGCTTCCTCAGCACCCGGAGGACCGGTCAATAACCAACATGTCACAAACATTCAAAACGGAGATTGGGTGGCTGTCAGTCACGTAGATTTCGGATCAAGCGGTGCTAGAACCTTTAAAGCCAATGTCGCATCCACTACAGGTGGAAAAATAGAAGTGCGCCTTGGCAGTGCAAACGGCAAGCTTGTTGGAACACTAAATGTTCCTTCCACAGGCGGAACGCAAAACTGGCGAGAAATAGAAACTGCGGTAAACGGAGCAACAGGCGTGCACAACGTATTTTTTGTCTTTACCGGAACAAGCTCTGGAAACCAATTTCAATTTGATTCCTGGCAGTTTACTCAAAGATAGCAAAAGAAAGACAAAAACAGATGCTGCTATTTCTATAAATGTTTGATGGAGGAGTGGGGAAACTTGATGTCAATTGTAAAAAAACCAATTTGTACTTTATTGGTCTGCTTTACGATGCTTTCAGTCATGTTCATTGGACCAGGAGTGGCTGAGGTTTCAGCAGCAAGTGATGCAAATATTAATATCAATGCGGAAAGACAAGTGATTCGCGGCTTTGGCGGAATGAACCACCCGGCTTGGATTGGTGATTTGACAGTGCCTCAAAGGGAGACCGCCTTTGGCAATGGACAGAATCAATTAGGTTTTTCTATTCTTAGAATTTATGTAGACGAGAACAGAAATAATTGGCACAGAGAAGTCGCCACAGCCAAAAGGGCGATAGAGCATGGAGCTTTGGTGATTGCTTCGCCTTGGAATCCTCCAAGCAATATGGTCGAGACCTTTAACCGTAATGGTACGTCTGCAAAACGGCTTAGATACAATCAATACGCAGCATATGCTCAGCATCTCAATGACTTTGTAACGTACATGAAGAATAATGGAGTAAATCTTTATGCCATTTCTGTACAAAACGAGCCCGATTATGCACACGAATGGACATGGTGGACCCCGCAGGAAATCCTGCGTTTCATGAGAGAAAATGCCGGCTCCATTAATGCCCGCGTCATTGCGCCAGAATCCTTTCAATACCTCAAAAATATATCAGATCCCATTTTAAACGATCCGCAGGCGCTTAGAAATATGGACATTCTCGGTGCACATCTTTACGGAACCCAAATCAGCCAGCTTCCATATCCTCTTTTCAAACAAAAAGGAGGAGGAAAGGAGCTATGGATGACAGAAGTATACTACCCGAATAGTGACAACAATTCAGCGGATCGCTGGCCTGAGGCATTAGGCGTTTCAGAGCATATTCACCATTCAATGGTAGAAGGAGATTTCCAGGCGTATGTTTGGTGGTACATCCGCAGATCATATGGTCCTATGAAGGAAGATGGAATGATCAGCAAACGCGGATACAACATGGCGCATTTCTCCAAATTCGTGCGTCCTGGCTATGTAAGGATTGATGCAACGAAAAATCCTGAACCGAATGTTTTCGTATCAGCCTATAAAGGTGACAATAAAGTCGTCATTGTGGCGATTAATAAAAACAACGCAGGAGTCAATCAACACTTTGTGCTGCAAAATGGATCTGCTTCGCAAGCGTCAAGATGGATTACGAGTAGTAACAGCAACCTTCAGCCTGTAACAGATTTAAATATATCAGGCAATCAATTTTGGGCCCATCTCCCGGCTCAAAGTGTGACAACATTTGTTGTGAAACGCTAAAGTCATCCGAATTGCAAAAAGCCAATTTTCTCACTCAAAAAAGAAAATTGGCTTTTTTCTGTGGTCAAACGGTGTTGATTTTTTCACTATGAATAAACATTGGGTATAATAATGACAATGACTTCATAGGAGTGATCAATGTATGTTACAGCTTCACAGCAAGGTATTAATTATAGATGACGAAAAAGAAATATTAGAACTGATCAACACCGTATTAACAAGAGAAGGTATTGATCGCGTGATCACTGCTTCGACTGCCCGTGATGGATTGGCAAAATTTCAGCAAGAACATCCCGATTTGGTCATACTAGATATCATGCTGCCAGACGGTGAAGGCTATGATATTTGCAAACAAATAAGAGAAATCTCCCATGTTCCGATTATCTTTTTGTCGGCAAAGGGTGAGGAAACAGACAAAATTGTAGGACTTGCGATCGGCGGGGATGACTACATTACGAAACCCTTCAGCCCTAAGGAAGTCGCCTATCGGGTCAAAGCGCAGCTGAGAAGATCATCTTACTTACAGCCTTCTCAAACCGATACCGTGATCAAAAAAGGACCCTTTGAATTAAACGAGCAGCAAGCAGAGCTCACCAAAAATGGAGCGGCAATTGAGCTAACACCGAAAGAGCTTATGCTCATGACCTATTTCTTACAGCACCCAAATCGCGTTATCAGTAAAGAAACACTTTATCAAACCGTATGGGGAGAAGACTTCTTCGGTTCTGACAATACGGTGATGGTTCATATACGTAGACTTCGGGAGAAAATAGAAGCCTCCCCGTCAACACCGGAGTTTCTCGTCACTGTTAAAGGGCTGGGCTATAAATTTGTTGTAAAGGATGCGTAAGGATGAATTGGCGATTAACAGGCAGATATATGGTCTCTGTCATTATCGTGACCATTATCACTGTCTTTATCAACTTATTTGGATTCATGATATGGCTTGTACTGCAAGCAAGCAGCCAGCATAGCGAAGAAAATACGCCCGAAACCTTCACAAGATCATTTGAGCAATATATCACCTTTTCCGATCAAGGAATCACCGTAAAAAAAGAAGGGCAGCAGGCTTTAAAACAGCAAAATGCGTGGGTTCAAATATTGGACGAAAATGGACAAGATGTGTATCATATCCGAGCACCTAAAGGATTAAAGGACAAATATACACCTTTAGAAATCGTGAACTTACATAAATATAAGGATAAGCAATTATTATCGACCATTTATGCCGGTGGAAAGAAAGTAAAGGGTAAGGAATACAGCTACTTTATCGGATTTAAGAATCCTTCACTCGGAAAATATCTATTCTCGTTCGACACGAAGGATTTAGTGACGAGATTCAATATCGGGACGATCATTTTATTATCAATAGATGCCATCATTGCGCTAATCATTGGCTATCTATTCAGCCGGCAGCTCACAAAACCGCTCGGCCGTGTCATTCATGGAATCCAGCGGTTAGCAAATGGCGATTACACGACAAACCTGCCAACTAAGGGGATGTATAAAGATGTCTTCTATAATGTCAATCACTTATCAGAACAACTAGCTTCAAGCAAAAAAGAAAAAGACAAATTAGAGCAAATGCGGGAAGAATGGATCAGTCATATTTCTCATGACATTAAAACACCATTAGCTTCTATTCAAGGCTATGCTGAAATCATCAAAGATCCAAACTATCCTCTTTCAGGTCATGAAATCAGACATTACGCCCGCATCATTGAAAATAAATCACTGTATATCAAAGATGTCATGGAGGATCTAAATTTAACGTCAAGGCTGAAAAATAACGACGTGATGCTGAATAAAGAGCTAGTGAACATTGTATCCCTGCTTAGGGAAACGTTAATTGATATTTTAAACGATTCTAGGTATGCGGATCAGTTGATTGAGCTTCAAACGAATGTAGAAAAACTGATGCTGAACATTGATGCGATATTGATTAGAAGAGCGGTCACGAATCTCATTTTAAATGCCCTCGTTCACAATGATCATGATGTGCAGATCGTTGTACAGATCGAACAAAAAGAACAAACCCATGTGACCATTAAAGACAACGGCAAAGGAATAGAAGAAGAGGAGCTAGAAAAGGTGTTTGACCGCTATTACAGAGGAACAAATACAGGAGTAACACATGCAGGCTCTGGTCTTGGGATGGCCATAGCAAAAGATATTATCCAAAAGCACGGCGGGGATATCACCATAAGCAGCACTTTAGGGAAAGGAACAACAATCGACATACAATTACCTTCATAAATGGCCATAAAAAAACGGTTCTGACCAATAACAGAACCGTTTTTTCCACTTATTATTCTGAAAACACTTTGATTCCTTTGACAATGTTCCAGATGAAGAAATAGATCGCCACAAGGAATGTCACAGCATACGTCGCAAGCACGAAAGGCCCAGCATGTCTGATATCGTTCATGCCAAGTAAACCTGAACCGATGATGCCAATACCAAAAATCAAATAAGGAATCAGATGCGTCCACAACGATTTTTTCGCATGATATTTCACATCTTCCTGACCTAAGAAATAGACAATAATCGGAAACAGAAACGGTGCAAAAAATATACTGAAGTAACATAATGAAGACAAAATTTTATTTTCTCTCAAACCTTTTCACCTCTATGATTTATTTAAGGGAGAATCTTTTGACTCAGCCCTTCACTGAAGT
The DNA here is from genome assembly GCF_046536015.1 of Bacillus sp. SIMBA_154. NCBI lineage: Bacteria > Bacillati > Bacillota > Bacilli > Caryophanales > Bacillaceae > Bacillus > Bacillus sp. SIMBA_154. Next base: position 65,251 of record NZ_JAWJBV010000007.1, read on the forward strand.
ACAAACCTATTGTACAACCTCAACCTTAACCTGTATTAATCCCAACCTTACAGCAACCTTAAAAATGGCTAAAAATCTAATGATTATATTCTTGACCTTGAAGTATAGTTCAACCTTTATAATGGACATAGCAACAGGTGACTAACCTATTCATGAAAAATACGAACATAGGAGAAAGAAGATGGAGCTGATGACAAGAGGAGAACTTTCAAAAAGAACAGGAATAAGCGCTGCTGCCATTCGGTACTATGAAGAAAACGACATTTCACCTGTCCCAATACGCCATTCTAACGGTTATCGATTATATACAGAAGATGTCCTTTTAAAAATTGAATTCATAAAAGGGGCTAAATCGTTAGGTTATTCGTTAAAGGAAATCAAAGGAATCATGGGAATGCTAAGTGATGAGGTGAATCCAGTAACGTTAAGAGAGATCGTCCATCATAAACTTGAAGAGATTGAAGAGAAAATCAAAAGCTTACGTTTCATGCAAGACCTTTTATCTAACCTATTAAAGACTTCTGACAAAGACATACATGAATATCTTGAATTATTTCATGTGACAAAACAGGATGTTAAAGGAGAGGAAAGAAAATGAGTGTAGACATTTATCAAGGCGAACGTTCTAAAGAAAGTATTCAATTTGAAAAATTGTTATTTTCTCAAAGTAATAAAGAGAGTTTTTCTAGTATCGAAAACACCAAAATCTTTCTTGATCAAAAAAAAATCGAAAATACGCAGCCATATGTGATTGGGGATGATGTTCACTTTATTAGTGAGGTAAAGGAGCGAACATTCGAGGGCATGCAAGTCTTTACACTAAATGATCAATCGTCTCCTAAACAAAAAGTGATTTTATATGTACATGGGGGAGCATGGACAAATCAGCCTTTGAATTTGCACTGGTGGTTCATGGACAAAATGGCTCAATCCCTTCATGCGAAGGTGGTGGCACCTATTTACCCTAAAGTACCCCATTATAACTACAAAGATACGTACCCGAAAATCCTAACCCTTTACAAAGAAATGCTTGAAACGGTTGAAAGCCCTAATCAATTAACGATTATGGGAGATTCAGCTGGCGGAAACATTGCTCTTGGTCTGGCGCACCTCTTAAAGATGGAACAACTCGCGCAACCGAAAGATATCATCTTACTGTCTGCATGTGTTGATATGAGTTTGAGCAATCCACTAATCCCTGAATATGCTGAAAAAGATCCTATGCTGGCTCGTGAAGGAATGGAAGTCATTTCAAGCATATGGGCTGCTGATAAACACCTAACTGACCCATTGATCAGCCCAATTTACGGTGATTTTAAAGGGCTTGGGAAGATCACTCATTTTATTGGCACACATGAAGCTTTATATCCAGATGCGATAAAACTTGATGAAACACTAACCGAACAAGGAATTGCGATCAACACTTACGTTTATCCGGAAATGCTTCATGTGTTTGTTGTCATGCCAATCCATGAAGCAACAGATGCTCAGGAGAAAATCATTCAGGTTATGAATAGCTAAGGATTGTTTTTGAGTGATGAATTGTCTTTTCCCAATCAAAATAAATGTATATCCAATGTCAAATAATTTACCCTTAAATTTCTATTTTTGTTTACAAAATACACATTCACTATTAAGATGATGAATATTAGTTTCTTCAATGAAGTTGAACTGTAACCACTCAAATGACTGTTAAAGGAGAGTGACGTTATTAGTGTTTTCTTTCTTCAACCCATGGCTCTCATCTTATTTACGTTGCCATTATTGTATTTGGCTTGGGGGATTATTGGCTACTTAATCTTTAAGAAAGTTTATGTAGTTCTAATTATCACATTTTTATCCTCAACCATCTTCATATTTGCCTATACTGGGTTCGACATATCAAATATGTATTGGGTAGGGATTGTGACTTTTTTATGCATGTGTACGTCTGTCATAACAAAAATGATACGAGATATGTCAAAACGTTATAAATAAGCATAATCAAGAAGCTTATGTCCTCAAACATAAGCATTTTTTTGTCTCAAGTCGTAGGATGGGTTGCTCTTAATCTATACTCTACCCTTATTCACGTTCCCATATAATGAATGAGGACAAGGATGATATAAGTCGATGGAATATAGAAAAGCAGGCATATTCAAAGAACAGGGATGTAATGGTGATGGAAAAAATACTACTTAATGAAGCAGGTCCCAAAACGAGACCTGCTTTTCACTTATTCATTAATACAACAAGACGTTTTAACAACCGCAGACTTTAAAGCAACTGTTCAGACTCCCGTTTCAGGTAACTTAAGTTCTACACGTTTAGCAGATTCTTTATCACCAGTCATATAAGCAATAACAGAGCGAGCCTGCTCATAACCAGTGGCTAATAACATGTTGGTGCTCTTCCATTCTTTTAATAAGATGTGCAGCTGCAGCAATACCAACTGGGCCTCCGCCGATAATAACTACTGGTAAGTTCTCTTTCATTTTATGTAGCTCCTTATAAATCAATTTTTTTGATGAATAAATCATAAAATAAATAAAAAAAATCAATGTATTTATAAAAGAATTTACATAAACAATTGATTATATAATTAAATGATTATATAATCTTGGAGAAGTTAAGATTTCGTTCTTACATAAAGGAGGTTATTTAAAATTGAAAATGATCATCATTGGTTCTGTTGCAGCAGGTACCTCAGTTGCAGCTAAAGCACGTAGAAATAATGAAGAGATCGATATTACAGTTTATAATGCTGACTATGACATATCTTACTCTATTTGTGGTATCCCTTACTTTTTAGGGGGTGAAGTAGAGAACTTAAGTTCCTTAACACCAAGAAGTGCCTCATGGTTTAAAGATCGCTATAACGTTGATATTTTCACTCGTCATGAGGTTACTCAGGTCAATCCCGCTCAAAAAAATATAGCTGTTAAGGATCTTGAAACTGGAAAAACAAAAATTGACACCTATGATGTTTTAGTTTTGGCAACTGGCGCTTCTCCGGCTACACCAAATATTTCTGGCGTCAGCAAAGAGCATGTATTCCAAGTAAGAACCATACAAAATACATTTAAAATCGATCAATATATGAAAGAAGAAAATCCTCAAAAAGCAACGATCATCGGCGCAGGATATATCGGTCTTGAAATAGCCGAACAGCTAATTCATAAAGGCCTGGAAGTAACGATGATTCAACGCAGCAATCAAGTGTTGCCGAACTTGGATAAAGATATGGCATTCAGGGTTGAAGAAGAACTGCGAAGACATGGGGTTCAATTATTATTAAATGAAGAAGCAACATTAATAGAAGACAGGTCAGTAACGACAAAGTCCGGTCGGTCGATTCAATCAGATATTGTGATTTTAGCATCTGGCGTTCGCCCAAATACAACTTTAGCTGAAGATGCAGGCATCACACTAGGTTCAACAGGAGCTATAGCTGTCAATGCCAAAATGCAGACAAATTTTCATGATATATATGCAGTTGGTGATGTGGCCGAGAGTGTTTCAGTCATTACAGGGAAACCTTTATACAGACCGTTGGGATCGACAGCAAATAAAATGGGACGTATTGCAGGCGATGTCATTACCGGTGGCGATTTGGCCCACCGCGGTATTTTAGGCACAGGCATTTTAAGAGTGTTTAATTTAGCTGTTGGCCAAACTGGTCTTACCGAAAAAGAGGCGCAAGAACACGGCTATCATGTTGACATTTTATACAACATTAAACCTGCAAAGGCAGAATATTTAGGTGGAAAAGAATTAGTGATTAAGGCTGTTGCCGATAGAAAATCAGGACGTATTCTAGGTGTACAAATTGTCGGAGAAGAAGGTGTCGATAAGCGCATTGATGTTTTTGCTACGGCCATCACATTTAAAGCCAAGGCTGAAGATTTATTCCATTTGGATTTAGCTTATGCTCCGCCGTTTAGTACAACGAAAGACCCTGTAATGTATACCGGTATGGCCCTTCATAACTCTATTCAAAATAAAAATCGATTAATCACACCAAGGGAATTAATTGAAAGAATGGAAAACGAGGAAGAATTACAAATCATTGATACCAGGGTTGAAAAGCAATTTAAAGTATCACACGTACCTGGCGCTTTAAATATTCCTTTGTCAGAACTTAGAGAAAGTGCTAAGAATCTTCATCCTGATCTCCCAACCATAACCTATTGCAATAGTGGGGTAACAGGAAATGCAGCACAAAATATTTTGATCAATATGGGAATAAAAGAAGTTTACAACCTTTCCGGTGGGAATAAACATTTTCAAAGTTATTTAAAGAATTAGCAAACAAAATTTGTGTATCTATATATCACATGCATTTATATAAAAACACACTTATATACTGTGTTAAAGGGAGGGATTCAAATTTGACTACAGGAATGAAATTAGAGAGCACTAACATGTTGAACTGCTTAAAAATACTCAGTGATCAAACAAGACTGATGATGATGAAGCTGTTTTTAGATAAAGAGTATTGTGTATGTCAATTGGTAGATATGTTTGAAATGAGTCAGCCATCAATCAGCCAGCATTTACGAAAATTGAAAAACGCAGGCTTTGTAAAAGAGGATAGGAGAGGCCAATGGCGATTTTATTCGATCAACAGATCATGTCCTGAATTTGAGGTGATCCAGCATATTTTAGATCACATCGATGAGGAAGATAAACTTTTAAAAAGCATTAAACAACGAGAAACTAAAGCTTCTTGTTAGTAGGAGGGAGATTCAATTGATTTCAGCTGTTTTAGCTTGCGTCTTTTTTTTCATCACATTAGTGCTGGTCATATGGCAGCCCAAGAATTTATCTATTGGCTGGTCAGCCTGTGGAGGGGCCGTTTTAGCCTTAATTGCAGGAGTCGTGAATGTTCAGGATGTCATGACCGTTACAGGAATTGTCTGGAATGCTACCTTGGCTTTTGTAGCGATCATCATCATTTCTCTTATCCTTGATAAGATCGGATTTTTTGAGTGGGCAGCTCTTCATATGGCAAAGGCTGCTAATGGTAACGGTATTCGTATGTTTATTTATGTATCAATATTAGGAGCTGTTGTTGCTGCTTTTTTTGCTAATGATGGGGCAGCTTTGATTTTAACACCGATTGTCCTTGCAATGGTGCGGGCTTTAAATTTTGAAGAAAAACTGGTTTTCCCTTTTATTATAGCTAGTGGATTTATTGCTGATACCACATCATTGCCGTTGGTTGTCAGTAACTTGGTAAACATCGTATCAGCAGATTTCTTTAACATCGGTTTTATTGAGTATGCATCTAGAATGATTGTTCCTAACATGTTCTCACTAGCTGCCAGTATCATTGTTCTTTATCTTTTCTTTAGAAAAAGCATTCCTCGACACTATGATATGACAGATGTCAAACCCCCTGCTGAAGCAATAAAGGATCACAAAATGTTTCGAATGTCTTGGATCGTATTAGGAGTACTATTAGTTGGTTATTTTATTAGTGAGATTTTCTCAATACCTGTCTCTATCATAGCGGGTGTCATAGCAATCTTCTTTCTCATGATGGCTCAAAAGAGCTCAGCTGTTCAGACAAAGCAGGTGCTTAATGGTGCTCCGTGGGCAATTGTGTTCTTTTCCATCGGAATGTACGTTGTCGTATATGGATTAAGGAATGCCGGATTAACGGATGTCCTGTCAAATGTCATTCAAGCTGTAGCAGACCAAGGCCTGTTTACCGGGATCATAGGAATGGGATTTATTGCTGCCGTTCTATCCTCGGTCATGAACAATATGCCGACAGTTATGATTGATGCACTAGCCATTTCAGGAACTGATACTCAAGGAATCATGAGAGAAGCTCTGATCTATGCGAATGTGATCGGCTCTGACTTAGGCCCGAAAATAACGCCTATTGGATCACTTGCAACTCTTTTATGGCTGCATGTTCTTTCACAAAAGGGTGTGAAGATTTCTTGGGGAACATATTTTAAAACGGGTATTATATTGACGGTTCCAACCCTTTTTATTACCCTTGCTGGTCTTTATATTTGGCTACTGATTATTCATTAAGTTTGTGTAAAGGAGAAGATCAACATGTCAAAGAAATCAATTTACTTTTTATGCACCGGCAATTCTTGTCGCAGTCAAATGGCTGAGGGATGGGCTAAGAAACAGCTTGGAGATGAGTGGAACGTATATAGTGCTGGGATTGAGGCGCATGGATTAAACCCGAATGCTGTAAAAGCAATGAACGAAATTGGGATTGATATTTCTCATCAAACGTCTGACCTGATTGATCAGAAGATATTACATCAAGCTGACTTAGTTGTGACACTTTGCGGTGATGCAGCTGATAAATGCCCTATGACACCCCCTCATGTCAAACGTGTACATTGGGGCTTTGATGATCCAGCAAAAGCAGAAGGGACAGAAGAAGAGAAGTGGGCATTTTTCCAAAGAGTACGAAATGAAATTGGAGAACGATTGAAACAGTTTGCTGAAACTGGAAAATAACATCTTTCATATGTGAAGGGAGAAGTAAAATGAAAGAACCATCGTTCAGCACACATAAAGAGAGAACCTCAATCCGAACTTTATTCGAAATATTCATGGTTTCAACAAAACTTGGGCTCACCTCATTTGGTGGCCCAATTGCTCACTTAGGATATTTCCACGAAGAATATGTACGAAGAAGAAAATGGTTGGATGAAAAAAGTTACGCAGATTTAGTAGCCTTATGTCAATTCCTCCCTGGTCCAGCAAGCAGTCAAGTGGGGATTGGCATAGGAGTCATACATAGTGGGGTATTAGGAGGCATTGTGTCTTTTCTCGGATTTACTCTTCCGTCTGTTATCGCACTTATTACGCTCGCATTGCTGATGAAAGGAATGAATATTGAAACAGCAGGATGGATACACGGGCTTAAACTAGTTGCTGTAGCAATTGTTGCTCACGCTATTGTAGGGATGTCTCAAAATTTAACCCCTGACTTAAAACGAAAAGCTATCGCTTTAATGGCATTAGTCGTTACGTTATTATGGCAAACCACCTATACACAAATAGGGATCATACTAGTATCTGCTTTTATGGGCTATCTTATTTATCAAAAACATCGTGATCATCATCAATCCAATACCCATTTTCCCATATCACGTAGGTTTGCCATGATGTGTCTATCTTTATTTTTTGTCTTACTCATTCTTTTACCAATTTTAAGAGAAGTGACATCGATTCAGTGGATTGCGATGTTCGATCATTTTTACCGTTCTGGTTCACTTGTTTTTGGTGGCGGCCATGTTGTTTTGCCCTTACTTGAACGTGAATTTGTTCCAAGTGGATGGGTGAGCCAAGAAGCCTTTCTTGCTGGATATGGCGCCACACAAGCAGTTCCAGGCCCATTGTTTACGTTTGCTGCATATCTAGGAACTGTTATGTACGGTTGGGTAGGGGGGATATTAGCAACCATTTTTATATTTTTGCCTGCTTTTCTTTTAATTTTAGGTACACTACCATTTTGGAACCATTTACGCCGTCATCCAAAAGTAAAAGGAGCTATGATGGGCGTAAATGCAGCAGTAGTGGGCATCTTGATTTCTGCATTTTATCAGCCTATTTGGACAAGCGCCATTTTAAAGCCGATTGACTTTGCATTTGTGTCTATTTTATTCAGCATGTTAGCTTTTTGGAAGTTACCGCCTTGGTTCATTGTAGTAGTTGGTGCAGTTGGTGGTCGATTGTTAGCTTTTCTGTCATAAAACTTAGTTTGATAATGAATACAATACTTCGGAACGAAAAATGGATTCACCTTGAACACGGTGAATCCATGAGTGTTTATTTTAACCGACAAACACCTCTCCCTCAGGATAACGTATTGGGCTTTTCGTTCGTTTCATAAAGATAAATACGATGGTTAGAGAACCTACTCTACCAATAAACATAAGGATCGAAAGAATAACCTTACCTAAAAACGTTAAATCCGGAGTTAATCCCATTGAAAGACCTACCGTGCCAAATGCTGAAAAGGTTTCAAAAACAATATCAATGAAGGGGGCTTTTTCAGTCATTGTCAATAAAAAAATGGTGATAAATACAAAACATAAACTGATAAAGCTAATAGATAGGGCTTTAATGACCACATCGTGTCTAATTGTACGTCTAAATATGACGGGTTCTTTGTTTCCTTTCAGAAAATGGAGGACAGAGATCAAAATGATCATCATCGTTGTTAACTTAATCCCACTTCCTGTTGATGCACTCCCAGCACCAATAAACATAAGAAGCATCATCAGAGTTAAAGAACTTTCATGCATATGTGCGATATCAAGCGAATTAAAACCCGCGGTTCTTGTTGTCACAGCTTGAAAATAAGAGGCCCAGAATTTATCAAGAAGATTCATTGGACCTAGAGTATGTGGATTACCAAATTCCATTAAAAATATAAGTAACAGCGCAACACCATTTATTATGAGGGTTCCTATAATCATAAGCTTTGAATGGATTGATAATAATTTAAATCTCCGTTTATTCCAAATGTCAAAAATCACTGTAAAACCAAGACCACCGATGATAAACAGGAAGGTGATGGTCAGGTTAATCAGTGGATCATGTACATAGTTCATCAAACTATTTGAAAAAAGAGAAAAACCTGCGTTATTAAAAGCAGAAATGGCATGAAATAAACTGATGTATACCCCTTTAAAAAAACCATATTCCGGTATCCACCGAAATGATAATATACAAGTAGCTATTAACTCAAATGTTATTGAAAAGATAAACAAAACCTTTATAAGACGTACAATACCGCCTATATTTGTCAGATTAAAAGCCTCTTGAACCAATAACCTCTCTCGTAAACCTACCTTTTTACCAAATAACAAGATGACCATGACGGCTAAAGTTAAAAAACCAAGCCCGCCAATTTGTATCATCAGCATAATGACAATTTGTCCGAATAAAGTAAAGGTTGTTCCTGTATCAACCACAGCTAAACCTGTAACAGTTGTTGCTGAAACAGCTGTAAAGAAAGCATCAATGATTGAGATGGGTTCAACAGTAGAGATCGGTAGAGTTAAAAAAAAAGCTCCTATCACAATGACCGTCAAAAATCCAAACAATAAAATTTGAGGAGGCGTTAATTTTACTGGTTTTTTAAAAAAATGATCATATTTAAACATTTTCTAGCCTACTTTCAACCACTTGAAATTTTAATGTTATTATATAACGAAAAGGATTATGATTGTCTATCTATTATCAATTTGTTTTCATAACAAAATAAGTTTTATCCAAAATAATTTGAAAGACAACAAAAGGAGTCATCTATATGCCAAAAAAAGAATTTGCTGTTATCGGATTAGGCCGCTTCGGCGGGAGCATATGTAAAGCATTAAGCGAAGAGGGACTTGAAGTGCTAGCTATGGATCTAAATGAAGATCGTGTAAACGAATATGCGCAAATCGCTTCGCATGCGGTCATTGGTGATTCTACAGATGAAGCAGTGTTGAAAAACTTAGGAATGCGAAACTTTGATCATGTAATTGTGGCTATAGGTGAAAACATTCAGGCTAGTATTTTAACAACCATTATATTAAAAGAACTGGGCGTTAAACTGGTGACGGTAAAAGCACAAAACGATTACCATGAAAAGTTACTAAATAAAATCGGGGCCGATCGAGTTGTCCATCCAGAAAGAGATATGGGGAAACGAATAGCCCATAAAATCATTACAAATAATGTCATCGATTACCTGGAGCTATCTGATGAATATGGGCTAATTGAGGTTGAAGCAAACGGACATTTAGAAAATCAGTCATTACTTGACCTTGACATTAGAGCAAGATATCAAATCAATATTGTAGCTATCAAACGAGGGAAAGAAGTGATTATTTCCCCGATTGCTCATGAACAAATTCAGAAAAACGATATCTTAATTGTCATTGGAGCAATGAAAGATATCGCACGTTTTGAAAGAAATGAATTACAAAGTCAATCATTCTAACTATAAAGAGGAGAGAGGGTTCAAGACAAAATATTAAAGAACCCTCATTTTTTCACCCTGGGAAAGACATCAGGTATAAATTTGATTTTAAAAGATCACCCTTCATCCTCTAAATATCTGTATAGTGTTGTTTTACTTATACCTGTCTCAAGTGTAATTTGAGCAATGCTATATTTTTTGCTTTGATACATATCTAATGCACGCCTGACATTAGCATCAGGTTTTCTAGGCCGCCCAGTATTTTTCCCTTTTCGTTTAGCTTCATAAATTCCCGCTTTAGTACTCTCACTTAATACATCATGCTGAAAATCCCCAACACTCTTCATAAGCTTAAAAAACACTTTGCCTTCCACTGATGATGTATCTACTTGATCAATGATAGATATGAAATGAACATACTTACTTTGTAGTAATTGAACTAAATCAATTAGGTGGCGTGTAGAATCAGCAATACTATAAAATTTATAGACAATGACTTGATCTCCTGCATTTAAAGAATCCAGCAAATGATTGAGTTCAGGTCTGATTTTAGGAGATATGGTTTGTTCATAATAAATCTTATCACAGCCTTTATCTTCAAGAGCTTTCGTTTGTAGAGCCATATCTATATCATGACTAAATGGACGTGCATAACCGAAAATCACTTTATCATCTCCAAAGAATTGCTTACTGATATTATAACAAAAATTCAACTCGATGATTTCTAGTCCCAAAAAAGTTCGTTTTTGGGACAAAAAATGATGGACATTTAAATTGCGGTCTGTTAAATTTGAAGATGTTATCAACGGACCTGACTTCTATGAGAGTTAGAAGTCAATTCAAAAAAGAAGGAGTGTTTTTCATTTGTTCGTACAAAAACTTCATAACGAATGGTTTCCAAATGTAAAAGGAGACATTTTAGCAGGAATCGTTGTTGCTCTTGCGCTTATCCCAGAGGCCATTGCTTTCTCGGTGATAGCAGGTGTAGATCCAATGGTCGGACTTTATGCATCTTTTTGTATTGCCGTTGTTATTTCATTTATGGGCGGTCGCCCTGCAATGATATCAGCTGCTACGGGTGCTATGGCTCTGTTAATGGTGACCTTGGTGAAAGATCATGGAATTGAGTATTTATTTGCTACGACCATCTTAACTGGGATGATCCAATTCATATTTGGTGCACTGAAAATTGCTCGCTTTATGAAATTTATACCTAGATCGGTTATGGTCGGTTTCGTAAATGCGCTTGCTATCCTAATCTTTATGGCACAAGTGCCCCATTTTGTTGGAATATCTAACCTGACTTATATCGTGGTTGCGGTTACGTTACTCATTATTTATATTCTTCCCAGGTTCACTAAAGTAGTTCCTGCTCCACTTGTTGCCATTGTTGCAATGACGGTTCTAGCTATATTTGGTCATCTCGAATTACGCACTGTGGGCGATTTAGGAAAAATCACAAGCTCTTTGCCAAGCTTTATGATTCCTGATATTCCTTTAAACATTGAAACATTGATGATCATTTTTCCAACAGCATTAGCACTGTCTATTGTAGGGCTTCTAGAGTCTTTATTAACTGCATCTATCGTAGATGATATGACAGATACAGATAGTGATAAAAATAAAGAAAGCCGCGGCCAAGGAATTGCTAACATTGTTGCCGGATTCTTCGGAGGCATGGCGGGATGCGCTATGATTGGTCAATCAGTGATTAATGTGAAATCAGGAGGGAGAGGTCGCTTATCCACATTTGTTGCAGGCGTTTTCTTGATGTTTCTCATTATCGTCCTTGGCGATTGGGTCGTGAAAATTCCTATGGCTGCTCTAGTTGGTGTGATGATTATGGTTTCCATCGGTACATTTGATTGGTCATCATTACGAACACTTACAAAAGTTCCATTATCAGACTCTATTGTGATGGTTGTCACAGTTGTCACAGTTGTAGCAACTCATGACTTATCTAAAGGCGTTTTCGCAGGAATCATTTTGAGTGCTGTCTTCTTTGTAGCCAAAATATCAAAGGTCAGTGTAAAAGCTTCTTCAAAATCTTCAGATAAAGAAATAGTCTACGATATTAACGGTCAACTGTTCTTTGCCTCAGTACAGGATTTTGTTCAATCATTTTCGTTCAGTGATCAACCAAAAGAAAAAGTCACATTAAACTTTACTGAAGCCCATATATGGGATGATTCAGCTGTCGCAGCGATTGATAAAGTTGTATTGAAATTGAAAGAAAATAATAAAGACGTCCGTTTGACAGGGTTAAATGAAGCCAGCAAAAAGCTAATGAAGAAACTGGCTACTTATGATCAACCAAATGCAAAAGCATCAGGTCACTAATGAGGGGGATGAGAGATGTATAAAAAAATATTATTAGCTGTGGATGGTTCAGTTCATTCTGAGAGATCAACGGACCATGCGATTCAATTAGGGAAATTAACGACAGATGCAGAAGTAGAGCTCATCTATGTATTAGATTATTCTAAATCTAAAAGCGAAGTTTTGCATAGTGGAAGTGCAGAGGCACTAGAGCAAGCTAGAAGACTGAAGCTGAAAAAAATAGAAGAAAAATTTCAAACTGAAGAATGTTCCTATAAACTAACAATGAAACATGGTGATCCCGGGCCTACAATTGTTTCTTATGCCAATGACAATCATTTTGATCTAGTCATTATTGGCAGCAGAGGATTAAACTCGTTTCAAGAAATGGTCCTAGGAAGTGTCAGTCATAAAGTAGCCAAACGAGTGAACTGTCCAGTTTTAATTTTGAAATAACGAAGAGGCAGAAAGTAGAGTTTCACTTTCTAAAACACTTGAAATAAGCAGGTTTATCGCTTAAAATGAAAAATACTAAAGGCTTAAATATATAGGCGATGGAGTTCGCCGTAATTGCCATCGTGCTAATGACTCCTACCCACTTTATAGATGGGTAGGAGTCTATTTTTTTGCCTAAATGATTGAAAGAGGTGGTATAAAATGATTTATTTGTTAGTGGGAACAGGCGGAATAATTGGCAGTCTGCTTAGATATTACTTGGGAGTGTTTACCCATTCTTGGTGGGGATATGATTTCCCTTTAGGAACCTTACTCATTAATTTGATTGGCTGCTTTGTATTAGGCTGGTTTACGAGTAGAATTGTCAAACTTAAACAATTTCATCCACATGTGTTAGCTGGTCTAGGTACTGGATTAGTGGGTTCATTTACCACGTTTTCAACGTTTAGTGTAGAAACGGTGACTTTAATTCAACATCATTTAGCTGGGTTCGCCTTTCTTTATGTATTACTTAGCTTATTTGGAGGACTTATGATGTCGTGGTTAGGCTACGATATTGGGCATCGTTCTTTTAAACGATTACAGAGGAAAGGGGAATGAACATCATGACTGGATTATTGATTGCTATTGGAGGATTTCTAGGAGCTATCTCCCGTTTCACATTAAGTACATGGATACACAAAAAATTTAGTTCGAATTTCCCGCTCGGGACGTTGTTTGTTAATTTAACGGGTTCTTTTTTGTTAGGTTGGATAGTTGGTAGGGGTCTATCTTCAGACTTATATGCCCTTTTGGGGGTTGGATTCATGGGTGCGTTTACAACATTCTCTACATTTAAATTAGAAAATATTCAACTAAGGGAAAAAAGAAATCATTCCGTCCTTCTTTACTATTTGGTTTCCAGTTATGCTGGTGGAATTATTTTAGCTTTTATTGGTGTATTGATAGGAAATCATTAGACATGGAACAGAGTATGATGTATTCAAAATCCTTGCAAGAATATAATCTGCAAATGAGACAATCAAATCGCGTTTACACAAATTGGCCAATGATCTAATCATCATTATAGACACTCATCTATTTTCCATGGTGCAGTTCTAATCCATGGTTGACTAATGGCTTGATTGCAAACACCAACGACAAAAGCATTCGTAGGCTGGCGAAAAAGGTAGATGATACACTTGGTGCATGTTCGTACTCCGGTAATCACGGTGCACCATAATAGACTTTTGTGCTCTTTATGGGTAGCACGTACGGGGGTTAGCCCTTTTTTGGTTGTTGCACCAGCCTGCCTACAATATCTTTTGCATTGATCTAGGCGCAGCCTTTTTTGAAACTTTTTGGCTTGTTCCATTTTCTATTGTCTTTTCCCGGCATTTTTATACGAAAAAGTCACAAACTAATGATTTATCTCAGGCTTAAAACTTTTGTTGTTACTATTCAATGATACGTGCAATTCATGGTTCGCATTAACTGATGCAAAAAAAATATCAACCGTTTTCAGATCTTTTTTCTGTAACTCCTGAACAAGCCACTGTTCAGTTAAATTTAACTGAGTGAGCACCTGATTTTCTATGTTACCTTCGATAATAACAGGATAAGCAATATTTCCGGATACTTTTTTAACTCCTAAATCCTCTGCGGTGATAGTAGATTTATGAGGTTTTTTAAAAGCAGTTAGCTTCCCATTTGGTTCGATTAAGGCTAACTCTACATCATTTACATCAAAAATATCTTTTTCTCTTAACATTTGTAATACATTATCTAAGGAATATCGGATCTTTTGTAAATTTCCTACAATAAAAGCACCGTTTCGGATGACAATAGTTGGTTCAAATGTGATCAGTCGTCCCAAAAATCGATTTTTTAATTTTAATTTTGAAACAATGATTTGTAAGACTCCAATAGCTAATATTGATAAAAATGTATATAAATGAGGAATATCCGGATCAGCGATATCTGCACCTGCCACAGCACCTAGCACAATAATGATCAATAAATCAAATACAGGTACTTCTCCTATTGCCCGTTTCCCCATGAACAATGTCACAATTAAAAGCCAAGGAATTATAGTGATGATCCTTACATAAACCTTTAAAATATCTACTAAAGTTTCCATTATTTAAGATCCCCTTGGTATTCAAGTACAAGTTCTCTATTCGTATTTTCAATCTTTTCGTTCATATTTGAAATATTTGCTCTCCCTGCCACGGATGAGGAGGCAATAATCCCAAATATCAATTCGTTTTTATTCTTCATTCACTCAACCATCTTTCTTTATTTTTTTAAATGTTAGGCAAGAATTCTTATTTTATGGTTAGATTGTATTTTTATCATGGTAAATTGTTTTTATTCATCACCCAATACTTACTTCGGTTAATTTCAAATTACCAACAGGATGATTTATCCAAAAACTTTCAAGTAATAGCCTTTGTTATTGGATCGATCACAGAGTTTCTGCTCTAATCTGTCATACAAATTGCAATAAATGTAAAATAAACAGATGAAATTAATTCTTTTAGCTCTCTTGCTGGTGTTCTCCTATTAAAATTATACTAGAATTAAACACCATAGATTAGAGTGGAAGTATTGAAACGAAACTGGACTGAAGAAGAGTTTATAACTGATTTAATACTCATGCCAGATGAACTAAATTTACTTATGGGGAGTAGAAAGGAGGCAAAACGTGATCACCCGGATGGAGTCATTCAGGATACACCCAATTGTAAGTTCTTCCACAATTCATGAATATCATCAAGGATCTGTCCAGGAGTAGTCGGGAATATAAAGAGAAGAACAAAGATGCACGCCTCTTATCGTAGCCATTACCGAAAAGCCATTTGTGAGATTAAAAAAACCTTACATTACTATTTTGCTGTTGGGAACGACGTACCCCATTGAAGGCGTCATTCAAGCAAAATGGAAGGATGTTATTAGGATACAAGGGGCTTCGAACGGATTAATAAATCCATTACGAACCCAACTTCGTTGTAAGGGAGTTGGGATTGAAGGTGCAAGTAGATATCGAAACCAAGACGAAGACTTATCGCAAGATTATGAAGAATATTTTCAAGCTCTCAAAGTACCACTTGATGTAGAACCATTCATTGCAGGTATTAAGCAGACCATGAAGGATAAGCTCGATAAGCTACATGAAGGGATTTCAAATCGTAGCAATGATAAAGTGGCTGTTACCAATAAGGTAAACAATGGCTGAATCCGGATGACACCACTCGATAAACAGACCGGTCAGCCTCTTTTATCAATGATTAAACAAGAAGTAAAGAACCGTTGGTCCAATATTGATTTAGCTAGATTGTAAAAGAAACTGACTTCCATACCGGGTTTGCGATATTAAGAACTCTAAAAGGAGTAGGTATGATTCACTGAAGATAGGATGTAATCGTTTCAAAGTGCTTTTGGTGCAATGTATGTATGTCACATTCGCCACTTTTATTCATTAAGGGGGAACAAGTGAATGAAAAGGTATGACGCATTTCCAGAACCAATTGGCGGCTATACTGTCAGTCGAACCCAGATGGATGTTGAGTACACGGCATCAAATCACTCAAAAAGAGAACTGACGGCGTTTGTGTACTATCCGTCTGACAGCAGTGAAGGTAAGACTACATCAGCGTACATGTTTCCTGAAGTCTACGAGATGCTTAATGAGCAACCACTCGTCACAGAGTATCTTAAAAAGAAGGATTTTTTCTCTATCGATATTAAGACTCAGTGTTACGACGACCTTGCTCTCTCCGAGAAGGAAAATCGCTATCCGGTGTTATTCTATGTTTGCGGCGGGGGCGGTTCTCCAGAATGGGGTACAGTGATTTGTACAGACTTGGCAAGCATAGGGTATGTTGTCGTAAGCATCGGCCATCAGACAAAAATGGGCGCCTGTTTAATGTATCAAAGGATTTTTCGGATGTCATGATGGCGTTTTCTGAAGATCCGGAGATGATGGCGCTTTCTGGTAAGATGGAGATGCGGCCAGACGATGAAACGGCCATTGAAATGTGCCGTAACGTCCTTACACTGCCTATAATTAACCAGTTAACGAATTATAGTGAATTACAAGCAGAAGATGTCAGGTATGTAGCCGATCATCTTTACAAACTGGATTCTGGAGAGGTGAATTCCATCTTTAAGGACAGATTGTTGCTTGACATCGGCATGAGCATAGTCGGACATTCTTATGGAGGGCCTACGACGGCGATTGTTTGCCGGGACGACGACCGGTTCGCCTGCGGGATTGGCTTGGATAGTGGTGCGTTCGGTCTTATCGACAGCGACCTGAAGAAACCCTTTTTGCTGCTATTTTCTGAACCTAACTATAATATGAATGCGGTCATTGGCGCAAACAACAGCATGGAAACCTATTTTTTCTCTGTTGATCGTGCTGCGCATTTAGATTATTGCGACATCGTGTTTACCAGTGTGATTGAGGAACTCAGAGGCGAACGAGATGCTATGGAGATGCGACATCTTGTGACGGACTATACGAAGACCTTTTTTGATCGTTACATGCTGCAAAAGGCTGCAAGTGTGGAAAGTCTGGCATACGATGGTGTGGCCTTGATTAAGAAGACCAGCAACAAGTGACAATACCAGGGGAGTGCTGATAAACGCATGTCAAAGAGCTAGCCATTTGTTTTGTCTAAAAACTTTTATCATAATTATTTTAAAAAAGCACTTGAGAAAAATGAAATGGAATGAATGAGACAAATTAACATACTCAAACTGAAGAACCTTTTCATGATGTGAACCAAGCAACAAGTTTGTGTGATCAATCAATTAAATAAAAAATCCCACCCTACAAGGTGGGGATTTTTTTGGACTTACTTTACTTTTTGTCAGTTAAATGATTTAAACGTTTTCGAAGAACTAGGGATGAGACAGAGAAAACTGCGCAAGCCCCTGCTGATCCAGCAGCAAACATCAGCTCAAAGTTTTCTGTTGGGGATTTGAATAACAAAGAGACTGAGAGAATTAAAGCGGCACCACTAAGACCCAATCCTAATATCGACATTGCCAATAATTTATTCATAGAAACACTCCCAGACTCACAATTTGGAACAAGCTACTACTGCACCTATCCTCAATCCATCGAAAATGTTGAAGGAATGAAATCGACATTAAAAGATCTTGGATACGCAAACATTAGTGTAGTTAGTAACAGTATCCTATTAACATTTTAATAGATACTATTGTATGCATTATAAACACTAATCAAATAAGGAATCAATAATTTAAGCGGATCCATACTGAACGACTAATAAATCAAAATGAAATATCTATACGTTAGTAATCAATATTAAGAGTATTTAGGTTGTAGAAGATAATTTCCAAATTACTCTCAAAATGGGTTAAAACCTGCAATCATTTTAAAGGGAAACGCTAAAGAAAGTGTATAATGTAACAATACTATGTAGAAAGTGAGTGATTTAATATGATAGTCAAATCTTTACCTACATCTAACAAATTTCAGGTGCGGAAGTTTTAATCGTTCAGTTTAAAACCCTTCCGCATTTAATATCGGAGGGAAAAAGATGTTTAGTTATTATGGTTCATTAAGTACGGAAATATATGATTTTACGAAACCAGTGGGGTATTTCATTGAGGGTGATATTGATTATTATCTTGAAAGGTTAAAAGGGACTAAAGGGAAGGTACTTGAAGCTGCTGTCGGTTCGGGGAGATTCTTAATTCCCTTAATTGAAAGTGGGTTTATTGTTGATGGAATTGACTATTCGACAGAAATGTTAGATTCTTGTCGGAAACGATGCAAAGAAAGGGGCTTAAATCCAAAGCTCTATGAAGGTAACTTAAGTAGTTTTTCTTTGGAAACAAAGTATAAAGCTATCGTTATACCTACAGGCTCCTTTTGCTTGATTGAAAGTTTAATGGATGCTAAAGAAGCTCTAAAATGCTTTTATCATCATTTAATGCCAGGAGGACGTGTAATAGTTGATTTACAATTACCAATCAATTGGCGTACAGGAGAAATTACTACTGCAGCCTTTCCTCTTTCTGACGAAGAAGGCATTTCTTTAGAAAGCAAATCAATTGAAATAAACTGGATCGATCAATATACCTTAACTTATTTAAAGTATGAGAAATGGAGAAAAGGTAAGCTGATAGACACAGAATTACAGAAGTTCGCAATGAGATGGTATGGAATTGAAGAATTCAAACTTATATTAGAAAGCATTGGTTTTTCTAATATTACTTGTTCTGCGGACTATACTTATAAAAAAGAACCATCAAAAGATACCCAACTCATTACATTTGAAGCTGTACGAAAATAAGATAGATGTTTGAAAAAGAACGGAGCGTTTCTTTTCGCTCTGTTCTTTTATTTGTAGATCTGAGAGGCTCTACACAATTATTTTCAAAAGAAGCGGTGGATGTTGCAAAAGCTATACGTGGGTTCACTCCTGAAATTATAGAAATTTCAAAGAAAGACACAAATGATAACTTAATGGAAATAGGGATAAGGAAAGAACTTTATCAACTATTAAAGCCGTGATAAGATGAACGGCTAATAAAACATTAGCAGTAAAGGCAGGCAGAAAATTTTATGGAAATAGAGCAAAACGAGGAGGACAAGACGTAAAGGTTTTTCCAATCTCATTTTAAAAGAAGGCATTCATCTATATTTTTTAGTTTACATAATATATATTCTAGGAAGTTAAACCGAGAATCAATTTCTATTGTCTCAAAATTAAGTATACTTATCTTATTGAGATAAAAAAGAAAAAATCAAAATCCTTCGTTCATTCGTCAGATTTTGATTCTTCAAGATGTTTAATAAACTTCACAGGATTTCCACCGATTTCGTTACACCGGCGCCAGACGCAATGACAGCATTATCGCCAATGGTGACACCTTCAATGCCTTTTGCACGTTCTACTGGATCAAGCTGATGTCCAGATCAAAATTCAAAAAAATGCTCACCAACCTCGATATTGTATCCGAAATTGCGCTAAAATCTCCCTTCTATTTATTTGAATTCATGGTTTGAATGAATGCCTCTGTGAATTGTGTCGTCGTCTCGTTTCCTCCTAAATCCTTCGTTTTAACGTTCATTTTCATGATCTCATGAAGTGTACGTTCGATAAGAGCAGCCGTCTTTTTTAACCTTTCATCTTTATATTTCACATGTAACCAGTCACAAAGCATCACTGTAGAAAGAATCAAGCCCATTGGATTGGCAATATTTTGCCCAGCGATATCCGGTGCTGATCCATGTGCTGCCTGTGCCATGGCTTGGTTTTCGTTACAATTTAATGAAGGGGCTATTCCTAAACTTCCGACTAGTTCCCCTGTTAAATCTGATAAAATATCACCAAACATATTCTCTGTCACAATCACATCAAAATCACTTGCACGTCTCACCAAGTGAGCCGCCATTGCATCGATATGTACATCCTCTACCGCCACTTGCGGATACGCTTTTGCTACCTCTTGGCATGTTTGCAAAAACAAACCAGACCCTAATTTGATAACGTTTGCCTTATGAACAATAGTAACCTTTCGCCTGCGCTCCATCGCACTTTGAAAGGCTGCATGGGCAATACGTGTAATCGCTTTTTTTGTAAATACACCTGTAGATATAGCGACATCTGGTGTAATCAACCACTCTCCTACCCCATGATACATGTTCCGATCTGGATAGAAGCCTTCTGTATTTTCTCGAAAAATGACGAGATCGACGTCTCGTGCAAGGCTTTGTACCCCTGGTAACGATTGAGACGGACGAATGTTCGCAAATAGATCAAACGTATGACGGAGCTCTCCGCTTGGATTCCTCCTCTCTTTAAATATGTCTGGGTATGATGCAGAATCATGAGGCCCTAAAATCCACCCGTGGCATTTTTTCAATTCGTCTTTAGTAGATGTCGGCACAGGATCTTGGTGAGGAGAATGGATCGCTTCAAAACCGATTGGACATTCTACAAATTCCACAAATGACTCATGAAATTGTGAAAGCGCTGCCTTTAAGATGCGCATACTTGCTTGTACAATTTCTGGCCCAATCCCATCTCCTTTCAATACCCCGATTCGATATGACTGCATAAAATCCGCCCCCTTTGTCTTGATTTTACCTTCTCACAAGAAGCATTGTGAAGGCTTCATTTCTTTTGACTTAAATTTCAGTATAATCCTCCCTCATGTTATTTACGAATCAGGAAGTCTCATTTATAATCGAGTAGATTTGTTCTGTCATATATATCATTAAATGTGAGGGATTAGATGGAATTAAAGTGGTATAAAGCGATTATTGTCATTTTTACGATGTCTGGGATCTCCATCTCTACATGGTTTTCACGGACACCGGAAGTCAGAGATCTATTACAAGCGAATACAGGGACAATGGGTCTTATTTTACTTGGTTTATCTGTTGGTTCTATTGTTGGACTTGTCCTTTCCAATATATTCGTTCGTAAAAAAGGCGGACGAGTGGCCATTGTGATCAGCGCTTTTTTGATGTTCACTGGATTCACGACTCTCGCCATTGGTTCAACGCTCTCTTCTACCCTTGTGGTCACTGCCGGTCTTTTTCTTTTTGGAGCGGGCTCAGGCATGTGCAATGTGGCCATGAACTTAGAAGGGACGGAAATTGAGTACAACATCAGGAAAACCATCCTGCCTATTTTGCACGCTTCCTTCAGCATTGGCACGTTAATCGGTGCAGGTGCTGGGATTCTCTTTATCCATCTAGGGGTATCTGTGTTGATTCATCTTCTGATCATTGCCATTCTTTTCTTTCTCAGCATTTTGATTTGTACACGGTTTATTCCCCACGGGACAGGAAAGGAGCATCTTGAGAAGCAAACAAAAACAGTTGATGGTTCTCATGCAACATGGCTGAACAAACGGACGATATCTCTTGCGATGATCGCCTTATGTCTTGCATTTGTAGAAGGCTCTGCAAATGATTGGATTCCACTTGCGATGGTAGATGGCTACCAGGTTTCACATTCCATGAGTACCGTCATCTATGCTTTATTTTTATGCGGGATGATTAGTGGACGACTGATTAGCGGACGTTTAATTGATCGCTTTGGCAGGGTGTTATTGCTAAGAGTCGCTATTTTTTCAGCTGCTGCAGGACTATTGTTAGTCATTTTAAAGATTTCACTCGTAGTGTGTATGATATCCATCTTTTTATGGGGACTTGGCGCTTCTTTAGGCTTCCCACTGACCATTTCGGCAGCTGGGGATGATAGCCGCTACGCCGTCAAACGCGTCAGCATTGTGACCTTATCTGGTTACACAGCCTCCCTTTCTGGGCCACCAATTTTAGGACTGCTCGCCAATGAGGTAGGACTGCTTCATGCCTTTATATTTGTTCTATTCGCTATTTGTATTGCGGGAAACTTTACAAAAGCTGTAGCAAAACCTCATTCATTACATTCTCACTGAAAAGTGCCAGATTCTCATCATGGCACTTTTTTTAAATTTAAAAAATAAAATTGAAACCTTTCACGAAGTGAAACAGTCCTATAGATGTCCTGATGTTTACAGCATTTTAAATGAGGGAAAGTAAAAAAACAAGACTTTTCAAATAACTGAAAACGTGGTAAGATCATGAAAATAAACAGGGAGGGGTGAGAAAAATGAAAAAAAATATGCTGTTAAAATTAGCTGTCTTATTCATAGCACTGGCAAGTTTTCATTTGTTCTCAATGCCTCATTCCGTTCAGGTATACCATCATGCAAAAGTGGTTGCCGATCAAGAATCACATGAAATAAAAATCGTTCAGACAACAGGCGATGAAAAGAAACATGTGAACGCAGTATTTGCCGCATTTACAGCACTGCTGATCATTGGCAGTATGACAGCTGGATTTGCACGCATCACTTATACTGATCGATTTGACCGGAAAAAGAAGCATTTACTTGCAGTGTTCTATCAATCTTCTTATTTCCGAGCAGCTCGTGTTTAACCCAACCATTGAAATCAAAACAAAAATTGGGAGGTTTTACACGATGTTATTTTTCTTAAGATTATTCATTGTAGGTCTGTTCTCTGTCACTTCACTTTCACTTTTTGTCTACCAAGGAATAGAAGTGGTTCACGCCATTACAAGCTTGTTCGGCAACCACGAGAGCTAAATGACCCAAATTATAAAAATTACCCCCTGTCTATCTCAGGGGGTTTTCGTTTGCTTATTTATTCTCATCTGGAGTAGATTCCGGTGATAGAAGGACATGGGTCACTTCTCCCTGCTCCTCCTCATCTACAATAAATGATCCATTGCTATAACGATCATTCGCTCTTAAAGTAGAGATATCAAGCGGAATCATGGCACCCTTTTCCGTATCAATCTCAAGTGTATCGTGCAAAGATGCAGCGATCACAGCCACAATACGGTGCGGGTTTTTCTTTAATTCTCTTAGCATGAGCACTCCGCGTTTGGCTCTTGATGTCTTATCAAATTCAGAGAGGTTCATTCGCTTCACGGCACCTCTTTGTGTCGTCAAAACTAAGACATCGTTCTTCGGATCAATAATTTGTCCAGAGACCACCTCGTCCCCTTCCTTCAAGTTGATTCCTTTGACACCAGCCGCTCTTGGGCCTACAACGCTCACTTCTTCTTCATCAAACCACAATCCATAACCATTTTTCGTTGCAATAAACAATTCTTGCTGGCCTGTTGTGACGTGAACATCTATGAGTTCATCATCACCTTTTAGATTCAAGGCGACGAGCGGTTTTGAATATCGCTGCGCTTTATATTGGAGAAGCTCTGTTTTCTTCACCATACCGCCTTTTGTAAAGAACACCAGATAGGACGATTCATCAAATTCTTTAATTGGAATCGCTTTTTGAATAGATTCATCACGATCAATCGAAATAATATTCGTAATATGCTGGCCCATGTCTTTCCAGCGTATATCTGGTAACTGATGAACCGGACAATAAATGTAGCTCCCTTTATTCGTAAACAAAAGAAGAACATCCGTTGTATTCATTTCAAACTGATGAATCAGCCGGTCTGTATCCTTCATGCCAAAGTCCTTCCCGTTAGATGCGGCATAGGAGCGCTGGCTTGTCCGTTTGATGTATCCATCCTTCGTGACCGTAACGTATACATCCTCTGATGCGATCATCACTTCAAGGTTAATCTTAATTTCCTCGATCTTTTCCTCAATGACAGATCGTCTCTCATCAGCATAAGTTTTTTTGAGCTTTTTCAAACTGGTCGTAATCACTTTTAGCAGTTTTTTCTCGTTCCCTAAAATGTCTTCAAGTTCTGCTATACGCACGTCAAGCTCACTTGCTTCGTCTCTTAATTGCGTAATATCTGTATTCGTTAAACGATATAATTGGAGAGAAACAATCGCTTCTGACTGGGCTTCTGTAAAGTCATATTTCTCCATTAAGTTATTTTTCGCATCACGCTTATCATTAGACGAGCGGATTGTCGCAATCACTTCATCTAAGATGGAAAGGGCCTTAATTAAACCATCTACAATATGATGACGTTCCTTCGCTTTTCGAAGCTCATATGCTGAGCGGTTCGTTACCACTTCTTTTTGATGGGCAATATATGCATCAAGTATTGTTGTGAGCGTCATTAAGGTCGGTCTTCGATTATGTATCGCAACCATATTAAAGTTATACGGGATTTGCAAATCAGAATTTTTATATAAGAAATTCAAGACACCATTTGCATCAGCTTCTTTTTTCAGCTCTACAACAATTCGAAGTCCAGTACGGTCTGTCTCATCTCGAACCTCTGAAATACCTTCTACTTTTCTTTCAATTCGGAACTCGTCCATCTTTTTCACAAGGTTGGCTTTATTGACTTCGTAAGGGATTTCTGTGATCACGATTTGCTGGCGTCCGCCGCGAATGGTTTCAATCTCCGCTTTTCCGCGAATCATAATCTTTCCTTTTCCCGTTTCATAAGCCTTCTTAATGCCGTCCACACCTTGAATAATACCGCCTGTTGGGAAATCTGGTCCTTTAATGACTGTCATTAATTCCTCAACCGTACAGTGCGGCTGTTCGATTCGTTTAATGACCCCATCAATCACTTCTCCCAGGTGATGCGGAGGAATATCGGTCGCATAACCAGCTGAAATTCCTGTTGATCCATTTACTAGAAGGTTTGGAAACATCGCTGGTAATACAACCGGTTCTTTACTTGTATCATCAAAGTTTGCGACAAATTCGACTGTTTCCTTGTCTAAATCTTTTAAAAGCTCTGAAGCAATCGCACTAAGTCTTGCTTCTGTATAACGCATGGCAGCAGGAGGATCTCCGTCAATACTTCCGTTATTCCCATGCATCTCAATCAGCACATTTCGTACTTTCCATTCCTGACTCATTCTGACCATGGCTTCATAAACAGATGAGTCACCGTGCGGATGGTAGTTACCAATGACGTTACCAACTGTTTTGGCAGCTTTACGGAAGTTTTTATCTTGTGTGTTTCCTTCTGCGTACATCGCATATAAAATTCTTCGTTGTACAGGTTTTAGTCCATCGCGTGCATCTGGAAGCGCACGGTCTTGGATAATATATTTACTATAGCGACCAAACCGGTCTCCAATCACTTCTTCTAATGGTAAATCATGAAATCGTTCTTGTTGTGCCATGTTTAAACCTCCTCAGCTAGCGACAAGTTTTCATTTTCAAGAATGTTGCTTTCCTCATCAAGTCCAAAGGCGACATTCTTTTCAATCCATTTACGGCGCGGTTCTACTTTGTCACCCATAAGTGTCGTGACGCGGCGTTCCACTCGTGCAGCATCATCGATTTTTACTCTGACAAGTGTTCTCGACTCTGGATTCATTGTCGTTTCCCATAGCTGGTCGGCATTCATTTCACCTAAACCTTTATAGCGCTGAATCGTATACCCTTTTCCAACTTTCTTGAGTACGCCATCCATTTCTTCATCAGACCATGCATACTCAATAACTTCTTTCTTCCCTGAGCCTTTGCTGACTTTATATAGCGGAGGAAGTGCAATAAATACTTTCCCATGCTCAATCAGCGGCTTCATATAGCGATAGAAGAACGTAAGCAGAAGCACTTGGATATGCGCACCATCCGTATCCGCATCTGTCATGATCACAATTTTGTCATAATTGATGTCTTCTACATTAAAATCGACACCGACGCCACCACCGATTGCATGGATAATGGTGTTGATTTCTTCGTTTTTGAAAATATCAGCAAGCTTCGCCTTTTCAGTGTTAATGACCTTCCCTCGAAGCGGAAGCACCGCTTGGAACTTTCGGTCACGTCCTTGCTTTGCTGATCCACCCGCTGAGTCGCCCTCTACTAGGTACAGTTCGTTTCTTGCCGGGTTTCTAGATTGAGCAGGTGTTAATTTCCCGCTTAACGTCGCTTCGGACTTTTTACGTTTCTTGCCGCTCCTTGCTTCTTCTCTTGCTTTTCTAGCAGCTTCTCTTGCCTGCTGTGCTTTAATGGCCTTTTTCACAAGAAGAGTCGCCGTTTCCCGGTTTTCTTCAAGAAAATAAGCAAGTTTTTCAGAAATAACAGTGTCAACAGATGACCGTGCCTCACTTGTCCCAAGCTTTCCTTTTGTTTGTCCTTCAAATTGAAGCAGCTCTTCAGGAATTCTGACAGAAATAATGGCAGACAGTCCTTCTCGAATATCAGTGCCTTCTAAATTTTTGTCTTTTTCTTTTAAAAGAGTTACTTTGCGTGCATATTCATTAAAGGCTCTCGTCATTGCTGTTTTTGCACCAGACTCATGCGTACCGCCATCTTTTGTTCTTACGTTATTGACAAAGGAAAGGATATTTTCTGAGTAGCCATCATTGAATTGAAAAGCAAAATCTACTTCAATGGACTGATGCTCCCCTTCAAACGAGACGACTTCACTAAGTACATCTTTTTCCTCATTTAAATAAGCTACGAATGCTTCGATGCCCGTCTCATAATAAAAGGTTTCTTGTACATCGTGCCGTTCATCGATCAGCTCTATTTTTAACCCTTTTAATAAAAAGGCTGATTCTCTTAAACGTTCTGATAATGTATCGAAATTATAGGTGGTGACACTGAACATTGTTGGGTCTGGCTTAAAATGAATCAGTGTTCCTGTCTTTTTCGTTTTCCCGATTTTTTCAAGTGATGTTACTGGCTTGCCGCCGTGTTCAAATCGCTGGTGATAAATAAAGCCATCTCGTTCAATTGTTACAGTGAGCCATTCTGACAGTGCGTTTACAACAGATGCCCCAACCCCGTGAAGTCCACCACTTGTTTTATATCCGCCTTGACCAAATTTTCCGCCTGCGTGCAGGACAGTTAAAATGATCTCAGGTGTCGGTTTTCCAAGCTTATGCATACCAGTAGGCATTCCTCGTCCTTTATCTTGGACGGAAATGCTGTTATCTTTATGTATTTTGACAATGATATGATCTCCATGGCCAGCGAGCACTTCATCGACAGAGTTATCTACAATCTCATAGACAAGGTGATGAAGACCGCGTGAATCCGTAGATCCAATATACATACCTGGACGTTTACGGACCGCTTCAAGCCCCTCTAGCACCTGAATAGAATCATCGTTATAATCTACTTGCTGCTTTTTAACCAAATGCTTAATCCCCTTTCACTAACAAACATAACCGGCTAATCATCAAATGATCTCTCTAGATTTTAATGATGATCATGCTGCTCATTACTGTCCACTTTAATAAGCTGCATCATCACCATGCATGTGTGATTCAGCTATACATGCTCTTTTGCATGACTATGAGAATGGCCCATATTCTGCAATCAGAACTAGAAGTCCATTATAAACAAGACTGTTTCATAAGCCAAATGCAATCATATGATGGTTTTAGCAAAACAGAACGTGTGTTCCGTCTTTATCTTATCGCTCTTTTTCTCGATATGCAAGGTCATCGATATGTCCCTGTCGCCTTATTTTATCGTTTTCTTCTAGAATCGCAAATATATTTCTGTAACAAAAAAGTAAAAATCCTTGGTTTTTCAAGGATTTTTGACGATTTAATGAGTTTTTGTCATAGCATGAGCCACTTTAATGCATAAATCCATGATGGCCACTTTCCCTTTTTGCTCAATCAATCTTTTCGCTTCTTCGTGATATACGCCTTGCTGTGCCCAAAAAACAGGTGCGTCCATTTCAAGAAATTCTTTTGCCAGCTCAGGTAAAAATTCTGAACGTCTAAAGACATTGACAATATCAACAGGCTCTTGAATGTCTTTTAAAGACGCGACCGCTTTTACGCCAAGTGCTTCATCAATCGTTGGATTCACCGGAATGATGTCATAACCGGCATCCTGCATCGCTTTTGAGACCATATAAGACGTTCGGTGCGGCTGATCTGATAAACCAACAACAGCAATTCGTTTGCTGCTCTTTAATATACGACCGATTTCTTGTTTAGTAGGATGATTCATCCAGACACTCCTTTTCTTCTATTTTAGCGAATTTCTTCTGAAAAACAAAGCTCAATTCATTCTCCTTCTCTTTTTTCAAAAAAAGATCGCCATGTTTTTCATAAGATCATGTTAAAATGTAAGACAAGAGGGAGAATATAAAGGAGTTATGCAGATGTTAATTGCTTTGATGTTTATTTTGGCTTATCTACTTGGCAGTATTCCATCCGGTCTCATTGTCGGGAAAGCTGCAAAGGGAATCGATATCCGTGAACATGGCAGCGGGAACCTAGGTGCGACGAATGCATTTCGTACGCTTGGGGTAAAAGCAGGGTCTATCGTTATTACAGCTGATATTTTAAAGGGGACTCTCGCTTCAGCTTTACCGTTTTTCATGCAGCTGGACATTCATCCCTTACTAGCAGGAGTTGCTGCTGTTATCGGTCACAGCTTTCCTGTCTTTGCAAAATTTAAGGGGGGAAAAGCAGTCGCTACGTCAGGCGGCGTGTTGCTATTTTATGCCCCGTTCTTATTTATCACAATGATCGCTGCTTTTTTCTTATTTTTATACATTAGTAAATATGTGTCTTTATCATCAATGCTGACTGGAATCTATACATTCATTTACAGCATATTCACCCAAGACCTATTCTTAATTATTGTTGTAGCCGTTCTTGCTGGCTTTGTGATCTACAGACACATCGCCAACCTCAAACGAATTCTCAACAAAACTGAACCGAAAATCAAATGGCTCTAGCCGTTTATTAAGTTTAAATATGTGGTAAAAGTACAGAAAAGCTGTTTTTGCATTCTGCATGTAAAAAAACAGCATGACTTCAAAAAGGGGCGATCACATTGAAATTAACGATGAAAGATGATGCACTCAATTGGTACAAGGATGAACTGAATTTAGAAAAAGGTGATCATGTTCGCTTTTTTGTGAGATATGGCGGGTGCAGTAATGTACAAAAAGGCTTTTCTCTCGGCGTCGCAAAAGATGAACCTCAAAATGCCGGCGCAACCGCTGAATTAGAAGGTATTACTTTCTTTATTGAGGAAAGTGATATTTGGTATTTTGACAACCATGATCTGCATATTGATTATAACGAGTCCGTGAAAGAACCAGAGTTTCATTATGAATAACAAAAAAGATACCTCATCCCTCGGGTATCTTTTTTGTTTTATACATCAATATATAGTCCATACTCCTGAATGTTTCCTAAAGACCGCTCCTTTTGCAAGATCCTTTCTTGCGATTCACCGATCAGGTCAAAATGAGGAAAGCCTTCTCGAACATGAATCCATTCTTTTTTTAATCCATGTGTTTCTCCCCAAGCCATTAATTGCTTCATATCCTGACAGGCTGCCTTTGTGACGGTATTGGCATTTGGAAAACGGTCATCAAGCCAATAGTGTGTCAAAAAGGCGACTTTCCCTTGCCGAACAGCTGATTTCCATGCGTTCAAATCGCTTCTTTTAATACCAAATGCCATAGATTAACCCTGCTTTTTCGACTGTTCGTATACTTTGTGCCAGGCAGGAAAGGCTTTTCTAAACTGAATAGGTCTAAAGGTGTCTTTGTCTACACAAATATGTGAGGTTGTCCCCGTAATAGCTGTTTGTCCATCAGGCTTTTGAATTTCATAGCCATACACCGTTTTGACACCATTGTATTCTTCAATCCACGTATGGATGATTGCGGTTTCGCCGTACAGTAATGGTTTTTTATATCGAACCTGAAGATCTACAACAGGTGCAAGGACACCGTCTGCTTCTAGCTGCGCATAGGAAAATCCCAGTTCTTTAATCAACGCTGTTCTGCCGACTTCCATCCAAATTAAGTAATTGGCATGATAAACGATGCCCATTTGATCTGTTTCTGCATAACGGACTTCTATTTCTTTTTTGGATACATACACGTTTTCATCGCTCTCCTATCGAAACCTAAGGTCTCTGCCATTTTACCACATTCCAAAAGGTTCTTCTAAAAAGAGGCAATAAAATAAACCAGGAATCCCTGGTTTATTCGGTATAGCCATTCTTTCTTGCTGCTTCTTCGTCCTTTATCTCAGAACGCATGGCGTCAATACTCGTTCTGCGATTTTCATTTTTTTGCTTGATCATCTGCTGTTCTTCCTCTGTCGAAAGAGCCATCGCTGCTTCAGATTCATCAATATTTTCTAGCGTGTTCTCGATCATATCTTGGAGCTTTTCAACATTATCAGAACGATCATCTGGATTGGATTGATATGACTTGCCATTCATCATGCTTCCCTCCTATTATTCGCCCTTCGTCTGTATCACATCAGGCTGTTCATTTGATTTATTATGCATCTTTTTACCTTTATTGCGTTTGTACGCCACAGGTTTTGTCCCTAAATGGTCTGGTGTAAACTGTGCTTGTTTATCATGCTCTCTACCCATCATTCATCCCTCCCTCTTCTTTAGGATGAACGAAAACGGATAAAACATAACTTATTTCTGTCTAAAGCGCTCTTCCAACTTTTCTTCTAGCTGGTTTAAAAATTCCTCATTACTTAATAATTCTTTCTTATTTTCAAGCACAAGCTCTTCAAATGTACGGCGTTTTCTTCTTCTCATTCCGCTCACCTCCAGTGTATGTGTATTACATTTTCGCCAAAAAATTTAGAAAATAAGCAAAAGAGCTGAATCATTATAGATCCAGCTCTGTTTCAATTTCTTTTTTTGTCAGCATTTGATGCTTCACAGACATGATGCGTCCTTTTTCATCTAATATGTATGTAGTTGGATATGAAAGCACCTGATACCTCGCTTGAATGCCTTTTTGGTCCAATAAAACAGGAAGGGTCAGCTTTAATTCATCTCTGAATGCTGCGACATGATCCACACTCTTTTCAGTGGTCGTCAAATTCACTGCTAGTACTTCGACTTGATCATTCTCGCTTCTGATCGCATCTAGATCCGGCATTTCCGTTCTGCATGGTTTACACCATGTCGCCCAAAAATTGACGAGCACCTTTTTCCCGCGATAATCAGATAACGATGCGGTTTTGCCATCAAGTGTTTTGAGCTCAAAATCAGGGGCCTGATCCCCTATTTCAAGACCGATGGCCGGCTCTTTTGGCCCAAATAAATTCCACGCAAGTAAACCAATCAACACAAGTAAAACAGCGCTTGCCATTACTTTTTTCCACATGATTGATCCTCCACTATTTTAAAAAAGAAGAGAAAGCTTTCGAGCGCCTTCTCTTCTTCGTTTTATTAGTTGCTTGCCAATTTTTCACGCAGTACCATTTGAAGAATACCGCCATGACGATAGTAGTCAATTTCGACTTCACTGTCAAAGCGAACAAGCACTTCAAATGTTTTCTCATTGCCATCTGCATCGATTGCTTTTACAGTGACAAGATCACGCGGACGAACTGTTTCGTCAACATCTACTTCAAATGTTTCGGTTCCTGTTAGTCCATGAGTCTCTGCACTTTCTCCGTCTTTAAACTGTAAAGGAAGTACGCCCATGAAGACAAGGTTACTTCTGTGGATACGCTCAAAGCTTTCAGCTAGAACAAATTTAATCCCAAGAAGGTTTGTTCCTTTTGCAGCCCAGTCACGTGAAGAACCCATTCCGTAGTCTTTACCTGCTAAGATCGCAAGACCTGTTCCATCTTCTTTATAACGCATGCATGCATCATAAATGGATGTCACTTCACCAGTTGGCCAATACGTTGTATATCCGCCTTCTGTTCCCGGTGCAATCTGGTTCTTAATACGGATGTTTGCAAAAGTACCTCTCATCATAACATGGTGGTTCCCACGGCGAGATCCATATGAGTTGAAGTCTCTAGGCGACACGCCTCTTTCTTGCAAGTATTTACCTGCAGGTGTGTCCTTCCCAATTGCTCCAGCTGGAGAAATATGGTCAGTTGTGACAGAGTCACCGAATTTTGCAACAACGCGAAGTCCTTTAAGTGGCTCAACTTTGCCAGGTTCAACTGAAAGGTTTTCGAAAAATGGTGGGTTGTCAATATAAGTTGAATTCTCATCCCATTTGTATAGTGCATCATCGGTTGTTTTGATTTCATTCCAGCGATCGTTGTTATCAAAGACAGTTTCATACTCTGAACGGAATAATTCAGGTGTTACTGTGCTCTTAACAACACTGTTGATTTCGTCCATCGTTGGCCAAATGTCATTGAAATAGACGTTTTTGCCATCCTTATCGACACCGATCGGATCCTTTGTTAGGTCGATATCTACAGTACCCGCAAGTGCATATGCCACAACTAGTGGTGGTGATGCAAGGTAGTTTCCTTTGACAAGCGGATGGATACGTCCTTCAAAGTTACGGTTACCTGATAAAACTGAAGTGATCAGCAGATCATTTTCAGAGACAGCTTCCTCAATTTCTTTCTCAAGCGGTCCAGAGTTTCCGATACATGTTGTACAGCCATATCCAACAATGTTAAATCCAAGGTCTCTTAGGTATGGAAGAAGTCCTGAGTTCACAAGGTATCCTGTTACAACCTTTGAACCTGGCGCTAGTGACGTTTTCACATAGTTTGGTACCTTCATACCAAGCTCACTTGCTTTCTTCGCAACAAGACCTGCCCCGATCAAGACGTATGGGTTAGATGTATTCGTACAGCTCGTAATCGCTGCAATCGCAATCGCACCTGTCTTCATGACAGCTTTTTCACCGTTTGAAAGATCAAATTCGATTTGTTTATCCAGCTCTGATTTTTCTAAGCCGAATCCTTGGTTTCCTGCTGGGCTTTCAATATGTTTATGGAACGTCTCTTTCATTTCAGAAAGTGGAATCAAATCTTGTGGACGTTTTGGACCAGATAAGTTTGACTCAATTTTAGAAAGATCAATTTCCACGACATCAGTAAATACTGGTTCCTCAGCATCTGGCGTATAGAATAAACCATTTGCGCGAGAATATTCTTCAACGATATTAATTTGCTCTTCATCACGGCCAGTGAGACGTAGGTAAGCCAGAGCTTCCTCATCTACTGGGAAGAATCCGCAAGTAGCACCGTATTCAGGCGCCATGTTCGCAATCGTTGCACGATCAGCTAATGGCAGCTGTGCAACGCCTGGTCCGAAGAATTCAACAAACTTGTTCACAACGCCTTTTTCACGTAGTACTTGCGTGACTTTTAATGCCAAGTCAGTTGCAGTTGTTCCGTTTGGAAGCTCCCCAACTAATTTAGCGCCAATGACTTCTGGTACTGGGAAGTAAGAAGGTTGACCAAGCATACCAGCTTCCGCTTCAATACCGCCAACTCCCCATCCAAGAACACCAATTCCGTTAATCATTGTTGTATGAGAGTCAGTACCAACTAGTGTATCTGGGTAAGTGATGATCTCGTCATCTTCTTCAATCGCATGAACAACACTTGCAAGATACTCTAAGTTCACTTGGTGAACA
The DNA here is from genome assembly GCF_046536015.1 of Bacillus sp. SIMBA_154. Taxonomy (NCBI): domain Bacteria; kingdom Bacillati; phylum Bacillota; class Bacilli; order Caryophanales; family Bacillaceae; genus Bacillus; species Bacillus sp. SIMBA_154. The sequence goes on from NZ_JAWJBV010000007.1 coordinate 98,773, forward strand.
ATTCCTGTTGCAGGCGGAACAGCTTGATAGTTGTTAAACGCTTTCTTTGCCCAGCTAAGGAAGTTATAACGCTCTGCGTTACGTTCGAATTCTAAATCCATGTTAATGTTTAATGCGTCTTCAGTTCCAGCTTTGTCAACTTGTACCGAGTGGTCAATGACAAGGTCAACTGGAATTTCAGGGTTGATTTTATCCGGGTCTCCTCCGACATCTGCCATTGCTTTTCTTAAAGAAGCAAGGTCAACGACGGCTGGTACACCCGTGAAGTCTTGTAAAATAACACGAGATGGTTTAAATGGAACATCAATCTCTTTTACCTCGGCAGTTCCCCATTTTGCCAAGTTTTCAACGTGTTCCTTTTTGATCACTCTACCGTCTACTTGGCGAAGCACTGATTCTAACAGTACCTTAATGGAATAAGGCAGCTTAGAAACATTTCCGATTCCTTGTTTTTCTAGTGCTTCTAACGAATAATAGTGATACGTTTTCCCATTTGTCGAAAACGTTTTTCTAGATTGAAAAGCGTCTTGTTTAGCGACTTGCTGCTGTTTCGACATGTCCAAAATCCCCCTTTTGATGATCAAGATCAATTTCAATTCTCAGAAAAATCGTCGTATTTCACCACAATTTTCTCACAATTTCATCTTAAAACAAATTCATACATAAGTAAATAACAATGCTTTTATTAAATTCAATAAGTTTATCTTATCATTAGGAAATGATTACTCTTCATAAACCGAGTGGCGCGAGTTCATACTAATATTGAGGTGATAGAACATGACAAAACGCAAAGCAAATCATGTGATTAACGGCATGAACGCAGCCAAAAGCCAAGGAAAAGGTGCAGGCTATATTGAAAATGATCAGCTCGTTTTAACAGAAGAACAAAGACAAAACAATAAAAAACGCAAAAAGAACCAATAAGAAAGGAGCAAGAATCATGACGAATAAAAACACAGGGAAAGACATCCGTCAAAACTCTCCTAAGGAGCATCATGGCAGGCAGCCTGAGCCATTATCAGGCAGTAAAAAAGTGAAAAGCCGCAACCATTCAAGACAAAAGCACAATTCACATCATGATATGTAAACATTCCCTTCTCATCCCGTGACCAAACGGGATGTTTTAGGTCTTTCACACATTTCAGTTTTCAACATATGATTTATTATGAGATGTGATGGAGGAGTGTTTATGGAGAATGAAAAGCAAGTGAATTCCTCTGATTTTCTTGAAATAGATGATTGGCTCAATGTGTTAATGGATGATCCTTTTGCCTGGTATGATGAACACCTCCCAATTGATCTGTATGAAACAAGCCGTGATTATATTATTGAGATCGATATCTCTACCTTGTCGATCACTGATGTAAAGCTGACCTTCGCTGGATATGAGCTCACTCTAGCTTTCACGGCACAAAAGCCAAATGATGAAAGCGAACAGCAAATTGAAAAAAGTGTCATGCTCCCTTTTTATTTGAATAACAAAGACATTGACACAGAATACGAAAACCGAATCATATCGATAAAAATTAAAAAATATTCTCATCATCAAGACGGGGCATTTTCCTTTCAAATGCCGCATTTCAAACATTAAGAGCCCACCTTCATTTTGGTGGGCTCTCTTCCGTTCGTTTCAAGTCAATCCCTTTTGCGAACCACCATGGCCAAATAGTAGAGTCGCTATACGATAATATATGCTTTTTCTACTAAATGGTTTGGGTCCTTCTAGTAAATGGACGTCTATCAATGAAAAAGGGGCGCTTATAGAGAAAAGATACAGACATTTTTGTTATTTTCTTCTATCATCTCTTCATGTAAAATAAGATAGAGACATAAGGGGTATAAGGAGTGAGAACATGTTAAGCGGCTGGTTTTTGTGGTTCATTTTATTTTGGGGGACAGTGATGATCGGATTACTAGCAATCGGTGGCTTTTTTATGTTTCGCAAATTTTTAAAACGATTGCCGAAGGAAGACGGGAAATCAGAACTTGATTGGCAGGATGAATATATTCAAAAGAGCTTGCACCTATGGCGGGATGAGGACAAACAGCTTTTAAATGAGCTCGTATTACCAGTTCCAGAGCTGTTTCGAGATGTCGCCAAAGAAAAAATCGCGGGCAAAATTGGCGAACTGGCATTAAAAGAACAGGCTGCCAGCATTAATTTAGACTTAATTATTCGCGGCTATATAATCGCTACGCCAAAGCGAGACCATAAGTTTTTACTTAAGCGCCTGCAAGAAAAAAACATCGATCACACGCCATACGAATCGCTATTAAAATAACCTCCTTTTTATAAAGGAGGTTTCAGATTGTTGACAAAGGGCTAAAATGATCTTTATTTTAGCCCTTAGTCTTATTTTCAGCGTGATAGAAAACCTTTGAATTCTAGGAAGGACGAGCACTGGAGCGGATTTGACATTCGTGAGCACCAGCGCGCAGGACTGACAACGAATGCGAGGGTTTGTCTACACGCTGTAACCTCCTTTTTATAAAGGAGGTTTAATTCATTTGAGCCTGCTGGGGATCTAATTGTTTAGACAGCTTTCTAAACGATAAATACATAGCGACCCGCCAAGGCACAATCATGCCAAAGGCAAGGATCCAAAACATCCCGCTTAACGCACCATAATCAATGGAAGAACTCAGGATGGTCTTCATGCCAATACGAATAATAAGAAGACCAATGAGAATGAACACAAATGCTTTTGATCGCTTTAGATAAATTTCATTCCCTCTAATTTCAAATTTTGATGTTTTAATTAAAAATATGGAGAAAAACATCCCCACTGTGATCGCCTCAAGAAATTCAGCTCCAGTTACTTGAAACATAGGGACCAAAAACATCAGAGCACCAGTGCTCATGAATATAGGAGGTAAAATAATTTTTTTCGCGGTTGCAGGTTTTGCAGATGATTTAATGCGAATAAACATGACGGCTACCGCCATACATACCGCAATTATAGAAGAGATTATGATCATCATATCAAATCATTCCTTTATTCTTTAAGGTCAGTCTATGTATAATATACTCCAATTGACGAAAAAAAACCATTCGCCGCGACTGTAGAAAACGATTTCAAAAGCCTGTAAATCCACCAAACAATGATGAGAACATAATGATAATCCATGTTAGAAGATCAAAGAACAGTAAAATCCCTACCACAATCATAATGATCCCGCCAATTCTCATGATGAGCTGCTGACGCTTTCTGATCCACGCCATTTTCGTGATGAAAAAGGACAGAACAAAAAACGGAATGGCAAAGCCTAATACATACGCAATCATATAGGTCACAGCGGACTCCGGTTTATTGCTGGCAAGTGTGATGACAGCTGATAAAATCGGGCCGGTACAGGGTGTCCATCCAGCGGCAAAACCCATTCCAATGAGAATCGATCCAAAAAAACCAGCCGGACGATTTTTGAACTGCATTCTCTTTTCCCCCATCAGAAAAGAGGGCTGAAATACACCAAGAATCATAAAGCCAAAGAAAATAATGAGAATGGCCCCAATTTGACGAATCGCTTGATGATATTCAATAAAGAACGAACCAACGAACGATGTCCCAAAGCCAATCGCAATAAAAATGATAGAGAACCCAATTAAAAAGAATAATGTATGAAGCAGACTTCTTCTTCTCAGCATCACTTTCTCAGATTTCACTTCATCAATACTAACACCCGTGATATACGATAAAAAGGCTGGGTAAAGCGGAAGACAGCACGGTGAGATAAAAGAAAGAAACCCTGCTCCAAAAGCTAAAAAATAATTCAGATCTGACAAAAGAACACCCCCCTTCTTATAATATACAACAAGAGATGACAAAATCATTTCATTTTTTTTACATCATCTCAATAAAGATGGTCTATTCTCTTAAAACCTTATATAATTTAATTTGACATCGAGATAACGAATCCTTTAAATTTGAAAATAAACCTTAATATGGATATAATAGAATCGATTCTTTTTATCAAGATTTGCATGAAAGGAACATGACTTTGGTAAAAACATCATTATTAACTCAAATCGAAGAAAAAAGAGAAGAGCTGATGAAAGTTGTCTTGCATAATGGGATGACATCAACAGTGACCATCGAACATAGCCAGCAGCTAGATCATCTCCTCTTACAATATCAACGACACCTACACTCAAACTCAGCCAACTAATCATATCTCATGATATAAACCATGCCGCACGATTTTAGAAAAGTTGATATGTGTGACAATAAACGAAACAAAAACCTCTGATCACAGGGGTTTTTTGTTTTTGGTCTTTTAGATGATGCATGACGCCATAATAAAAACCACCTTCCCTGCTTCATTCATGCAAGTACAGTGGTTTTAAGCGTCTGATGAAGGTGACTTCATAAAGAAAGGACATAGCTTGTCCATTCTTTATGCCCATGTTCCATCTATGATCATAATATCGTACGTATTATTTCGCTTGGTTGTTCATGGCTTTCATCATTTGATTGATTTTCTTTTGGGACGGTTTCATGCCCATTTGCATCATCATCATTCGAAGCATTTGTTCATTAATTGGTGGATTCTTTTTCAAGTAGCTCATCATATACTTACGAGCAATAAAGAATCCGAGTGCAACTCCTGCAAGCAGTGCAACAACGCCTACAAGGATGACAACCCATAAATCCATAATTCTTCCTCCTTCATGTTGTCTCGTATAAAGTGTACTAAACAAAAGGCTATTATACAACATTTCACGTTCAATTTTATTTTTTTAAACAAAATTCCTCACTTTTACCGGATTGAGCCACCCGTGCTTCTTTGATCCAAAGTCCATGGCAAGGAAGCAAGGACTGATTTTTCTCAGCACTTCAAAAAACACCGCTTCTGCCTCATAACTACCTGTGGCAGACATTTGAATATAACGATCTTTGATGATGAATGCAGCTGTTCCTTTTCCATCTGGTAAGGAGGCGCTGTAAATCGAGCCTATTTGTGTATAGTGAATGTTCGTTAAGTTGTTCATTAATCGCTGGTGCATATGAAAAGCAGGGATTCGTTTCGTCACGTAATCCACTTGTTTCACAAGCATAACCAATTCATCTTCCGTGCGGTTCGTCCAGTGTAACGACTCAAACAAATGAAACAAAATCGATTCTCTACCAAAATAATGATGCGCAAATTCATCCTCAATCCAATAAATATAATAATGGCGTTCCATGTCTATCCCTTCCTTTCACATTTCGTCAATCTCGTATATTGCTTGTATTATACAAAAATGTGAAAGAAAGAATTGTCTATATATGAAGCAAGAAGAAACTAGTTTTGTCAAAAAAACAAGAAAAAAGAAAAAAGTTTGCAGAGCGGATGGAAATGCTCTGCAAACAGGTAGCAAAAAAGCATGATGCTTGGAAATCGATTATTTATTAAGCTTCGCTTTCACACGGCTGACCACGTTGCTTACAGTAAATCCGTATTTCTCAATAATGGTTTCACCTGGAGCAGAAGCGCCAAATTTATCAATCGCAATCACGTCGCCATCAAGACCAGTGTAACGCTCCCAGCCAAATGAAGCACCCATTTCAATCGCAATACGTGCTCTCACTGCTTTAGGTAGGACTGACTCTTTGTATTCGTCTGACTGCTGATCGAAGCGATCCCATGCAGGAAGACTCACAACAGAAGCACGGATGCCTTCTTTTTCAAGTGCCTTTTGCGCTTCAATCGCTAAGCCTACTTCAGATCCTGAAGCGAGTAAAAGTGCTTCTTGCTGAGCATCAGCAGCTTCAACGACAACGTATCCACCTTTTTCTACTCCCTCATATGCCTTCTCTGGTGCTTGGTCAATCGTTGGAAGGTTTTGACGAGTGAGTACTAGTGCTGTTGGTTTATCCGTTGAAGATACAGCCAGTTTCCACGCTGCAGCTGTTTCGTTTCCATCTGCTGGACGAATGACAGAAAGGTTAGGCATCGCGCGTAATGAAGCAAGTTGTTCAACCGGCTCATGCGTTGGCCCATCTTCACCGACGGCAATACTATCATGCGTAAAGACATACGTGACTGGCAGTCCCATTAATGCAGCAAGACGAATAGCTGGTCTTAAGTAATCTGAGAAAACAAAGAACGTTCCGCCGAATACACGGAGACCGCCGTGAAGTGCCATACCGTTTAACGCGGCACCCATTGCAAATTCTCTGACACCAAACCAAATATTTTTGCCGGCGTAATTATTTTTACCAAAGTCGTCAGTGTTTTTAATTGTTGTTTTATTTGATCCAGCAAGGTCAGCAGAACCACCAATAAAGAAAGGTACTTGCTTCGCAATGCCATTTAATACTTCGCCAGAAGAAGCGCGAGAGGCAAGACTTGAGCCTGATTCATAAACAGGAACCTCTTGATCCCAATTCTCAGGAAGCTTTCCTTCAATCGCAAGCTTCAGCTGAGCTGCTAGCTCTGGATATTCTTTTTCATATTGCTCAAATAGCTCATTCCACGCTGCTTCTTTTTTCTGACCAGCGTCTTTTACAGCTTCTTTGAAATGATCGTACACTTCAGAAGGTACATGGAAATCTTCTTCAAACGTCCAAGAATAAGCTTCCTTCGTCAGCTTTGCTTCGTCGCTGCCAAGCGGTGCACCATGCACACCAGACGTTCCCGCACGGTTTGGAGATCCGAAACCGATCGTTGTTTTCACTTCAATGAGAGTAGGTTTGTCCGTACTTTGTTTGGCTTTTTCAATAGCAGCAGTCACTTCTTCGATGTTGTTGCCGTCTTTTACGTAAAGAACTTCCCAGTTCATCGCTTCAAAACGATTCTTCACATTTTCAGAGAATGAACGATCTAGGTCGCCATCTAAAGAAATATCATTTGAATCATAAAGAACAATTAAACGGCCTAAGCCTAAATGACCAGCAAGTGAAGCAGCTTCAGAGGAAATTCCCTCCATTAAGTCTCCGTCTCCGCAAATGCTGTATGTATAGTGGTCCACAACGTTAAAGTTGTCTTTGTTATACGTTTCCGCAAGATGTCTTTCTGCAAGTGCCATTCCAACTGCCATGGCAATCCCTTGTCCTAAAGGACCTGTTGTGGCATCTACGCCTTCTGTGTGTCCAAATTCAGGATGTCCAGGTGTTTTGCTTCCCCATTGGCGGAATTGTTTTAGATCTTGGATGCTAAGGTTGTATCCGCTTAAATGAAGCATGCTATATAAAAGCATAGAGCCATGTCCCGCAGATAAAACAAAACGGTCTCTGTTAAACCAATTTGGGTTTTGCGGACTTACGTTTAAGTGATTCGTCCATAAAGCGTATGCCATTGGTGCAGCACCCATTGGCATTCCAGGGTGACCGGAATTCGCTTTTTCAATTGCGTCTATGGAGAGAGTACGTATTGTTGCAATAGATTTCAATTCAATCGTTTCCATATAAATTTAAATCCCCTTCCGTATCTTGTGTACACCATTATCATAAATCTACTGTCCTTTTTTCACAACTATTTCACGCTGAAAAAGAAGGATTTTGTCACATTTAGTTTATCGATCACCTAAAAACTTATGCAAATAAGAAAAAAGATGAGAATATTCTTCCCATCTTTTCAAAATTCAAGAAATCCTGATCTTAATGAAGGTTCTGATCTCTTTCTCTTTTTAATTTTTCTGGTGTGACATCGTTTCCTTCAGGATCGACGATTTTCACGGTTTTAAGTGTATTTTTCATAGAAGAACGAAAAGCTTTTAAATATTCTTCTCTTAAATGCTTTTGTTCTGTTTTTTCAGCGTCCGACAAACCGGTCTCTTTCGACTTTTTTGAAAGCTCATTTATTCTTGCAAGCTGCTTTTTAGAAATCATGACAAACTCCTTTAAAACATTTTCTCTAAATACTACTAAATATCATTCATTTTTACAACAATTCACACTTTACGTGGTAAGAGCTTTTTCATATTCTTGATACCTTCTATGCACCGTCGCCTTTGAAATGTCAAAGCCTAGTCCCTGAAGTGTTGCTGCGATTTCGGCGAACGTCATGTTGTTTTTTCTTAATCGAACAATTTCTGAAATCGGTACTTCAATTCGCTCACGGCCAGGCGCCTGCTCACGGTGTTTTAAATTGAGTTCAGGCTGATACCCGCGCTCAACAGCCCTCTTCATTCCCCGCTTAATTTTCAGGTTATGAATTTTTCGTTGATACTCTTCCACGATTCCTACAATCTCAATGACCATCTCATCTGCTTCTGAAAGCTCAAGCTCTCCTCTATGAAAAACACTATACACCTTTACTTTCTCTTTAAAAAGACAATGAAGAAGCGCAATTTTTGCTTGTCCTCTTCCAAGGCGCGTCTCATCCTGAATGAGAACAGCATCTATTGACTCTTCTTTCAGCGTAGCAAGCATATCAAAAACACCATTACGATCTAGATCGTATCCACTCGCTTTTTCTTTAATGACTTTGACCACATTCATCTTGTGCAAAGCAGCTAAAGCTAGCAATTCTTCTTCTTGTCTTTTCAGCGAGGTTTCCTGCTCTTCTTTGACAGTACTGACTCTCGCATAAATGATTGCGTTCATCTCTTCAATCGACCTTTCTACTGTACTGTTGCAAGTTGATATACGACTGGATGCTCTTTTTTGACTGGTATCACAAGGATGTCTCCAGGCTGGATTTCAGTTGAAGCAAGATCATTGTGTTCGGTTACCCAGTCAATAAACGCATTTTTGTCGATTGATTTACTGTCGTTTACTTGATCAGCTAACCCCCAAAGAGTATCACCTGATTGAACCTCTATTTTAACATATTGATTTGGATCATTATGGCTAGTGACTGCGATAAGTGAGAGAAATATGCCAACGATGAATGAGAATACCCCAATAAAAATAATAGATTCTTTTAACCTCATAATGTCATCTCCCCTAACAGAATATGCGTTCGCTCTTTCTGTCATTCATTATAAATACGAACAAACGTTTCTGTCAAACGTTTTTTTCGAACCTATGTTTGTACTGTTAGGAAAAACATGCTATAATTTCTTTAAAATTGACGTTTTGAGGTGCAAAAGATGACGAAGCTATCAAAAAGACAACTCGATATCCTGACATTCATCAAAGAAGAAGTAAAAAGCAAGGGCTATCCCCCATCCGTTCGTGAAATTGGAGAAGCTGTCGGTCTAGCATCCAGCTCAACTGTCCATGGACATTTAGCTAGACTAGAAACAAAGGGTTTAATTAGAAGAGACCCGACAAAACCTAGAGCGATCGAAGTACTAGATGAAGAGGAAATGAATATTCCAAAGAGTGCTGTAATGAATGTACCAGTCATCGGAAAAGTAACAGCCGGCTTGCCTATCACGGCTGTTGAGAATGTAGAAGAATACTTCCCTCTTCCAGAGACTTTTGCAGCGCCAGATGAACAAGTATTTATGCTTGAAATTATGGGAGAAAGTATGATTGATGCGGGTATTTTGGACAAGGACTATGTCATTGTCCGTCAGCAAAGCACTGCCAACAATGGAGATATTGTGGTCGCGATGACAGAGGAAGATGAAGCCACAGTGAAACGTTTTTATAAGGAAGATACACACTTTAGATTACAGCCAGAGAACCCATCAATGGAACCGATTATTTTACAGAATGTGAGTATACTAGGTAAAGTGATTGGCGTATTTCGAAATATTCATTAAAACAAGCCGGTATTTCATCAGTTGCTGATGAGAACCGGCTTTTTCTTTTATGAACAAGAATAAGCAAGAATACTCGAACTTGGGAACGAACCAAATGTAAAGTTCGGCCATATAAAGCCTGTTGTACGGCCAAAAGGCTGTGAGGAAAGCACATACATTAAAAATACTTGACCGTTTCTAAGGAACACAATCGTCCATCTTCTATTACATCCCGCTGCAAACTGAACAGTTTGCTGGCCTCCACTTACACTTTGCCCTGAAATAAGTGACTGCATACTTTGAGGCTGAGAGACTGCTTGCTGATACTGTGAGATGATATGCTGCGGCGGAGCTGGCGGGGCTGATTGTCCGCCTGAACCTTGCCCTGGCCCAGTACCTCCCCCTCCGATTGGAAACCCAGGAAATCCTCCAACTTGAGGAACAGGAAGCGATGGCCATCCTTGTACCTGCCTATCATATAAGTACCCATTCCACATACCTTCATACGGATGATACATATTAAACACCACTTTCTTAGACATTCATCACGACAGTATATGTCATAAATGAAAAAGGGTGTTGAACGTCCAAATAGAAATTTTTCCAAAAGACGTTTTGTTCTTCTGTAGAACGGTTAAATAGTAGTGAAGAAGAAAAAATAAAAAAATGAAAACTTTTTGTCTCGCTCAAACGTTATATAGGTAGAAAGAAAAGAAATAAAAAACTTTTAGATTTAACACTTGTAATATCAATGTAATTATTGTAACATTTGTAACATAAGAAGTTTTCATTTAAAAAAGGAGGCAATCGCCTTGAAAAAATTATTTGTTTTATTAACTGCTATTATGCTTATGATCTCATTACAATCAACAACACTAGCCGCTTCCAAAAAACCAGCCGCTTTAACAAATAAAGAAGCGTTACATATTGCCCTTGATGCACGAGAACACTTTTGGAGTGCGATGTCAGGCTACAAAATTAATGAACATTCAGATTACAAATTAAAATCATTTAGTTATAAAGACATGACATACAACTATCTTTCTAAAACATTTGATACAAAGAAAAAACTAAACAGCTACCTATCTCAAGTTTTCACAAAAGATGCGATCACTCATGGTTTAAAAGACTATCAGTTTATTGTTCATAATAGGAAAATGGCTGTTCCAGTCGGTGACGGAGACAACATGCTCAATTGGGAGAAAGCAACACCTAAACTTGTCTCTAAGAAAAATACAATCCGCACATATGAATTCACAGTCCCAACACTTGATGGACGTGAAGTAAAACGAACTGTCACTTATGAGAAAGTACAAAAGGATTGGAAAGTAACAAAAATTGACGCTGTGATCTAAATAAAAACCAGGCCCGTTACTAGGCCTGGTTTTTATTTAGGAGAAAATTCAGTCATGTGATCTAGCGCGTGGGCAAGTGATGATGCCGTGCGAAATTCATGAAAAGGAAGCCCGAGCTGCACAGCTGTTTGAGCGATTTCTGGTCTGATCCCTGAAATGGTCGTCTCCACCCCAATTAACCGAAGTGACGTGACAAGATCAAACATTTGATGAGCCACCATTGTATCAATAATGACGACACCCGATAAATCAATGCACAAATGCTGAACACCTTTTTGCGAGCACTGTTTTAATGTATTTTCTAATATAATCTTTGCTCTCGCCGTGTCAATGTCACCTACTAAAGGCAATAATGCAATATGGCTTTTTAAGACGATGACGGGAGAGCTCAGCTCATAAATCATATCTCTTTGAGCAACGAGCTGTTTGGTTGTGTTTTTCACATATTGCTGGATGAACACATGGATTGAAATGTTAAACGCCTCTGATATTAAATCATACCAATAAAATATGCGATCGATATCAATATCACCTTGCCGCTGTTTAATAAACTCTTTTAAGTAATGAAGGACCACTCTTTGATTAGACATATATTCTCTGACGACATAATCTAATGGTGTGTTTAAATGTTTCGGATCACTTGCTAAGTCTTCCGACCACTTTTTAAACTCAGTATGTAAATACGTCTCGTCTTCAATAAGAGCACGTATAAAATGCTGATAATAATCTTGATTTTGCCGTTTAAGCTCTGCTATGATGCTCGAATCTGTTGAACGATAAATAGATTCTGGATCATCATCCTCAATTGATTCATACCATGTTTTAGTTAATTTCTCTGCATGTTGCATGAAAAAATCGTATAATGCACGGTTCTTGTCCATAAGCATATGTCCCTTCACATTTTCTTCTTGTCATTATAGATTGATTGTACCACTGAATCTTTTGTCCCTGCTAGCTCGAATACGCTCTATCTGTAAACAAAAAAAGCCCCTCACGAAAGGAGCCTCTTCCCCAGTTTTATTTCACAATAAATAAAATTCTTTTTCCATCAGGATAGCCGCTTATTTGGTGTCCGACCCATGAGCCTGCTCCTCTATTATCTGATGGACTGACATATTGAACACTTGCACCCTTTCCTCCCTCAAGACAAACCGCCATCGGCCATTCATCCCGGTCAAAGCCAGGCTTTGTGGGAATTCCTTTTAACGATTCTTGCCTGCGGACATCTGCCCCGTTTCGGTCAATGGTACACACATCTGAATGCCCTTTTCGAATGGCTTCTTGAATATGACTGCCTGTTTCAGGATACCGTTCCTTTGGAAATTGAATGACATGATCATAACGATCTGCCCCTTTTGCCGCCTGATTCTCTCCAATTCCACTTAATAACACACCCATCCATATCACAAAGCATAGGACGACAGCAGTGAACCAGTCTCTCCTCATCTTCAAAAGCTTGTGACCCCCTCATACTTCTTCAGGTATGATCTTGACTTTAAGGAAATGAGTCATTTTTAATGTATGAGTGGTTAACGGATGACATGTGAAAAAAATGATGATTATGAGCCGCTTGATGAATCTCTCAGATTAGAAAAATAGAAAACCAGCAAATTCTGTTCAAAACAAAAAAGCTCGTCCCCTTTGAAGGAAACGAGCTTTATGCTCTATTTTTTATTGCGCTTTCGCATAGTTTACAAATTCAACAAAGGCTGCTGTAGCTTTTGGACCACCATTGATCGTTCCATTTGAATAGCCTGCGTTATGAACCCCGACGATTTGTTGGTTCTGATCGAGCATCGCAGAACCTGAATTTCCGCTAAACGTATCAATCGTATAGTATGCTAGATTCGTATCTTCTCTCGTCACAGGACCTGACATCTCCCACTGTGACACCTTGCCAGTCGACCTCATTTTATCTCCTGGATATCCAGAAATTTTAATCGTTGTTCCAGTCAGATTTGTCACCTGACGGATGGAGCGGTAACCGACCGTATTTCCGATGTTCGTATCTGTTTTAATGACGGCAAAATCATATTGGCTCGCACCTGTATTGATATATCCGCTTGGGACATAGAATTCAGTCATGTTTGCTGAGCCGTTCACGGCCGTACTATCATTCATGCCTGGATACACAGACCCTTTTGCACTATAGCTTCTCGATGCTGTATTGTACACGCAGTGTCCGTTTGTCAAAATTTTGTTGGGGGCAATGAGTGTACCAGTACAGCTGGACCCGCCAAATGTAATATAAGCAATCGAATTGTATGGCGCAACTCTTGTGTTCGCTACTTTTGTTCTACCATCGTCTCCAATGACTACTTTTGTTTGAAAGTCTTTTAAATATTTTGTTAGTGGTTTTACTTTTTCGCCAACAGTAGAAGAAAGATCATCCACTTTGTCAAAGGATGAGGGGGCTTTCGTATCATTGTGGAAATCACTTGAAGAGATTACCTTTCCATCAGAAGTCACCATGTCATAATCAGACGTTAGTACTGAATCCGAGGCGGCATGGGCAAAACTAGGCACACTTAAAGCACCAAAAACGAGTAGAGAAGGGATTAACATTTTCACCTTTTTCATCATATTCCTCCTTTATGTCCTATATAAAAAATCATACGATTGTTTCATATTGGAGTAAATGAGAGAATATTCTTATTTTTTACAAAATATTTCATTTTTAAATTAGGTGTTTTGTATCTTCCCAACATTCATTCTATCTCTTTCTATGTAGAAAAAAACCGCCAAATTGGCGGTTTTCGCTGTTTGTTAGCTCCATACATCTTTTACATATCTATTGTCATTTGAAAGTGATGTCAGCCAATTTTCAGCTGTTTCTTTCGAGCACTGTTTCACGGCTTGATACAGATCGACAAGTGTAGCCTCTACATCTGGTGCCATGACTTTTCCATCCCCGCAAATATACAGATACGCACCTTGATCAAGTAATTCAATAAGCATGTCGCCATCCTCTTTCATCAAGTGCTGGACATACACTTTTTGCTCATCATAACGAGAGTAAGCCCTGTGGATGGAGACAACTCCTTTTTGCTCTGCCAGCTGCATTTCCTCAAAATACAGATCATCTTCATGAGGGTGACGGCAGCCAAAGTAAAGATGGGCTTCACCAAGTTGTTTTCCTTCATGCTGCCACACTTCTCTTGCCTGAATAAACCCTCTAAATGGGGCAATTCCTGTTCCTGGTCCGATCATGATCATCGGTATTTCAGGTGAAGGCGGCAGCTGGAATCCTGCCTGCGCTTCATGCAGGAAGCAGGCCACTTCTTCTCCTTCTTGCAGATCACATAAATAGTTTGATGCGACCCCGGCGTATTCTCCGCGGCCACTCCACGCTTCGCCTTTCACAACTGCTACTGTGATACTGACCCTTTCTTCATCTACCTTTGGTGAGCTAGAAATCGAGTAATAACGCGGCTTCAAACCTGGTAAAAGCGCCAAAAAGTGTACAAAGGGCAGCTCACACGCTTCATATTGATCTAATAAATCCAGCATGGTCACTCGCTTCTTTAATATGGATTCTTGATAGGATTCACCAGCCATTTGTTCAAGTTCTATTCGGTGAGGCGGACATACTGTATATTTTGCAAGCTCTCTTAGCTGCGTACGTGTCGCAGGCTCTTGAAGCTCAACATGTGACGCGAGTAGTTCTCTGATTTGAACCGGCTGATCTAATGGTAAATGACTTGCCTCTTTTTCAGAAGAAAGCTTAATATGCTGCTGAGGATCTAGTTTAAAGCGATTGGTCACCCGCTGAACGAGTGCAACACTATTTTTCGGTACAATCCCGATATGATCTCCTTCTTTGTATTGTTTCCCTTCAGGCAATTTCAGTTCAATATGCCTTGTTTGCCGTGGGCTTTTTTCAGATTGTAATTCTGTATTTCTCAAGACAACAGCTGAAAAGGCACCATATGTTTTCGCCACAGGACGTTCCACTAGCTCATTCGTATAAGCAACTGATAAATTTGGCTTTTCCTGATTTTTCTCTTGGAAAGTGATATTAAATTCTTTTGAAAGCTCTTCGAAAACAGTCTTCTGGAATATTTCTTTATCTTCATCCATGTCACCGCCTGCATCGCCTTCGCCTAAATCAGCAACACGCTTCGCTCCTTTTCTTTCAAATGCCTCATCAATGAGACGTGGAATACGCTGATACGTACTCGCCCAATTTCGATCTCCACATCCAAAGACTGCAAATGTCACGTTTGATAAATCCTGCTCCTCATCCTGCGTCACCCAATCCACAAATTGTTTCGCATTGTCAGGCGCATGTCCGTTGTAGGAAGCCGTCACGATCAATACAGCGCCTGAATCTGGTAATTGGCGTGTATAGTCATCAAGTGGTGCAGTGGTTACGTCAAACCCTTTTGCTTTTCCGTCTTCAGCAAATTCGTTTGCCATTTGCTGCGCTGTGCCAAGATTTGATCCATACAAGACAAGCAGAGGTGTACCGTGACTGGCCACTTTTGACTCATCAGATGCAGTGCTTTTTTTCGGTTCCTCTTTCGGAGGTGCCATAAAGAATTGCTGCTTCCTTGGCCGCACTTTGATTTTAAAATCGTTTGGCTTAATCGTTAAAGATTCTTTTAAATCAAGTTTATATGATGTGTGATCAATCAATTCCAGATTGTGCAGAACCATAGCCAGAACCATAGTGGCTTCATGAAGTGCGAATTGCATACCAATACATGCACGCTGGCCGTTCCCAAAAGGCTTATAGGCATGCTGTGGGATGTTTTCAGGATGCATAAACCGCTCTGGTTTAAATTCTTCTGCATCCTCTCCCCAAACCGCTTGATCACGGTGTAATTTAGGAAGCAGCACAGTCACACTTTGATTTTTCTCAATCGGATATTCCCCTCCGATCACTGTGTCTTCTTTAGCGTAAAGTGAGAAAGAAGGGGCAGTCGGCCAAAGTCGAAGTGCCTCATTTAACACCATACGGGTGTAGCTTAGCTTTTGTACCTGCTTAAATGTCGGCAGCCCGCCTTGCAGCACATCATCTGCTTCTTGAACGGCTTTCTTTAATTTATCTGGATTCTTTAGTAAGAAATAAATCGCAAATGATAGCAGACCGCTTGTCGTTTCATGCCCCGCTATTAAGAAGGTAATAATCTGATAACGGATATTTTCATCTGACAGACGCTCACCTGTTTCAGGATCCGTTGCATGCAGCATTAGGGACAGCAAATCATCGCCCGTTTCATCTTGTTTTTTACGTTCTTTAATAATGTCATCTACTAACTGTTTCATGAAGTCGACATTATGCTCAAATTCTTTTCTTCTTTTGATCATTAACTTATCTGCAATCGGCCATCTCTTCGATTGGTCCATCGCTTCATTTAAGCCTTTCAGCATGCTTTCGATGAATGGATGCTGATTTTCTTTATAAAAGCTGTTAAATCGAAAATCAAAACCGCAAAGCCCGATCGTATCTAACGTAAGCTTTGTCATATCCTCTGCTACTTCAATTTCTTCATCAAGGCCTGATCTTTGCCATTTTTGCACAAGCTGCGTTGCAATATCGAGCATCATCTCGTGATAGCCCTTCATGGCCTGCTGGCTAAACGCCGGCATCAAGATTTGATGAGCTTTTCTCCAGTTTGGTTCTTCTGTCCAGCTCGTAAATAACCCATCCCCAGCAAATGCTCTTGCTTTATCGAGGCTAATCCCAATGTATTTATCAAAACGGCTCTCATCACATACTTCTTGAGCAAGCTCATGACTGGAAACAAAAACACTAGTTGTTTCTGAAAATTCAAATTGAAAGATCGGTCCAAGCTCATCTGCCAGCCGCCAAAAAGTTTGAGAAAGCTCTCCCTTTTTCAGCAGGGGAATATTTTTTAACGGTCCGTATGTTTTTGGTTTTGGAATGATTGATGTTTGTTGCATGTTCCCACTCCCTTTATTTCATTATGATGCAACGCTAATGGCGCGCCATAAACATTGCTCAATTTCCTCTAAAAATTCAATCGTTGGCTCTATTTCTTCAGCAAGGATCTGTTTATGAAGCTGTACAAAGGCGCCAAATACAATTGATAAAATGGTTCTACCAGAGAGATTTGGGTGAATCCCATCCTTCTTCCCTTCTTCAAAGATGTGAAATAGTTCATTTAATAAATGCTGCATTTTCTCTTTGCTCGTCTCATCTAAGTAATGTGACCGTTTATCAATTTCTAAAAAATAAAGACCGCTTGGATTCTCCTTTGTAAACAAAACCAAGCAATAAAATACATGCTTGAAGTAAGCCCTAATACTTCCCCTTGGATCTGGACTGTTTTTGTTCATTTTTTCGATAAATGCAGTGAGGCTGCGCTGGTACAAAATATTGACGAGTGCTTCTTTGCTATCGAAATACCGATAAATGGTACCTGCTCCGACGTTGGCTCTTTTTGAAATCATCGGCATCGTGGTGCCATCAAAGCCTCGTTCAATAAATAAGTCCAGTGAAGCCTTCATGATCTGCTCTTGTTTATCAGGAGCTGCTGGCATTTTATCCCCCTCCTCTCGCTTTAGGAATGAATGTTCATTCCGCATGGGGTATATTATATTAATATTTTAATTTCTTCTATTTATACTTAAACACACTTATTTTACCCCGTCACCACATTTTCTGAAAATAATAATAATTGAGAAATGATACCTAGTTACATTGCATCCAAAGGACTTATAAATATTGGCAGTTTTGTGACATGCGGGTGTCCTCAGCACTACATATTCATTCCTGATCGATTGGAGAATGAATGTGATCATCATAGGCATCAATATATACCTCCCTTTACTTGCGTGGACGGCGTATCCTCATGTACCCATTACAACATCATGATAAGCTTTTTTGTTCCATTCAATGATTTCTTTACTGGAAAGCATTTTGACCTTCACTCCTTTCCTTTGTTCAGACTATATTATTAAAAAGGGAATTCAGAAATCGGTGATATTGCTGCCAGTTAATCTACAACAATTTGAGGTGGAACATGTGTAATGTTGATGAGTACAACATTTTAACAGGAGCTTGGATTGATGCGCTTGGTACAATCATTTCTGCAATTGCAGAAATCAGATCTTTAGCAGGAATGAATGAAATCAATAATAAACTTGTAGCAATTGGAGAAGGTCTGCAAGCAGTCGGATCTTTTGTTATAGCAATAGCGCCTGAGGAGAATTCTTATGCTTTTACTGGAAACTTAATTGATGGTGCTGGTGCATCAACAAGCTCATTAGCTGCTTATTTACAAGATGTGGAGGGTGAAAATTCAGATAATCTTCGTCTAGAGATACTTGGTGATTCCTTTCAATCGATTGGTGCCTCTATCGCTGCTACTGGAGATTATATCATTGGAGAGCAACTATTTGCTGTTGGTAATTCGATTCAAGCATTAGGTGCTGGTTTAGAAGCAATTGGTGGCGTTTATGAATTAAAAAACAAGGAAGAAGGAGCACAAATTCTATCCACTTTGGGGGCTATTTCACAGGCAATTGGTTCAAACTTTGTTGCCCTTCTCTTAACTGATGAGTTCATAGCCAGCAACATATGTCCATATAAAGAGACTTGGAGGGGCTAGAAATAGACCTATATATTGAGACTACTTGCGCTCGCCGCTTATTCCTCTTTAAGCCATTTCAACCTTCCCTGATCCATATATCAACACTTTTAATAATCTTTTTTTCTGCATATTTTCTGCACATAAGAAGAGAAAGGACTAAAACAAAGATTATTTTAGTCCCTCTGGCAACTATCTCAGCTCTTGTTTAGAAAGACTCTTTTTTACACTATGCATTTATTTCGTCATGATTCAATTGGGCTGCTTCATTTTGCTCAAATTGTGATCGCAGCTCAATAATTGAGCGTTTTCTCACATTCTCTGGTTCTTGCTCAAGCAGCCACGTATAAAATCTTGCTTGCTCCGCCGTTTTGAAAGCCTGCATATATTTTTGCGCGGAACGTTTCTCTGCAACGCGCTGCTTAATAGCACGCATCTGCTTCCAGAATTGATAATAAGGAAGCTTGAGCTTGGTCATAAAGCCTCTGTCATCCTCAATGACATATCCCTCTTCTTTAATCGAGTTGTCATGAGATACTGCCTGATACCATTTATAAAAAGACGTCCAATCCTGGAACGCAGCCACTTTCTGCTTGGATGACATTCCAAGCTGTTCACTTAATCTTTTCACTTCAGCAAATGGTGCTTTTTCATAGCTCAGCTGCCGCTTCACAATATCAAGTAAAATAAGTTGATCTTGATCATATGTGATAATATGTGGATCTTTCTCTGGCAAAATGACTTCAAACACAAGAGATACATTGTTGTCACGTACGTATGATTTGATGTAGTCGACCTGCACATTGTCAAAGGTTGCAAAAAATAGCTCTTCGACCCAGGAAGCATGCGGATTTTGCTTCACATGTGATGTATACGATTTGGATGTAAACACCAATTCATCCTCCATTTCGTTATACCCAACAGTTCCTAAGTATCCATTTGCTTTATCATATACGGTGACAGGGAATTGTAGGTGATTCACTAAATGCTGCATTCTTGTCTCAGGACGCTCATCAATGTTAAAAAATTTATTATAGCTTCTAGAAACAATCTGCTTTGAAGCCATATTGACAAACAAACCTCTTGCCTTCACATTCACGTCGTCCCATTGCCGTTCACTAAAAGCCTTTTTTGTAAAATTAAAAGATGAAATGTGGTGCGGAAGCTTTAATTCCTGTACGTACTCATGCTGATCTAAATGAGCCAAAAAATCCTCCAGCGAAATATCTGGTTGAACAGAGACCGATTGTTTTTTCTCAGAGGCTCTATATACAGGATTGTCAATTTCATATGTCTCAATCCCGTCAGCTGTGATTTTCAGCACCCGCAGCTGTCCGCCAAATTCAACCTGACCTTCGAGGTTATAAGACCTATCTGCTGCTTGAATAGGCAGCCTGTATAAATTGCGATGTCCATGAATTTGAATGATATCTAATCCAGCTGTGTTTTGAACGAATAAGTGGTCAATGTCATCTGAATATTCCCCTACTCCGTGAATAAGCTGCTGGGTCGAGACATGCAGAAGCTCTTCTGGCAAATGAGCAAGCCCGCCATGGGTGACAAGATATGTCTGGCCATGGTACGTAAAATAAGTAAGCTGATGAAATGTTCTGACAAACTTTCTTACTTCTTTTAAATCAAAGTCCCCTGCTTCGATTTCAGGCGCAGTATGACGATTAAACATGTTGCTTCTTACTTTTTCGCCATGTGCAAACCGGTATAAATGCTGATCATGATTGCCTTCGATCACAATGACATTCCGGCATTCTCGATGTGCGAGCATCCATTCTAAAACTTCTTTGTTTTCTATTCCTCTATCAAGCAAATCACCTGCAAAGATGTAAAGTTCGTTTTCTTTGATGTCCCCTTGCAAATAGGTGTTAAGGGCTGTATGACAACCGTGAATATCACCGAAGACATGAATGGCCTCATATTGATCAAAGGATCGAGACTGATAGGTCATCACGTGCGGATATTCCTCTGGCTGCAAAACGGTCACCCACGACGGTACCTTTTCTGTTTTTAACCGTTCGTTCATTTGATACAAAACAGACTCCCTCACAACTTTGTGCGGTTCTCGTGAGCGATTTTGCAGGAGGGCTGTTTCAAGTGGCACTTGCGTGAAATCGACGACATACACCCTGTAACGATACGTAGAAGCTAACGACTTATATTGAGAAATCGACTTGCTTGTGACATGTGTCGCATCAATCACAGTAAAGTCTCCGCGTTCCATTCGGGCTGTGAGTAAATCAAATAATAAAGACCACACTTTATGATCATGCTTGCTCGTAATTTCCGGTTTCCCATTGACTGATAACTGCGGCGGCTGGGTCAACAAACGGATCTGATCAGCTGATAAAGTATATGGCTCTAAGCCTTGCTCTTTGATCCATGTTGATTTACCTACACCTGGGAGACCTCGTAAAAGGACTAAAGTTCTCATATTGGTTCTCCTTTAATGAGTGATATTTTACCTATTATAGATAAATTATGGATAAATCTCAATCTTTTATTGATTATGGTAATATATAGATAGAGAAGGAGGTTTTACACATGTCTAATGGAGAGAATGTTGCATTCAACATTGGAGATATCATATTTCAAGTATTTCCTCTTCTATTCATCGCATTTATCGTAACAAGCATTGTCATCGCATTTCGAATGATTAGAAAGAAACGAATGGAATTAAAGAAAGTCGAGGCTAGATTAAACCAAGTCATTGAAAAAAATCATTTAAAAGAGTAAAAAATCCGGAGATTAACCGGATTTTTTTGTTTTCATCACGATCCCTTGACGCTGCTGCATCAAAAAGAAAAAGACACCTAAAAGGACAAGCAGACCGCCTAACATTTGAAACAGTGTGACTTTCTCTCCAAGCAGCAATACAGCAAGTATCGTGGCCCCAACAGGTTCACCGAGAATACTCATTGAAATGGTTGTCGCATTGACATAGGTTAATAACCAATTGTTAATGACATGAGACATGGTGGGAATAATGGCGAGCAATAAAAAGATTCCCCATTCTTTTCCCGGATAGCCTGTAAAAGGAGTGTGCTGAAGCAGGTTGAAAAGAATTAAAAAAAGGCCGGCAAAACCAAATACACAAAAACTATAAATCCAATGAGATATTTTTCTCACAGCTTGTTGGCCTATTAATAAATAACAAACAACTGCAATCACACTTAAAAAGGATAAAATATCTCCTACAATTGCTTCCTGGCTATGCCCTATATCTCCCCACCCAATCATCAGTGCACCAACAATCGCCGCACACATCGTGAATATAGCAGACATCGTTGTTCGTTCACGGAAAATGAGAAATCCACCTATCAGGGACACCATCGGCTGAAGAGCGATGATAATCGTAGAACTTGCCACTGTAGTCAGCTTCAGTGAGCCAAACCACAACACAAAATGAAGTCCTAAAAAGAAGCCTGACATACATAATAAAAACCAGTCTCTACGCTTAATCGAGAGAAACTCTTTTTTCCGCGGCAGGATAAACGGAAGCATCAAAACAGCCGCCAAGATCATTCGATACATACTTAAAATAGCAGCAGGAGCACTTGACCATTTCACAATAATTGCAGAGAACGAAATGGCAATAATTGAAATTACAAGCGGCACTGCGATTGACTTCTTTAGAACAGTTGTATTTATTTCCATAAGCAGCTTCCTTTACATCAGCAGTAGATGAACTTCTCACCTTGTATGTCGTCATCTTACTATGTCCATTCACCTAGAGGCAAGATGATTTTTTAAAATGTTTGAAAGCTGTTTTCATATAAAAAAAGGCTCTCTTCACGAAAGCCCTCATTCATCATCTATTAATAGATAAACGGCCCGAACCGGACCATGAACCCCAACCACTAAATTCATTTCAATATCGGCAGAATTACTCGGGCCTGATATGAAATGAATGGCTCCTTTCGCCTGCTCTCCCTCCTCTACCAAGCAATTAAGAGCCGAGACGGCCTGAATCATCCGCGGAACAATCGAGCTTTTTTCTATACACACGATATACATCATCGGTAAAAAATGAAGCGCTCTTCCTTGACCTTGATGAGATGAAAGAACAACTGTGCCAGATTCTGCAAGTGTGTAATCACTGAACACAACCGCATATTTCGCTTGTTCTGCCTGCCTTATATTTTCATCCCTTGATGCATCTGCATCCCAGCTGGTGACCGAGATTCCTTCTTTTTGCAAGCAAGCAAACATAGGATTGAATCCATATTGCTCAAAACGTCTATCACGCGAGGTCATCACGGGACCCTCTCCATACTCTGTCATCAATAATCGTAATAGAGAGGGCACTTCCTCCGGCGTTGTTTCTATCACTCTTGTATGAATTTGTTGACATTGCTTCTTCAATTGCTCCACCAATTCCTCTTTAGACAGAAGTCCGTTTGTTTCCCACTGTACTTGATGCTTCCATCCCGGACGCTGAATAGATGTAGATGGAGAGGAGCCTTTGCCTAATTGCTGCTGGATATGAGCTAAAAACGAATTTCGATGAGAAATGGTTCCCTTCATGACCGTTCCTCCTTTTGTTTCTTTTTAAACCAATCCCGAAATCTTTCTTTACTTGGAGCTGGCAGGTCACGAATATCTGTCCAATTCTTTAAAGGACCCATTCCTTTTGAAATCCGTCCGTTTGAAGCCATATGATTCATCAAAACAGGTGCTGCTTTTGTTCCGAATTGATACATCCCGGGAGTCGATGCCCCCATTCCGAACATTTTCATCGCCATCATTTCAGCTTTAGGCGCTCTCCCCTCTTTCTCAACGATGACTTGTCTATGTTTAATTAATAGCTCATGAAGTGGAATCTTCACTGGACAAGCATCGGTGCAAGCTGCGCAAAGGCTTGACGCAAAGGGAAGCTCTTGATAGTCATCATAGCCGCCAAGAAGAGGTGAGAGAACAGCTCCAATCGGACCCGGATAAATCGATCCGTACGAATGTCCGCCAACATGCCGGTAAACCGGGCACACATTGATACACGCTGCGCACCGGATGCATTGCAGAACAGGCTGAAAGGCTGTACCTAATATATTTGACCTTCCGTTATCAACAATGACCAAATGAAATTCTTCTGGCCCATCGACCTCTTCTTCTCCTTTTGACCCCACGACAGAAATATAACTTGTTAATTTTTGGCCGACTGCGCTTCTGCACAAAAGACCAACAAGGACATCCAGCTCCTCCATTGTTGGAACAAGCCGCTCCATCCCCATGACAGCTATATGCGTCTTTGGTATGGCCGTGACAAGATCCGCATTCCCTTCATTTGTCACAAGACAAATGGAACCTGTGTTGGCCACAGCAAAATTACAGCCGGTCACGCCAATATCTGCTTCGAGGAATTTTTCTCGTAAGATTGCTCTCACAAAGCTCGTCATATCTTCAGGGGTTTCTGACATGTCATATCCGAGCTTTTCGTGAAACACGTCCCGTATTTGTTCTTTCGTCATATGAAGGGCAGGTGCCACGATATGTGAAGGCGGTTCATGATCATCTACTTGCAGAATATATTCACCAAGATCGCTTTCGATCACCTCACAGCCGATCTCTTCAAGTGCTTGATTCATTTCAATTTCTTCAGTGACCATTGATTTTGATTTGACAATCTTTTTGGCCGCTTTTTTTTGTGCCACACCTTGAATATACGCTGATGCCTCTTCCTTTGTTTTCGCAAAAAAGACATGACCTCCGCGTTCACTCACACTTTCGCTTAATTGATATAAGTAGTCGTCAAGGTGAGCAAGTGTATGTTGTCTGATTTCCTCGCCAAGTTCACGCCACTTTTCCCAATTGCCAAGCTCTTCGCTTGCAGTCATCCGCCTTTGATACAGGCGCTCTTGTGCCGAAGAAACAGCTCCTCTCATGACAGCGTCTTCTAAGCCTTCCCCGATTCGCTCTTTAAAGGCCTTCTCTCCAATTTTCATACTCATATGCCGTTCCCCCTCTTCGCATCAGCGGCTATTTAATACTTCTGCAATATGCATCACCTGGATTGGTTTTTCAAGGCGGTTCAATCTTCCGCCAATATTCAGCAGGCATCCACAGTCAGCACCAATGATATATTCAGCGCCTGTTTCCTCTATGCTTTGCACTTTTTCATCGACCATCTGCTCAGATATGGGTGTCATTTTTACTGAAAAGGTACCTCCAAATCCGCAGCAATTTTCTGCTCGGGGCAAAGGTTCTATCGTCAAATCTTTGACATTTGACAACAGTGTGAAAGGCGCTTCCATAATTCTTAGCAGTCTCGTCATATGGCAGGAGGTATGGTAGGTTGCTTTTCCTTTAAAACTCGCACCTACATCTGTTACGTGTAAAATATCTACAATAAATTCCGTTAATTCATATGTTTTCGCAGCAAGTGCCTCAGCCCGAGCTGTCCACTCTGGATCTTCTTTCAAAAGATGAGGATATTCTAAAAACATCGCCTTACAAGAACCTGATGGTGTCACGACATATTCAGCTGATTCAAAGGCTTTGATCATGTTTTTCGCTGCTTTGATTGTTTCTTTTGTATAGCCGCTGTTAAAGGCTGGCTGTCCGCAGCACACTTGTGCTTCTGGAAATTCCACTTCAACACCGAGCCGTTCTAACACCTCGACTGTCGCCTTTCCTACATTCGGCTGCATGGTGTCAATTAAACAGGTGACGAATAAACTGACTTTCATCGGCGAACTTCCCTTCTTTTGCTGCATTTTGATTCATCCTTCTGGTCATCTGATGACTAAATAACAGGCCTTAATTTCATTTTAATCCCAAATTTCTGAAATTTCAACGAAGTGGTTTGTCTAAAATTTGTACTTAATGCTCGTGTGGCAGCATGAAAAAAAACGCCCTTTTGATAGGCGTTTTTTGATGTTTAGTTTGAAATCAATTCACGAATTCTTTCTTCAATAGGCGTTAACGGACGGCCTAGTAATGATTCGAAATCTTGGCTTTCAACGGCTAGAGCACCATCGCGAATGCCGCTTTGAATGGCTTTGACAAATGGAACAGCCTCTTTTGGTACACCATTTGAAGCTAAAAATTCTCCAAATGTGTCTACATCGATTTTCTCTACTTTGATCTCTTTTCCGCTCACCTCACTGACAATTTGTGCAAGTTCAGTGTGCGTCCGAAGAGGTCCTGACAATTCATATATTTCCTGGTCATGCACCGGAAGTGTTAACGCATTTGCCGCCGCTTCTGCATAGTCATTTCTTGTCGCCCAGCCAACTTTCCCTTCACCAATAGGGCTTAAAAATGGTGCGCCGCTGACTGATGCCAGAATGGTGTCTTTTTCATTTTCTACATACCAATTGTTTCTTAAAAACACATGAGGGATGCCAGAGGCCAAAATCGCTTCTTCTGTTTTTGCATGGTCATGGGCAAGGACAAGCTGACTCTCTCTTGCATTGACCACGCTCGTATAAGCAATAAAGGATACATTTGCTGCTTTCGCCTCTTGGATGGCAGCCGTATGCTGCTTCACGCGGTCTCCATCAGCAGTTGAAATGATCAAAAGACGGTCAATGCCTTGAAACGCTGATGCAAGAGTGTCTGGCTGAGTAAAGTCTCCGTGGCGTACATCCACCCCAGCTTCCTTCAAATGCGCTGCTTTCTGCGGATCTCGAACACTCACCGCAATTTGTTCAGCCGGTACTTTTGTCAGCAAATGCTTAACGACGAGCGATCCAAGTTGTCCTGTTGCCCCTGTTACTAATAATTTCATTTGTTTGACCTCCTTATTTTGTCATTCAACGGTGATGCTTCATGGGTAGAACAGCTTCAGGCACAGCACATATTAGGTCATTTGTTATCATCATATCGGTTACAACAAAAGGTGTAAAAAAAGCTCAAAGGGTATGAGCTTCTTCTAATCTTCCTCCGTCAATAATTGCTTGATTGTCACTTGTCTTAGGCGATTTTCAAGTGCAGACTGCGCTTCTTTGAGTTCGTGCCGCAGTCTCGTATCCATGGCTTGACCGATCGGGCATGCGATGACTGGCTGATGAAAGTTAAATAACTCTTCACCCGCGCTTACATCTACAGCACGGTACACATCTAACAGCGTGATGTCCTCTGCCGGCCTTTTTAAATAAGCACCGCCTACTCCGCGGCGAATCTCAATGAGTCCCGCCCGTTTGAGCATCGCCATCATTTTTCGAACAATGACAGGGTTTGAATTGACACTCTCTGCAATAAAATCACCTGTACACTCTTTTGGAACACCTGCAATAAATGACAAAATATGAACAGCGATCGAATACCTGCTGCTAATTTGTTTCACAATCTTTCACCACCGTTGTAATCAATATAGTTACAATGAGTGATTTTGTCAATCAATAAACGGATTTTTCTTTTGGTCCCAATGCTCAAATGTCATCATATCGTATTCTTCCGCTGCATCAAGCTTAAGCGGTGCAATGCATTCAAGCAGATTCCCATCTGGGTCAAGAAAATAGATCGCTGCATGAAATTGCGGCGGATTATCGAGAACTAAAGGCTGTTCCTCTTCTGAAAAACCGAACATCGGATGAATACTAATACCTTTTTCAACCAGCCAAGCCTTGATCTGTTCGATACTGGACGTTGTAATTTGAAAGGCAACGTGCCGAGTCGAGGGATGGTATGGAAAGGCGTTTATATCTACTTTCCACAAGCCAAGCCAGCTCTTTCCTTTCTCAATCCATAAAAAAGCAACTCGTTCATTTTCGTGAGCGAGTGTCAATTCCAATTTTTCATAAAATGCAATAGATGCCTTCAAGTCACTCACAGGTAAATGTGCTTCATACAGACCTTTCATCATCATTAAAATCACTCCTTTTCTATCTTCTATTCTGCGGGAATTGATAAGATGCTGCCTCAGCAAAACGATGTATTTTATCCCCGTCATTGGTTTGAGAGGACTTGTATGTTTGATCGATTGCAGATAGGGGAAGGTGTTCAAATAAAAGAAAGGAGCGTTTCATATGCCTTGGATAATGAACGATTATCCGGCTGTATTTCAATCGTTAGACAGCGTCATTCGAAAAAAAGCGCTTGAGATTGCCAATAAAATGATACAGGAAGGCTATGACGAAAATAGAGCCATCCCAATCGCGATCAGTCAAGCGAAAGAGTGGAAAAAGAATGCCACGGAGAAAGAGATAGAAAATTTCTCATCTCATGGTTCTATTAAACCTTCTGAAGACAGCAGCTCCGCAAGACCAGAGCTCATGGATCATGCGCAGCATGTCGTCAAACATGACGAAGGATGGGCGGTTCAGACAGAAAAAGCGAAACGAGCAAGTGAGGTTAAAGAAACGAAACAAGAAGCAATTGACCGGGCAAAGGAGATTTCAGCTAATAAAGGAACTTCTGTTGTCATCCACCGAAAAAACGGGACGATTCAGGACGTGTTAAAGCCGCAATAAGACCGCTCGTAAGCGGTCCCAGCGTGTAGACAAACCCTCGCATTCGGTGTCAGGTCTGCGCTCCGGTACTCACGAATGTCAAATTCGCTCCGTTCCGGTGCTCGCCCTTCCTAGACTTCAAAGGTTTTCTATCACGCAGAAAAGAAGACAGAGTGAAGACCGCTCGTCAGCGGTCTTTTCTTTATGCATTTTTTTCTTTTTTGGCTGGTGCTTTTCTTTTCTTAGGCGCTGCTTTTTTTGCTTTGGCTGGTTTTGAGCGGTCGATCGAAGCCTGTAGAGCGGCCATTAAATCCGTCACATTGGATGCAGGATCTTTTTTGCCAGTCGTTTCTGGCTGAACGGTATGTTCTCCAGATATTTTATTGCCAATTAAATTCATCAGCTGTTCTCTGTATTCATCCTGATATGCCGCTGGATCGAATGTGGTGGTCAGCTGTTCGATCAAAAGGAGCGCTGTATCTAACTCTTTCTTGACAATGTTCTCCTCTTGGGGGATATTCGGTACGTCTGCTACTTGTCTAATTTCGTCAGGGAAATGAATGGTTTCCATCAGCAAAATATGTTCATAGCACCTAACAATCGCTAATTGCTCCTTTGAGCGGATCATCATCTTTGCCACACCAATTTTACCTGATTCCTCTAGAGCTTTTCTTAATAATGAATAAGCCTTCGCTCCGCCTGTATCTGGTGATAAAAAGTAACTTCTTTCATAATAGATTGGATCAATCTCCTCTATCTTCACAAAATCAATGATTTCAACGGCTTTTTCTTCATTTTCTTTTCGCAGTTTTTCTAGCTCTTCATCATCTAATTCAATAAATTTATTCTTCGCATATTCATACGCTTTCACGATTTGTTCTGGCGCTACCTCTTCACCGCAATTGGCACATACTTTCTTGTAGTTAATAGGCGTGTGACACTCCTTATGCAGCTGTCTTAACTTTATATCTTTATTTTCTGTAGCGGTAAACAGCTTGACTGGAATGTTGACCAATCCGAAACTAATGCCGCCTTTCCATACTGTATGCATCGCGTTGCCTCCGTTCTTTTCTTCTTACTATGTAATGTTTTCAGCAGACTTATGTATGTGAATGAAAATTTCATCCCACTCTAAGAACACATGATATAAGGAAGTGACATACAAAATGAAACCTATGCGATTAACGGCAGCACATGATATTCCGGCCGGTGCAGACTGGGTGTTTGAATTAAAATATGATGGCTTTCGGGCCATTCTTGTATGGGAAGAAGGCGAGATTCATTTAGAAAGCAGAGCTGGAAAACGGCTAAATGAGCAATTTCCTGAAGTGGTGGATCAGTGCGAACAATTAAAAGACCAGTTTGCTCCTTTTTTACCGCTGACGCTTGACGGAGAATTGGTCTTTTTACTGAGTGAACAGCAAAGCGATTTTGCGAAGGTTCAGCAAAGAGGCAGGCTGAAAAACAAAGAAGCCATACAACGACAGGCTGAACGATTTCCATGTCACTTCATTGCGTTTGATCTATTAAGATGCAGAGGAAAATCTCTCGTTGATTTACCGTTGATAGAAAGAAAAGAACGGTTACAGCAAGTATTTCAAGAAATAAAGCTTCCCTCATCTGTTCAGCTGGAGCACCCTTCCCTTCTTCAGGTCATTCATACAGATCCAAACCCCGAATACATGAAAGAGCTGATGACGACATATTTAGCGGAAGGACTCGTGGCGAAAAAAAGGACGAGTAAATGGCAGGACAATACTCGCTCAAAAGAATGGCTAAAAATCAAAAACTGGCGGTATGTCTCTGTCATTGTAACCCGTTTTGATAAAGAAAATGGCTATTTTCAAGGCTCCATTTATCAAAATTCGGCTCTCATCGAGGTTGTTCAATTTAAGCATGGATTTTCTAAAGAAGAAGAACAAACGCTGCGTACGCTCTTTCAAACAAAAGGCCAGTTAACAGGGGCATCATCATATGAAATCCCTCCTTCTATCGTTGCCAGCATTGCTTGTATATCCTTTGATGGATCAGCCTTAAGGGAGCCGCGTTTTTCTTCCTTTTTACTAGATACTGATCCAGCAGCGTGCACCTTTCAGCAAATGCTCAAACAGCTGTATCCACTCCCTGCTGTTATAGACGTCACTCACCCTGAGAAACCCATTGTGCCAGCCCTTCAACTGAACAAGGCAGATTATTTACTTTATTTGAGACAAGTGGCTCCCTACCTTTTGCCCTTTTTACGTGAAAGGCGTCTTACTTTAATTCGGTATCCTCATGGCACTGGAGACGAATACTTTTATCAAAAGTCGACACCTGATTATGCACCAGATTTTGTTTTGACAGATGAGGTTGATGATATTTCTTACACGGTCTGTAATGATCCTCGTACGCTTCTTTGGCTCGGTAACCAGCTGGCGATGGAATTTCATATTCCTTTTGAGACAAGAGATACCGATCGGCCGGCAGAAATCGTCTTTGATTTAGACCCGCCATCTGTCAAAGAATTTCACCTAGCCATAGAAGCAGCCAAGCGAATCAAAGCGCTTTTAGATGGACTCTTTCTCACAGCTTTTATCAAAACAAGCGGGGGAAAAGGACTTCAAATTTACATTCCATTAAAGAAAAACGCCTTCACATACGATGAAACGAGACAATTCACAGCTTTTATATGCCAATTTTTATGCGAACAAGCACCTAATCTCTTTACTCTGGAACGTTTAAAGAAAAATCGCGCCAATCGTTTATATTTAGATTACCTTCAGCATGATGCTGGAAAAACAATCATCGCCCCATATTCCCCAAGAGGAAACGAGCTTGGACTCGTTGCGACACCACTTGAATGGGAAGAACTGTATCAGAAAGAGCTTCATCCATCTATGTTTACCATGCCGGCTGTCATTGAGCGGCTAAAGGAAAAAGGCGATCCGTTTCGCCGCATGAGGCACCTTGTGAATGATGATGCTTTTAGACAAGTCTTACATCAGCTTCAAGACATTTTACCAGCTCATAAGATGGACTTTCGCGATCATTAAGCGTTACACTTATTCATTAGAGAGTAAGAAAGGGATGACCATCTTGACCGCACATTCATTTCGAAACATATCACTGATCTTCTTATGTCTTTCCGCAGGAATTGTGGATGTGATTGGCTATTTGAGTCTAGGACATGTGTTTACAGCAAATATGACGGGTAATATTGTACTGCTTGGCATTGCAGCAGGAAGTTCATTGCAGCTAACAGCCCTTCATTCCATCACTGCACTGAGTGGGTTCGTTCTAGGTGTTTTACTTGCCGTTGTGATGGGCGGGAAGCATGAAAAAACGTTTTGGCCAAAAGCCGTTACACGTATCTTTATTATAGAAGTGATGATCTTGCTTCTATTTGCTCTTATGACCATTTTTCCTTATACACAGGGTGCTTATTTTATGCTGATTATTCTTTTAAGTATGGCCATGGGCATGCAGACGACGGCCGCACGTAAATTAAATGTTGCTGGCATTTCCACAACTGTTCTAACGAGCACACTCGCTAACCTGTTTGAAGATTTGGCTCAGCGCTTATCACACAGGGAAAAAAGAAAAGCCCCTATTCAGCATGCGAGCTTGATGCGAATCGGTTCTATTGTCTTTTACTGCCTAGGTGCCGCTTTAGCTGCATACACTGATGCTTACGATCCGTTTATCATCATTTGGCTGCCTATCTGCATCCTTGGGGTCATTGTGATCACTGCTACATTCATGCACTTTCACCAATTGAAATAGCCAATCTCTCTCTAGATGGCTATTTCATCATTGTGATGAACCACTAATAACTTCTCACATAAAAACCAGGAGGACGCCCCATGATGGACGTGGAGCCATACGGATATCCAGAAAATGTCCCAAATCCACCATACCCAGGGAAACCGCCTAAGCCAGAGAACACACCAGGGCTCACATAATATCCGCCAAAGCCGATATGAGTGCCAACCGGTCCGATATGTGCTCCGCCTCCGTGAAAGCCTCCATATACCCGTGGATACATACAATCACCTACCTTCAAGATCCACCTCAGCTCATCATATGCATGACAAATGGAGCGGTGTTCGCGCTTTTTCTTTCACTTCTATGTGCAATAGACCAATTTGATAAAATTTGAATGAAAAGTCCTGCAAAAAATTAAATTAAGCAAAGAAAGGTGACCTTTTTAACTTGTTGCTCTGCCCTATGTTTATTTAGAATAATGGGGCAGGTAACAAATTTGCACACCCCCTTTGTTGCGAATTCTTCTTATTAAACGTTCTTGCAGCGTTTAATAAGAAGAGCCTATTTAAACAAAAAAACCCTTGCTGACGATCATCAACAAGGGCGAGATATGGATTAGTGATTAACCACCAATGATTTTTTCTGCTACTTCGAATGAACCCGCAACGTTTTGAGTTAGAACAGACGCAGCGATCGCTAAACCCACAACGAATAATACTTTTACTCCTGTTTTCATCTTAAATCAACCCCATTCTTTTCATATGTAAATCCGCTTCTAAACTTTTGTTCAAGTAAAAAACAGACTGCTCAAAAAGTGCTTGCTTTTCACAATATTTTGCCGCAAAATGCGAAAGCTCTTTTACTTCATGATATTCATTCTTCTCTTCTAACTTTCTTAATTTTTCATCAATTTGCTGAAATCTTTGTGGCGCATTCGTTAAGTAAAGATCATGTACGATGCCTATTTTGAGCTGAAACACTTCATGAGAAGCATCTTTTATTCTGGCATATGCAGCCTCTATATATTGGCTTGCACGCTGCTTTTCACCAATCACACAGAGTTCCCGGCTGATCAGATACGTAGAATGGAAAAAGAAATCTGAATCATAATACTCTTGATGGGACAGCGCTTTTTCAAGATGACGTATCGATTCTTTCGGTTTGTTCCAAAATGAATATAAAATAGCCACATTGTGGTGATGCTGAACCAGCATAAAGTCATCCTGCTCGCTTGTCAAAACCTCTTCCGCCAGACGATAATTCTCAAGCGCCTCTTCGTACCGCCCGATCTCTGTTAGATTAGCTGCAACGAGAGAGTATGAAAGTGCCGTTCTTCTTTCATAATGCTTGTGACGTTTATAGACGTGGAGGGCTCTGCGAATATAGCTTAATGAGAGCATAATATGACTAAGTCGATAGTAAAGCCATGCCACCTTAAAATCAAAATCAGCACGTTCTATCTCACTTGGAATTTTATCTAAGAGCTTTTCAGCACTTTGATACATTTGCAATGCTACCTCATAATTTCCTTGGTGCTGCTCATACACACCCTCATAAAAATCGAAATAATAGGCAAGGCGATGAGACAGATCATCATCCTTTTTCCCATAATGACCTTCTATACTTTTCGTTGATACATCACCCTTTTGCCCTCTCAAATTGTACATGAGAATGTGATGCCTCTTCTCAAGCAGAGAATAATACATGAGGATATCAGCATCGTCAATTTCCTCTACTGCTTGTTTCGCTTTAGCAAATAATCGTTCTGCCTCATCTGCATGATCTTTTTTGATTTCCATGTTCCAGTCATTTAATAGTGATGCCAATTCCGCAACAGGAACTTTGCTCATTCTACACCCCCAATCACCTTCAGCTACATGACATGATTTCACTAAATATGGAACTTCTATTAGCAATTGCTAATTAGTCCATTTGACATCATTTTAATATGAATCACCTGAATCTTCAACAACCGTTTCCTTTGAAAATGCGTTTCTTTCTCCTAATCAATGATGTTTGCGCTAAAAATCCCGTCTTTTTTCGGAATTAAAGTAACCAATCATCTCGTAATGAAATGAAAAAGCCCTTTTTTGAGCTTTTTGTCCTTGAACGCTTGTGAGTAACGCCTTCATTTTTGTTTGAAAGATCAGCGGCAGAAAGAGAACCCATGGAACTAATCGCAAAATTTACCGAACGAAAAGTCACTTTTAAAAGCTGTTCAATTAATCTATCGCATAATACGATATTACGTCATGCTCCGCCAAAAACGACGCCAGTTATACGCAAATAAAAAAACAAATCAATAAAGCTTTAAAAGTGTTAAAAGGTTTATTCATACATTGTGAAAATTATCACCTTATATAAATAGGTAAATTTAAGGTATTTTTACAAAATTCGACACAAAATGCTTTTTCTCTTTGATACTATTGAATTAACCTATTTACAAATAATAGGTTAATTCAAATTAAGGAGTTGTTTTGTTTGAAAAAATCAACATTAAAAAAAGCTGTATTATCTATCGCCTTTTCTGCAACAATGTTATTTTCTATGAATACTGCAAGTGCTGCTTCGTTAGAGTGGGTCAGAGATGCTTATCCTGATCAGTGGGATTACGTATTAATTAAACAAAATGGGGTAAGTTACACTCAAGTTTGGACAAGTAGTAACAGTTATTTCCTTGTGAAATGCGAAGTATTATCTAACGGAAAATGCTTTGTTTCAAAATAAAACTTTCACAAAACGACTTCCAATTTCGGGGTCGTTTTTTACTATAAAGTAAAAAAATTCTTCTAAACGGGAGCTTTATATAAAACCTCATTGAGAGCGTAAACTAGGTTTAGGTAAGTCTTTTTTAAACATGTATACAATCTTTCACTCATACTGATTTCATTATTTATCTTTTAATGGTTAAGGATCATCTCTTCCTTTAGATTTTCCTTTACAATAACCCTATTAGCATTTTACTATATATCATATGATCAATAACTTCCGCGCCTCAGTAGCTCTAGAAGGGAAGAGCGCCGTAAAACAAATTGTAGCTGGCGGGTCGCAAGGCAAGGGTTTCAGAAGCACCGAAAAGCACACGAGCTGAGACAGGTGAAATTCCTGTCGGTGAAATTCCGTAGGGAAGCGTGTTGCCCCTAGCCTATGCTTACGAAAGGAGTGCGGGTTCGAATCCCGTCTGAGGCTTATTAGGTCGATGGAATTGGAGGATAAAACATCATGCATGTGTTTGAAGAATATGTAAGCAATATCGGTAATCCAAAGCTGAAGCAGCGCACACAAGACATTTTACAATGGATTTTAGACACATTCCCTCAATTAGAGCCAAGAATTGCTTGGAATCAGCCCATGTTCACAGATCACGGCACGTTTATTATTGGGTTTAGCGTGGCAAAACATCACATTTCTGTCGCACCAGAAGGAAAAGGAATTGATCACTTTTCAGCTGAAATTGTACAAGCTGGTTATGATCATGGGAAAAAGATGTTTCGCATGAAAGAAAGCTTGCCCATCGATTATCCTCTACTTAAAAAAATCATCGAATTTAATATCGAAGACAAAGCGGATTGTTCAACGTTTTGGCGAAAATAATCAACACCCCGATCTGAGCCATTAACAGATCGGGATATTTTGCTGCAACATGTTATTTTGTTCTCTTCCTTACAACTTTCTGCTCAAGCCACTCATAACATGACAAAATGGTATTAACGCTCCTTTGGCATATCGGCAAATATACAACAGCGACCGCTGTTAAACACGCTATGACAGCACCTGCTAAGACATCAAATGGATAATGGACACCTACCCAAATCCTTGAAAAACCAACGGCGCACGCAATGATCAGCCAATAAACATGGCGTTTGTGAAAAAGCCAAAAGATCAGACAAACAGAAAAAATAAAGATGGTATGATCACTCGGAAAAGAGTTATTTACTTCCTTTTGAATCAAAAGATTGACATGACTCATTTCGGCAAAGGGCTGCTGGTTGGAATAAAAAATTCCTGCAATTTTGCCAATTAACTCTGCCAATATGAAAGTAAATCCGGCAGATACGACCATCGCCCTATTGCTGCTTCGATTTTGAAACCAAAAGAACAGACACATGAGCGCTGCTAACAGCACTGTATATTCAGCTAGTCCAATGAATATCGGATTCAAGTAACCATGATCGATACTGAGCTGATTCACCCCCCTAAATAAATCTTCATTATATCCCTGCATCTCATTTCATCCCTTTTCACTTGATTTATGACAAGGATAATTGAAATGAGATGACCGCTCCATCGATCGAACGAACAAACCATGGAATCATATGACATGTTTGTCACTTTGCCGTCACCTGAACATCATTCACTAACTGCTTATAGAGAGTGATGTTGCTCCCATTCCTTTTTTAGCAAAGCATATTGGTACGTGTTTTCATATTTAGGGGTGCCGTCCTCATATGTAGTAAATGAAATAAACTCAAGAAAAAGGCCTTCTTTCCGCATGCCTAGTCGCTCACATAATGCCTGCGAACGGACATTATCATCTTCTACATAGGCATAAAGCCGCCTTGCTGCCTTTTCTACAAATAAATAGGACAAAAGAGCCTCAGCACTCTCACGTGCATACCCCTTTCCTTCATATGCTGCATTGAAATTCCAGCCGATTGAATACGTATCAGGCTCCTCTTTTAAATGAAACAACTCACCGATAATCTGTTGGCTTTCTTTTAAACAAACCGCTACATATGAATGGTCTTCTTTTCTCTGTTGCACTTTAGCCACAGCTTCTTCTAATGAAGAAATTCGATCACTAAGAAAACAATTTACTCTTGGATTAGACAAGTACTCAAGCATCCCTGCCGCATCTTCATCGCAAAACGGTCTAAGAACTAAACGATTCGTTTCTAATTGATTCATAGATGACTCCTCTTTGCATACTTTCGTGTTTTCTAGTCTCTCCATATTTTAGATGACATACACTAGCTTTGACAATCAAGTTGTTGTGAACTGTATTCAATAACTGTAAAGGGGTCATGGGCGCTGGATTAGCCAAACAAATCAAAAGCAAATACCCCAATGTATACAAAGAGTATAAACAATTATGTACAGAACAAGGAGATGACTTGTTAAGCTCCGTTCAACTCATCACAACTAATGACGGAAAAACAATTGCCAACTTATTTGCTTAAACTGGATACGGAAGAAAAAGAATGCAAACTGATTACGATGCCTTACGCAGCTGCTTACAAAGCCTAAAAGACACAGTAACCCATTCACATGAAGAGAAAAACCGAACTTCCATCGCCATTCCTTACGGGATAGGCTGCGGACTGGCGGGCGGCGATTGGACGATTGTTGAAGACATGATTGAAGAGGTATTGGGTGATTGTGAAGTGACGGTTTATTGGTTTAGATAAAGTGAAAAGAAAGATTTAATTAGAAAAGAATATTGTGTTTTTCGATATTTTTGCTTTCGTGAATCGGTTTCTTTGACATGCTAATCAATACACAGTTGATTCCATATGTATTGATTTTTATTTTGTTGCTAAGTGTTGAATAAGAGCACCATTTCTGCTTGGAATGATGCTCTCAATATGTTCTCTAGTCTTTATTTCTTTAATCTATCAAAACGAATTTTATAACATCTCAAAAAGTTACTCCAATGTAGAGAGGTATTTTTCTAAATGTTTTTTACCAGAATTACTTTTAGGTATAATACCTAGATGATTATATTTCCAAATAGTTTTTCTTTCATGAGGGTTTGTATTCAAAAGGTCATCATAATTAAATTCTATATTAAAATGCCCCGTTTCATCAAATATCATTGTGAAGTTTGTCCAAGGTTCTTGACCATTTTGTTCAAACTCTCTCTTAAGTTCTTGGATACAGTCAACTAATTGATGCCATCTTTCTTTGTATTCATGTTCACTCACTTCAAAAAGTTCAGTGATCTCATGACTATATACCAGTTTACCCTCATTTTCTTTAGATGAAAAATAAAAGTAAACAGTTTGAGAACCTTCAACTACCTCACCATATAAATACACCTTTCCCCATTCAATTGGTATTGTTCCCACTACAACATCAACTATCTCTTTATATAAATGTTCTATTTTTTCTTCATTCATTACTTTTTACCTCCATACACATTGTCGAACCTTTTGATTTCCCATTCATCATCACCGCTTTTATATTTAATATCAAAAGTTTCTGGGCGTAAAGAATCCGCTTTATAGTTAGGTGTAATCTTCACTTTAACTTCATCACCATTTTGAAGAGCATCAGCCCAAGTATTTTCAAGCTTTTTCCACTCACCTTTGTTTAAATTCCCATTCATCGGCACAAGATTATCAATATCTCCAGATCCTTTAAAAATTGAAGCAATTAAATGCCCACCATCATCATCTAGTAATCGATCAGGCTTTCCTGAATTGGACTGAGCATATTGGTTTCTTTTGATCTCTCCGTATTTTAAATCACTTGCTTCGACTTTGACAATCCTTCCGTAGTGATCGGTTGTGTAGGTGTACCCTTGTTTTGTTGTATAAACGACATTTGGTTTTAATACTTTTTTACGTTTCCATCTTACATAGTGATCTCCGTAACTGACAACAGCCGGTGGTGATTTAGGTGCTGGTAATCGTCTGCCTGTCTGAGAGATTCCGTAGCCTGAATTGTTGTCGAGTCGCTTTGCCATGGAGAGGAGTTTATTTTTGAGATTTTCGCCGTCAAAAACGTTATACGGTAGCTTCGGTCCACCAGCCCTTTGAAACTTTGGTGAATATGGCAATAGGCTAGGAATTGAGACTCTGTCGATTGATTTTGCTCCTTGTTCAAGCCCTTTCTTCACTGTTGTTTTAGCCGCTGTTGTCCCTGTTTTTGTGATGGCTCCTGCCCCTTTGGAACCAAAGACGATTTCTGCTAGTGAACCAGTTGCATAGGCGAACCAGTGTGAACGAGAATACGCATCACCATCTACGACTTCTTTTTGGAATGAGTCTGAAATCGATTTTCCAATCGCTTTCGATGTTTCAATTGGGTGTGAAACAGCTGTTACGACCGATTCAACGGCACCACCAGGGTCTGTCACAAGATCATATATTCCGGTCACTGTATCTTTGGCCACATCATATAGACCAACTGCAGCACCTTTTACACTATCAACGAATACCTCTGATGCTTCTTCCTGCGCTTTGATTTGGAGCAGCTGGCTGTAATACATTTTTTGATCGTAAGAAAGATTTTCATATCCAATTTCGTCTACAATCTCAAAGTATTTCGCTTCTGATATACACGAAGGATCATTGAGCTTTTCTTTCAATTCTTTAATTCTTCGTTTCTCTTTTTCTTCTTTTTTCACTTTTAAATATGCTTTCACCTGTGCATCGATTTTATCATGATTCTTGTACACACCTGTCTCATGAAATGCTTTTGCATCATAATACATGGGCTGAGCGTTCTTTCCTTTTCCTGTAGCAGCCATCATCTTTGCATAAAAAGTTTTGAGGTGATTCTCAATCGCTTCTGATTTTGCGTATTCTGTTTTTAGCTCATGATCTATTTTATGTAAAGCATCAATTGTCTCTTTTCTTTTTTTGTTCGCATCGTCTAAATGTTCATTGACCTCTTTACTTGAAAATGTGTGTAATTCAATTAAATCACTGATATCGTCAAAAATAGTGGAAAGAGCTTCTTTTTGTTCCTTGACCATATCTTTATTGTTCTGAATGCCTTGCTTCAATTGAGCATCTAGGAAGTGCTCATCAATAAATGTACTCCCGCCTAATGATTCACCATCCAGCTTTCCTTTCACTCCATCTAAAAAAGCCTTTTGCATATCGATAAAATCAAGATAAGTGTCTGTGTATAGTGCAAGATCATTATAAAAAGCTTTGATATTATCTGCACCTTTTCCAGTAAACTCATCTAATCCCGATACGCCTTTTAATGCTTTTTTCACAAGTTTCATCTCTTCTTGAAGCTCATGATAGGCCTTTGACCTCTGTTCGACAGCTGATAGTAAAGATGGAGCATCTAATATTTTCATATAAAAAAGACTCCTTTTATGGAATATTCTTTTACTAGAATACCATAAGGAGCCTGACACTTTAATCCACTTTATCGTTTTTTAACCAATTATCCTCCGTAGTGGTGGATTAAAACCCTATCGCTTTTATGATCCTGCACCTCTAGAGAATAGTAACACTACCTCATTTTTAGCATCTGCTTGAGTTTGTTGTCCAACAGGCATTCCAAGAATTGTACCTAATAGCAAAGCAGTAGTAATCATCATCATTATTTTTTTCATGATCATATGACCTCCTTTCCTATAAGCGTACAAGATTTTAAAGCCAGAAGACTTCGAATTACTGAGATGTTAACGAATGAAATAAACAGTGTCCCCGTCCCACCGCTGCATCACGGAATAAATTAAAAATATTACGTCTTTTCCTTAATATATAACTCTTGCTATTACACTTATTAAAATAGCTAAAATTGTTAAGAACATAACTATACCAATAATTAATGAATGTTGTCGCTTCTTCATACTTAGAATAGCTACATACTCTCTTATAAAGGCATTTATCCAAAAATAAAGCTTTGTCTTAGAACCATAACCATATATTTTTAAACCCATTTCTTTAGCTATTAAAGATGCTCTTAATATATGGAAATTATTCGATACTAATACAGCCTTATAGTTCTTACTCAATCTACTCATTATATCTTTTGAATAAAGAATGTTTTCTTCCGTTGTTTTAGAGCGTGTTTCTTCTATTATGACATTATCATTTAAACCTTTTTGTTTAGCATAGTTTGCCATTGCTTTCCCTTCGGGTAAACTTTCATCTTCTCCCTGGCCGCCAGAAAATATTATTTTAATACTTTCATTATTCTCATATTTGTTACGGATTTCAATAGCTTTATCAATTCTACTTGCTAGTAAAGGGGGTACTTTATCATTTATTAAGCCACTACCTAAGACAATAATAAAATCAGGACGTTCAAGTATAGGCAATTTTTGCAATAAATATGTGTTTATAAAAACTGTAATATGTAATATAAAATATGCATAAACGAGTGTAATTCCAATACTAATAAACCCTATCTCCCTAATATACTGATAATTATTTAAAATCTGAATACATATTATATATAAGATTAAACTAAATAAAACGATTAATGTTAAGCTATTTGTAAACCTTTTACCTTCTAATTTTCTTATTTTAATTCCATTATATAAAAATAAAGGTATAAACCACCATAAAAAACTGGAATAGAAGACCATAATAATAACTAGTAAGAGTATGCCTAAATTGGGTATCATAGGAACTTTACCTAGCAGTGAGATGAGGCTAAAGGGAAATAAACCTATGGAAGTTATTACCAAAAAACCGTTAATCATATTTCTTCGATCATACAATATTGATAGTATTAAACCGATTACTGATATTATAAATAGAAACCATAAAAATAAAATCAGCCATATATCCATAATATTCTCCAATTCATAATTATTTAAGAATCCATAAACATGCTATAATGTTTATGGATTCTTATTTTTTTCAAACTTAGACTTAGATATTTCTTTTATCTTACTTACTATAGCTCTTCTCTCTTCCCATTTGACAAGGTATGCTTGATTCTTCTTAATTGGACTCAATAAGCTCAATTTAAGATT
The DNA here is from genome assembly GCF_046536015.1 of Bacillus sp. SIMBA_154. Taxonomy (NCBI): domain Bacteria; kingdom Bacillati; phylum Bacillota; class Bacilli; order Caryophanales; family Bacillaceae; genus Bacillus; species Bacillus sp. SIMBA_154. The sequence goes on from NZ_JAWJBV010000007.1 coordinate 140,124, forward strand.
TTCACTCTTACCATCTTTATAACCTGATACTTCATAAATATAATACTTGTTTGACTCCCCTTGATCATTTGTCTCATGTTTTATTTTAGGGTCCTCAGTATTATAAATATAATAATCATTTGTTTTATAGTAACCTTGATCAGAAAATAAATAATACCCTCCGAATGATGCAATTCCTATAATAACTAAAAATAATATTAATGCTAACTTAGCCATAATTTTATTCTCCTCTTTAATCTAATAAAGTGCTGTATATATAATTACAACAATAATCATTATTGACACACTTGATAAGAATATATACTTATTTCTATTTATTTTTGATACTATAGAATCTTCACTGTATATATACCGACTTTTAACCATATATAATCCTACTATGAAGAAGTTAAGAATTAGTATACTGTCATTCACGATAAAATCTCATCCCATAAATTCTATATGAAAAGATTTTATAATAACACTAACAAGGTAAAGAGACATAATGCTTATGGCTATGTTTTTTAATATACTAGATGATAATCCATATAACCCCATAACAATAAATCTCAGCAAAGCATAAGGCACTAATATACTTCCCCAAAATATAGCTAGCATATGAATAATACCTAAAATTAATAAAAAGGTTAATCTACGAGACATAAATCTATGCCGGTATATTAATTAACAAAATACCACATATTGCAAAACCTCTAATGAAATCTAAACTCTTTATTCTTTTATTCATTGCTTACTCCTTTTAAATTCTAAATTGCATACGTATAATAACTTCATTATCTGAGATGCAATTTAGACATCCATTATTTTTCCTTACATCTTTAACATATCATATTATAATAAGGCTCACTACAATATCATGTGACAATCACTGTATCTATATAACAATATTGTCACTTTCAAAATTATAACATGCGAACAAATCACCAAATGATTGGTGATTTAATGCAGTATTAGTTATCTATAACTGAAAAAATTCATATTTTCAATATTAGCTTCTATGACCACCAGTTAAACCAGCTCTGTACAATGCAGTACCGCCTTTCGTGTATGAAACTGCCCTCAACAATGCTTTTGAACCATATTTATTTCTAATGCCATCCATAACATAACCCAACTGTCTTTTTTTCTCTAATCCTCTTTCATCAAATAAAGTTAACTGCTGGTTAGCATCTTCTTCAATTTTACTTAATGTGACTGAAATACTTCTAACCGTCTTATGCTGATAAAACGTGTTAAACAACTCAATACACGTGTTATAGATGTCCATAGTGATATTGGTTGGGCTTTCAATTGTCTTACTTCTGTGGAACCCTCCAGAATATTCTTCTTTGCTGTATCCGATACCTAAGCTAATCGTCCTCCCTACTTTGTTATGATCTCTCGTTCGTTTAGCTACCTCTTCGCATATTCCAAGAATCACTGCTTTGATTTCTTCTTTTGTCGTATAGTCTCTGAGTAGAATCTGACTTTTCCCGAAACTAACTTGTCCCTGTAAGACTGGAGCGCCTATCTCAGACAAATCAATTCCCCAAGCATGGTGGAACATTTGGTTACCCATTACTCCGAATTTCTTTTCTAAGGTTTCGAGTGAATATTTAGCTAATGCACCAACTGTGTATATGCCCATTCGATTCAAGTTTTGTTCCATTCGTCTACCTATTCCCCACATCTTAGAGATTGGTCTAACTGGCCACAGTTTTTCTGGAATGTCTTCATATCTCCATCTAACTATACCGTTCGGTACTTTCTTACTTTCTAAATCAAGAGCGAGCTTGCTAATTAACATGTTGTCTCCGATGCCGATTGTACAAGGTAAACCGAACTCTCTCATTATTGCATCTTGTATATGTTCAGCAATTTCCTCAACACTGTGCCACATCCTCATAACTCCATCGACTTTTAAAAACGATTCGTCAATGGAATAAGTGTGTACATCGCATTCTGGGACATATCGATAAAACAATTGTGTAATTTTTGTTGATACGTTAATAAATGTATCCATCTTAGGATTAACTATATGGATTCTTGGATCATCTGGAATTTCAAATAACCTTGAACCAGTTTTAATTTTAAAATCTTGTTTAAGTTTGGGGCTTGCTGCTAACACGACACTCCCTTGTCTCTCTGTGTTGCCCACTACAGCTAAATAACACTCTAGGGGATCTAATCCCAACATAACTACTGATATGGAAGCATAAAAAGATTTCATGTCTACACACAGTATCTTGTGATGTGGAAACTTGGTGTAATCAACCATAAGAAACACCCACTATGGCATCTAACAAAACAAAGTGAATATCATCTGACATATCCTTTATATGTAGCATCTTCTTTTCGTAATTGATGTATTGTGTGAAACCTTTATGTTGATTGACAACTCCTGACTCATAAATTGAAAAAATTAATGGCTTGTTAACACTCATTGCGTAAGCAATTGTTGCTTCAAATTCTTCTGCTTGTTGTTCATCTATAATTGGTTTATCTGTTTTTTTCGTTTCTGCTAGGTCTTGTTTAAGTCGTGCAACATGCTCAGGCAACATCATAGCTGTCCATTTAATCGTTCCTCTGTCTCTAAGCATTTAACCACTCCTTTTGAATGATTAAATAGTAACAGAACAAACGTTCTTTATTAATAAGTTTAGAGAACTTTTGTTCGATGTAAATATTGGTATTTAAAAGCCCTCCTTTATTTGGAGGGTAATGTGTTAGTTATTGTTTTCATCTTTATTTTTTATATGTTCTTCGAGAAATTCTCTAAGTGATTCTCTTTTTGGGTATATCCCTAGATGCTCGTATGCCCAAATTGCTTCTCTTTCTGATGAATACATTCCTTGGTTCAATACATCTTCGTAATCTAAGTCTAAAGAGAATTTTCCATTTGCATCTAATTTTAGAGTTAGATTTGTCCATTTTTCTGGATTAATTAATTCATACGCTTGTTGTAGCTCTTCAAATAAATCATGTAATTTTATTAAATACTCGTTATAGATTGATTCACTTACAGTATGATCTTCAGGTATATTATGTGAGTAACGATATTCATTTTCACCCATTAATTTATAATAAAAATTAATCTCTGCAGAATCGTCGAGTACCTCTGCATATAAACAAACTTCTTCCCATTCTTTTGGTATCATTTCATTAATAGTTTTTGCAATTTCACCATAAAGAGTATCTAGTTTCTCTAATTCCATTTTTATCCACCTTTTTGATTTTTGATAATTGTTCTTTTAAAATCACCATCTGCTATTGAATATTTAACAATGAAACGATCTGGTCTCATTGAATCATTTTTATAAACAGGTTCGATCTTAACTGATACAGTCTCAGGCAGCTTTTTCCTCAAGGCTGCCAACCATTCCTGCTCCATGTTATACCATTTCCCGCCACTTCGATTAATCTGTGAATTCATCGGAAGCAGGTTATCAATATCACCTGAACCTTTAAAAATTGACGCAATTAAATGCCCACCATCATCATCCAGTAATCGATCTGGCTTGCCTGAATTAGATTGGGCGTATTGGTTTCTTTTGACCTCTCCGTATTTTAAATCACTTGCTTCGACTTTGACAATTCTTCCGTAGTGGTCGGTTGTGTAGGTGTACCCTTGCTTTGTTGTATAAACGACATTTGGTTTTAATACTTTTTTACGTTTCCATCTTACATAGTGGTCTCCGTAACTGACAACGGTTGGCGGTGATTTTTGTGCTGGTAAGCGTCTGCCTGTCTGAGAGATGCCGTAGCCTGAGTTGTTGTCTAGACGCTTAGCCATGGAGAGGAGTTTATTTTTAAGTTTTTCCCCGTCAAATACATTGTACGGGAGCTTCGGTCCACCAGCCATTTGAAATTTTGGTGAGTACGGCAATAGATTCGGAATAGAGACTCTGTCTAATGATTTTGCTCCTTGTTCAAGCCCTTTCTTCACTGTAGTTTTCGCCGCCGTTGTCCCCGTTTTTGTGATGGCTCCTGTCCCTTTAGAACCAAAGACAATTTCTGCTAGTGAACCAGTCGCATAGGCGAACCAGTGTGACCGTGAATCCGCATCACCATCTATGACTTCTTTTTCGAATGAGTCTGAAATGGCTTTTCCAATCGCTTTCGATGTTTCAATTGGGTGTGAAACAGCTGTTACGACCGATTCAACGGCACCCCCAGGGTCTGTTACAAGATCATAGATGCCAACCACTGTATCTTTTGCCACATCATATAGACCAACTGCAGCACCTTTTACACTGTCAACGAATACCTCTGATGCTTCTTCCTGCGCTTTGATCTGGAGAAGCTGGCTGTAATACAATTTTTGATCGTAAGAAAGATTTTCATATCCAATTTCGTCTACAATCTCAAAGTATTTCTCTACTGATATACACGAAGGATCATTGAGCTTTTCCTTCAATTCTTTGATTCTTCGTTTCTCTTTTTCTTCTTTTTTCACTTTTAAGTAAGCTTTCACCTGTGCATCAATTTTATCATGATTTTTGTACACATCTGTCTCGTGAAATGCTTTTGCATCATAATACATGGGCTGAGCGTTCTTACCTTGTCCTGTAGCAGCCATCATTTTTGAATAAAAAGTTGCAAGATGTTTTTCAATCGCTTCTGACTTTGCGTATTCTGTTTTTAGATCATGGTCTATTTTATGTAATGCCTCAATCGCATCTTTTCTTTCTTCGTTCACATCATCTAAATGCTCATCTACCTCTTTGCTGGAAAACGTCTGCAATTCAATTAGATCACTGACATCGTCAAAAATAGCCGTAAGGGCTTCTTTTTGTTCCTTAACCATATCTTTATTGTTCTGAATGCCTTGCTTCAATTGAGCGTCTAAGAAGTGCTCATCAATAAATGTACTCCCGCCTAATGATTCATCATCAAGCTTTCCTTTCACTCCATCTAAAAAAGCCTTTTGCATATCGATAAAATCAAGATAAGAATACGTGTAAAGTGCAAGATCATTATAAAAATCCTTGATATTATCTGCACCTTTTCCAGTAAACTCATCACCTAATCCCGATACACCTTTTAATGCTTTTTTCACATGTTTCATTTCTTCTTGAAGTTCATGATAGGCTTTTGACCTTTGTTCTATAGCTGATATTAGCGAGGGAGCATCTAATATTTTCATATAAAAAAAGACTCCTTTAATGGCATATTCTTTTACTAGAATACCATAAAGAGTCTTACACTTTAATCCACTTTATCGTTTTTTAACCAATTAATTTACTAATTAAAACTTGCTCAGTGTAAAAGACAAATCCCCCATCGCCTTGGCAATGAGGGTTTTCTTTATTAATACTGAGACATATACTGATCGCGTTTCGATGGGTGAACTTCGGTGCGGATTATGACCTGCATTTTCTTTGGATATTATTTTCGATCACGAACATTGTAAAGATTTTATGTTTTCATAAATGACATTGTGGGTGTTTCGTGGACGATTAGTGGGTGCGCCCACTAGCTTCAAATAAATGATTGAAGGATTATTCCTATAATAATAGTAAGGGAGTACGTGCGTGACGCTAGAAATAAATTTTGATATAGATAGACAATTATTGGATAAAGCTATTGATCAAAAATTAGATGATTCCTTTATAAAACATCAAAAATCCCAGGTGACGTTAACGCCGTTCAAATGGGTACTATCGGGAAACGTGTTATGCGACGTGCTGCCGGTAAAGCATCCGAGAAGTTAATGAAAAAGATATTCAAATAAAAAAGCCCTTTGCGGGGCTTTTTTATATTGTAATAGCCTTTTCTGTAACATGATAAGTTTTAGAAGTAATAATTTTATCAAGCGACCAACCGGCAGCGAATAACACAGAAAAAATTGTTAAACTTAGAAATAACTTTTTCATCATAACGCCTCCGTCATCTTCAATATTTGTTGTTGAGCTTTGATGGTCCTTTTTAAATATTCTCTGTTCATTTCAAAATTCCCTTTTTGATAATTATAATCCGCAAGCTTTTCTGATAATTCTGCTACATCTTGCCATAAATTTTTATCTTCTAAATAAACAAGGCTTTCATTTACCTCCAATTCATTATATTCTTCATAGAGCGCATAAATGATTTTTAATTTAGAGATATATTCTTGATCGTCTGCAATATTTGCTCTGCTTATACCATCGGTAAAGTATTGATTTCCTTTATCTGTTTTACCTTTTTCGTAGAATAACCATGATAACATGTAGAGGGTTTTGATTCCCGAAATGGTTTCGGCGTGTTCTTTGATTTGAATTGATTTTTGGAATTCATCTTCTGCATTTTCAATTTTCCCTGCTCTTTTTTTGACTAGTCCTATATTATGGTGTATAACACCAACGATCCTGCGCGCTTTCTTTTCATTAAGCTCTTGAACTAGACTTAAAGCTTCTCTATAATAAGATTCTGCTTCGTCTAAACGATATAAGTCGTACATATTCGCTCCAAATTTAATATTACAACCTACTACTTTTGCTTTGTAAAATTCACTCGTTGAATACATTTCTTTTGCTTTTTCCAAGTGGTTCAATGAAACAAAATGTTGATCAATGCGATAATAAGCGTCAGCTAGTTTATAATGGAATTCTGCTCTCTCGATATCATCAGGTACATTCTTCAAATGTTCTTCTGCCACCTTGTAAAAATTAATAGCAGCAACATAATTTTTGTTGTGGAATTCGTGCATACCTCTAAAGAAGTTTGAATAGTAGTCAAGCGTCCCTTTGACGTGGGATTGTTTGTGCTCGATTTCTTTGAGTAAGTTGGGTAAAGTGGGGCGTTGTTGATTCATTTCAATAGGCTCAAGGCTCTCAAGCATAAGTCGATGCCTAAATTCCATCAATTGATAGTAAAGTAGTAAATCTTGATCCTCTTCCATATTCTCTATTTCTCTTTCTACCTGTTCCTTTAAATACTCTGCATCTGGCACACTGAATGTTCTTATAAATCTATACCATTCATTTATCTTGATACCAACTTGAGAAGAACCGGCATCCCCTTCCATTCTCTATAATGACATATATTATCATTTTCAGAATAATTCCACACCGAAAAGAAACCGCAATTATTCTATTAAACCAAAATACATTGAAATGAATACATGAATCTATCTCATATTATAAAAAAATACAGTTCAAAGTCACCATTAACGCTTAATATGGATTTTGTAACAATCTTTGTAATATAAAGTGAAGTGATTTTAATACCAGTAATATAAAGAGAATAGGGAGAATTTCACTGTTTTTTTTGATACATTATTTTATAATTGAGGCATAAACAACAAGACTTTTCTAACAATATAAACAGCCTCTTCATTAAATTTTTCGGAGGCGAATTTAACATGACATTCAGAGAAAAATTTGTTCCTGTACTACTCAGTGCAACTTTATTAACTTCTGGTTTTGGTACGACTACTGCTTTTGCAGCAGAACCAGCTAAAATCAACACCACCAGTACATACGAAAGTGTATAAAACCTCTTTACAAGAAGCAGCTACAAATAATAATATCAGTCCTGTTCAGTCCAGGGCTTGAGCCACTCAAACTGCCACAAACGGGGATGTTTCTACTCAAGGGGTGGTGTCAAACTTTTCCTCGGTACTTTACGTTCTGGTGGTTGGGTGCTGTCGAAAGCGTTGAAACCCTTTAAACCAAAGGCTGCTGCTTGGATTAGAAAGAATTCAGTTAAAATTGCAAAAATAATGGGGAAAAGTGGACGGAAAAACAGTTCACAAATTGCTTTTATCAAATTGGGCGTGCCTAGAGATGTTGCTAAGACTTTGGTAAAGTTCATCATTAATCTTCTTTGAATAAATAAAAATGCTATTAGTTTTCTAATAGCGCTTTTTTATGGAGGGTATTCATGTCTTTTTCTTATGTTATTTCACTGACTTTTTTAGTGCTCCTTTTAGTATCGATCATACTCTATACTATTTTAAGAAAGAAAAAAAACATTGTAGATGAAGCCCCTGGCACCATTGTTGCCTCACTTCTTATTTTACTAATATTATTTTCCCTAAGTTTCGTTATCGCAATTCCGAGCGCCTTGCTTTATTTAGTCTCATTAGGAGTAAACTTTCTTTTTGGAGAATACATAACTTATGATTCGTTTTTTTCTTTGATGACTTTCTCATTGCTGGTTAGTATCATTGTAATTTTTTGGTCATTCATAGTGTTAATCATAGGAAAAGGAATCACTTTTTTGTTAAAGGTACCTAAATGGGCCACCTATATTTTAGAATTTTTTGCTTCATGGGCCCTTATTTATTTCTCGATTAAATATGTACTCAACTTGAATATAGTTGAAGTTTCTATTTGGGGCAACGGTGTATTGATTTTATCTTTTTTTGTTAGTTTTTTATATATTGGTCTTGATATTATTTCCTCGGCACTTGATCAAAAAAATCAGGACATAGAAGAAGAACCCCCTATCCAATAAAAGACAGGGGGGTTACTCATTTCAATGCTTTTTCTAACACTTATAGACATTCGCATATATTTTATTTTAATAGGTTTCTAGCCTGACTTTTGCCTTATTGCTTAAAGCGGATCGGCTTTTGATTATTAAATACGCATGGTTACAGTCTCCTTTTATTTGATCTAAGCCGCACCTGATTGTTAGCCGTCATAATTGATTTTGTGAACAGCAGGAACCTTAAAGAAAGAGCCTGCTCTGATCATTGCTTGATGTATAATTCTCTAGATTTTTTGCGGGTGATGAATGTTTTATCTAAAACACCCACAAAAACAAAAACCCCCTGAAGCCAATGGCTCCAAGGGATTTCCCGATTAATACTGAGACATATACTGATCGCGTTCCCATGGGTGAACTTGTGTTCTAAACATATCCCATTCGATTTCTTTTGATTCGATGAAGTGTTCGAATAGGTGATCGCCTAGTGCGTTGATCATGACTTCGTTTGATTTCAGCAGCTCAAGCGCTTCTGCAAGTGTTGCAGGCAGGTCAGAGATGCCGTTTTCAAGACGCTCTTCTTTGTCCATGACATAGATGTTTCTGTCGATTGGCGCTGGTGCGTCTAGTTTGTTTTTGATTCCGTCTAGACCTGCTGCAAGTAATACGCTTAGTGCAAGGTATGGGTTTGCAGATGGGTCTACGCTGCGCACTTCTACACGTGTGCTGATGCCGCGTGATGCAGGGATACGGATCAATGGGCTGCGGTTTTGTGCACTCCATGCCACGTAGCAAGGTGCTTCATAACCGGGTACAAGACGCTTGTAAGAATTCACCGTAGGGTTTGTGACCGCTGTAAAGCTTGTTGCATGCTTTACGATACCTGCGATAAAGTGTCTAGCCGTCTCGCTTAATTGTAAATCTGCTTTTTCATCAAAGAATGCGTTTTTGCCATTTTTGAATAATGATAGGTTACAGTGCATACCAGATCCGTTTACACCGAACAATGGTTTTGGCATAAATGTCGCATGAAGACCGTGCTTTCTCGCAATCGTTTTGACAACGAGTTTGAACGTTTGAATGTCATCACAAGAACGGATCGCGCCTGCATATTTGAAATCAATTTCATGCTGTCCAGGTGCTACTTCGTGGTGAGATGCTTCAATTTCAAAACCCATTTCTTCAAGCTCTAGTACGATATCACGGCGGCAGTTTTCGCCTAGATCTGTTGGTGCAAGGTCAAAGTATCCACCTTTATCGTTTAATTCAAGCGTTGGCTCGCCTTTTTCATCTAGTTTAAATAAGAAGAATTCTGGCTCAGGTCCAAGGTTGAAATCACTAAATCCTAGTTCTTCCATTTCCTTCAAGACACGCTTTAAGTTGTTACGAGGGTCTCCATCAAATGGCGTCCCGTCTGGCTTATAAATGTCACAAATAAAGCGTGCAACTTTACCTTTTTCTGCTGTCCAAGGGAAAATAACAAATGTGTTGAGATCTGGGTATAGATACATATCTGATTCCTCAATACGTACAAAACCTTCAATAGATGAACCGTCAAACATACATTTGTTATCGAGAGCTTTTTCTAACTGGCTCACAGGAATCTCAACATTTTTAATCGTTCCGAGAATGTCTGTAAATTGCAGACGGATGTACTTTACGTTTTCCTCATTTACTAATTTTACGATATCTTCTCTTGTGTACTTTGCCATTTCGTAAAACTCCTCCCCTACAAAAGGTAAAATGTTTATAGCAATGCTTTTGCTAATCTGTTAACGGAAAAACCTTGACATATCCCCCTGCCTAAAGGTCGTTCCTTGTTGGAAACGTCCAGCCTGAATGAGTTCCTTCTTCAGTAGCTTCCTGAGTTCATCATCTGTCAAGTTGTGCTTCGCTGTGGTTTTCTCCTCAGTCTTTGTTTCAGACGCAGGATGCTCCGACTCAGCTTTGGCAAAAAGCTTTTTGATTCCTGCCATGTTTACACCTTGTTCGATGAGGTTTTTAATTTCTAGTAATTTATCAACATCATGGAAAGAAAATAATCGGCGATTCCCATCACTTCTTGCTGGAAATATTAAACCATTTTCCTCATAATAGCGAATTTGTCTTGCAGATAATTCTGTTAGCTGCATGACAATCCCAATTGGGAATAAAGGCATTGAGCGGCGAATGTTATCACTCATCTCAACTGTCTCCTCCTCTTAGCTTAAATTTATTATATGTCATGTTATATTATGTGTCAACGAAATGTTAGGAATATTAACATGGATTTTTTTATTGAGCAGGCACTTCGATAAAACCTTGTTCCAATAAGGCATCTACAGCACTGCAAATCGCATTTTTCACATGGGCATACGTGAGGCCGCCTTGAACGTAGGCAGTATAAGGAGGCCTGATCGGACCATCGGCTGATAATTCGATACTAGCTCCTTGCACAAAAGTGCCAGCTGCCATAATGACATCATCCTCATAGCCCGGCATATAGCTTGCATGCGGTGTGACGTGACTGTTGATCGGAGATGCATATTGAATGGCCTGGCAGAACGCAATCATTTTTTTAGGATCTCCAAATTCTACAGATTGAATCAAGTCCGTTCTTTTCGCATTCCACGCAGGGTTTGTTTGGAACCCAAGCTTTTCAAGAAAACGAGCCGTAAACACTGCACCCTTTAAGCTCTGCGCAACGACATGCGGTGCTAAGAAAAATCCTTGATACATTTCCTGGAGCGCATACAGCGATGCACCCGCTTCACTGCCGATGCCTGGAGATGTCATTCGATAAGAACAAGCTTCTACCCATTTCTCTTTTCCGACGATGTAACCGCCTGTTTTGGCAAGACCGCCGCCTGGATTTTTAATGAGAGAACCAGCCATAAGATCCGCTCCCACATGACACGGCTCTTGTAATTCAGTAAATTCACCATAACAGTTGTCAACAAACACAATGATTTCCTCATTGATCTCTTTCACAAATGAAATCATTTGTCCTATTTCTTCAATTGTAAAGGATGGTCTTGAAGCATAGCCTTTTGAACGCTGGATGCCGATGACTTTTGTTTTAGAGGAAATAGACTCTTTTACTTTGTCGTAATCAACTGATCCATCTTGGCGCAAATCAATGGCTTTGTAGTCAATCTTGAAGTCTTTTAACGAGCCTGTCCCTTCTTTGCCGCGAATCCCGACTATTTCTTCTAGGGTGTCATATGGCTTCCCTGTCATGTAGATCAATTCATCGCCAGGTCTTAGCACACCGAATAAGGCAATGGAAATCGCATGTGTTCCGGAGATAATTTGCGGGCGCACAAGGCCGCTTTCTCCTCCGAATACATCCGCATAGATCTTTTCCAATGTGTCTCTCCCCATATCATCATAGCCATATCCAGTTGTCGGATTAAAGTGAGAGTCACTGACTTTATGCTTTCGGTAGCTTTCAAGCACCCGCCACTCATTTTGTTCGCTCGTTTGATCAATTTGCTGATGCATGTGTAAAATCTCTTGTTCTGTTTCTGCTGCTACTTTTTCTAAAATGGTGCCATGTTTTAAAGTGTGAAACATCTTCATTTAGTTCCTTTCCTACAACATATACTTCTTGATTTGACCTAATATGGTCTGCTCCTCACCACTAAATCCGGTGATGTCATAAAGCTCTGCTTCTTTTTGAAATTCTAGTGATTCCACGAGGGTTTCTGACTTTAATGCGGATATGAGCTTCCCTTCATACGCTGGAATCTTCACGTGATATGGCTTTAAAAAGTTTTTTTTCAGCTCAGCCATAATATCCGCTTTCAACCGCTTCACATCTTCCTCGCGTCTAGCACTGATTAAAATATGTCGCTGCTTTGAAGATGGGATAAAATCCGGTCTGATTTGATCTTCTTTGTTATAGACGGTCAGCATAGGAATACGGTCTGCTTCTAATTCCTCTAAAAGCTCATGAACCGTCCGTTCGTGTCCTTCGTAATCCTCATTAGATGAATCGATCACATGAAGCAAATAATCTGCTTCCTTCACTTCTTCGAGTGTGGAGCGAAATGCGGCAATGAGTGTTGTTGGAAGGTCTTGAATAAAACCAACTGTATCTGAAATCAGCACACTGTAGCCAGATTCTAATGTCATCTTACGTGTCATTGGATCAAGTGTCGCAAACAGCAAATCTTCTTCATGACTATCAGCATCTGTTAACTGGTTAAACAAAGTGGATTTTCCGGCATTCGTATACCCGACAATGGCAATTTGGAACACACCATTTTTCTTCCGTCGTTCTCGGTATCTTGTTCGGTGTTCTTTTACTGCAGATAGCTGCCCGTGAATTTCGTGAATGCGGCTTCGTATATGGCGTCTATCTGTTTCAAGTTTGGTTTCACCTGGACCTCTTGCGCCAATTCCGCCCCCTTGTCTTGAGAGGCTGATCCCTTGTCCACTTAGTCTCGGCAAGGCATACTGAAGCTGGGCAAGCTCTATTTGCAGATTCCCCTCTCTTGTACGGGCTCTTTTAGCAAAGATGTCTAAAATCAATTGCGTACGATCAATAATTTTCACATCTAGGGCAGTCGCCAACGCTTTTAACTGGCTTGGAGAGAGCTCATCGTTAAAAATAATAACATCACATGCTAATTCCTCGCAAAGTACTTCAAGCTCTTCTACTTTCCCTTTTCCGATGTATGTTGCGCTGTCTTGTCTATTTCTTTTCTGCGTCATCACGCTGACAGCTTCACCGCCAGCTGTTTTGGTTAAGGAAGCTAATTCTTCCATTGAGTATTGAAAGCGTTCATCCGTTACATGCGGCAATTGACAGCCGACAAGGATCGCTTTTTCAGTCATTTCATGTTCATTCAACGTCAGTTGTTTCCTTTCTGTACTTAAGTTTTCAGTAGTACCATCATACCAAACACATCACACGTATACCACTATTCGGAAGGTTTATTTTAGCGTCTCTTCACAAAAAGGATACGCCATTTCAAGAAGGCGTATCCTCTTTCATTTGAAGGTCGTGACTTTTAATGGTCAGCAAATCTTTCTTATCGTAATGATCAACAAGAAGCAGTCTCATCGCCTGGGTTCGAATGGCTTTTTCAATGGTGTTTCGCACAAACCGGCCATTGCTGAATTTTGCAGGACTTGTGGTACTCTTAATGTGCATCAAATAATCTCGCAGCTTCCATTCTGCTTCTTGGGTAAAGACATATTCCCTGTCAGCCATCATTCGTTTTGCAATATCCATAAGCTGATCGACTGTATAATCAGGAAAGCTGATATTGATTGGAAATCTTGATTGAAGGCCGGGATTTAAAGACAGAAAATGTTCCATTTCCTTAGAGTAACCAGCAAGGATGAGAATAAATTCGTGCTGTTTATCCTCCATATGTTTAACAAGGGTATCAATCGCTTCTTTTCCAAAATCCTTTTCTCCTCCGCGGGCAAGAGAATAGGCTTCGTCAATGAACAAGATGCCGCCTAGTGATTTTTTAATTAAATCCCTTGTTTTCTGCGCAGTATGCCCAATGTACTCTCCGACGAGATCACCGCGTTCAGCTTCAATTAAGTGCCCCTTTGAGAGGACATTCATTTCAAAGAATAGCTTTCCGACAAGCCTCGCAACCGTTGTTTTCCCTGTGCCTGGATTCCCTTTGAACATCATATGAAGCGCTTGTTTTCCTACCTTTAATCCTTGTTCCTGTCTTTTTTGATTGACAAAAATCCAGGCATAAATCTCTTTTATGTTTCGTTTCATTTCATCCATACCGACAAGGCTGTTCATTTCACGCTCTATTTCCCGTAAGATGCTGTGTTTTGCCTCATTTTTCTGCAAGGCTTCTAGGTATTCTGCCTCTGAATCTGCATCAACCAATACTTGCTTTTGTCCGTTAAGTATAATATTGATTTGGCCGTTGTTTTTATATGTGACAGCTCGCTCCAACGTATTCACCTCTCGCTCTTCTCTCTTTATTCTATTCGGGTGGAGCTGTAATCGTGACAATCGCCCGCTTAAGCCCAGGTTTGCTGTCAAAATGACCCGAGATACCTGTTATTGTAGGGATTTCTGCGGTTTCCCAGGAAATGATGTGCTATCTCTATTGTATTCATCCATTTTGGGCGGACAAACCAACAATTTGCTTTTTCTTAGAAAAATGTAGCTTTTTGATCACAAATGATGCAGAAAAGAGTCTCAATGATTTCCGCATTTTGTACAGGCAATTCTTCTATTTCCTCATAAAATAAAGACGAGGTGATGAATAGATGGTGAAAATTTTTATTGATCCTGGCCACGGAGGAACAGATTCTGGAGCTGCTGCGAATGGACTTTTGGAGAAAAATATAACACTTCAAATTGCGCTTTTACTAAGAGATATCTTGATTAGTGAATATGATGGGGTTTCCGTCCGCTTAAGTCGTTCAATTGACCAATCCGTCACTTTATCCCAGCGTACGAATGCGGCAAATAGCTGGGGAGCTGACTATTTCGTGTCTATTCATATTAATGCTGGCGGGGGCACAGGTTTTGAAAGCTTTGTGTATCCTGGCGTTTCAGCACCGACCACCACGTATCGCAATGCCCTTCATGATGAAATTGTCCGCTCGGTTGATTTTGCCAACCGCGGCAAGAAAACTGCAAACTTCCACGTTCTTCGGGAAACTTCTATGTCCGCTATTTTAACAGAGAACGGTTTCATTGATACGACAGCTGATGCAAATAAGCTCCGCAATGCTTCCTTTCTTCAAGGCATTGCTCGCGCTCATGCCAATGGATTAGAGAAGGCCTTTCAGTTGAAAAAAAAAGCAGGTAATCTTTATAAAGTGCAGGCAGGGGCTTTCAAGGTGAAAGCCAATGCTGATAAGCTGGCTGCCACACTTAGATCCAAAGGATTCGAAGCATTAGTCGTACTAGAAGGCGGTATGTTCCGGGTACAAGCTGGGGCTTTTCGTTCAAAGCAAAATGCGGATGACCTCGTAGTCAGATTGAAGCAGGCTGGTCACGACGCATTCGTTTTCCAATAAACTGAAGCTGTTATAACGAAACAAACCGGCTCAAGTCATCTGCAGAGCCGGTTTGTTGTCTATTGATTTATGCTAAGATGTTCACGACAAATTGAGACCACGTTTCAAGACGATCGAAGTATTCAGGCTTTTTCAAGTCTGCTGCTTTCATCCATTTTCCTGAGATTTGATCTATTTCTTTTACTTCCACATGAGCACCAGGTGATAATTCAAGTGCTGATAACAGCCCAATATGCACACGGCCGACACTGTTGTCATCATCATTGATTAATCCAAGGGTTTTCATCTCAAGTTTGTCTTCTTCTTGAATCGAAAGTTCCTCGTCCAGCTCACGATCCGTATTTTCTTTTAGGATCTCAGCAAAATCTTTTCCTTCGATAAAATTCATATGACCGCCAAAACCAAGAGATAACTTATGATGTAATCTTGTCTCTCCCCCGCCTTGAAGTCTTTCATATACATACACTTCGTCTTCACGCTTAATGACGACATAAGGAATCGGCTGTTTGAAGTCAGGATTTTCTTCTGCATCCCCTCTTCGCATCTGCTCGAAGTGCTCTTCGATTTCTTTCATGATCGTTTTGATTGTTTCCTCTTCACTATTCACCCCATTAAACGCAAGTGTTTCGTTTTGGAAAACACGTTTGCGCGGTGCGACTAAAATGATTTCATCCATTTTTCCCATGTTCAGTAACCTCCAGTTTGTAACACGTTGTAAGAAATGGCAAAAAGCCAAAACGAGTGATGCGTTTTGACTTTTGCGTTTTACTTATGATTCATCTCCAAAGAAGAAGTCGTCATCTTTTAACGGCTCAACTGTTGCTTTTTTGTAGCCGTTCCCTTTCATTGAGAAGAAATCATGTGACTTTGTTTTTGTATTGAGTCCGTTCAATACAATCGGGTTAATCTCTTCTTCTTCAAAGTAAGGGGCAAATCCAAGGTTCATTAACGCTTTATTGGCATTGTAACGAATGAACTTTTTCACATCATGCGATAAATTGACTTGGTCATAAATATCCTCAGTGTAATGAAGCTCATTTTCATAAAGCTCGTTCAGCAAATCAATGGAGAAATCATATAGCTCTTTTTGCACGTCAGGTGTTTGTTTGTTGTAGATTTCTTGCGCTAATAACCCAACGTACACACCGTGAATCGCTTCATCGCGCAAAATCAAGTTAATAATTTCACCACTTTGCATGAGCTTTCCTTGTCCATAGAAATAAAGCGGGTAGTAAAAGCCGCTATAAAATAGGAAGCTTTCTAAATAAACAGAAGCAACCATTGCTTTAAACAAGGAAATAGGATCATCCTTTTGAATCGAACGGTATAGACTTACAATCATATCCGCTTTCTTCTGCAAGAATTTATTTTTCTTGACCCATTCAAACACTTCACTAATGGTTTCAGTTGGTGCAAGTGTCATGAAGATATTTGAGTATGATTTCGCATGTACCGCATTTTCCATCATCGCCATAAAGTTCAACACCGCTTTACGCTGATGACCGTCTACATGTTCTGCCACAATCGGCATCCCTGTATTTCCTTGTTCTGTATCAAGTAAAGTCAGTCCAGCAAGTACCTTCATGTACGTATCCCGCTCTTTTTCACCTAAATATTTCCACGTCAAGAGATCCCCGTTTAAGGAAATCTCTTCAGGAAGCCAGAACTGCTTCACATTTTGGTTGTAAAACATTTGTGTAAAATCGTCTTCGTGTTTTGACCAGTTGGCTGCATCATAAATTTTTGTCACGTTAAACTCTCCTTTAATCAAACAACACAAGAAAGACAGCCTTCCTGCCCTGTATCCTTCGTTCTTGCATAATAAAGTGTCTTAATGCCTTTATGGTGTGCATAAAGATCAATGCGGTTTAAGTCACGCGTTGTCATCGTATCTTTTAGGAATAATGTAAAGCTGATTCCTTGATCGACGTGCTGCTGAATCGTTGCGATCATATCGACCACTTTAAACATGTCCATATCGTACGCTTCTTTATAGAAGAACCAGTTTTGCGCTGAAAGACCTGGCATTGGGTAATATGTTTTGCTGTTGCCATATGTTCTTTCTTCGATACGTTCCATAATTGGCATAACAGATGCTGTTGCCGATTGAACATAAGAAATCGATCCTGTTGGTGCAATACATAATCTATAGCTATGGTACATCCCATTTTCCGCTACAAATTCTTTAAGTGCTGCCCAGTCTTCTTTTGTTGGAATGTGCATGCCTTCAAATAGTGCTGCCGCTTTTTCTGTTTTTGGTGTGAAATCATTCTCCACATATTTATTAAAGTACTCACCAGTTGCATAGCCAGAACCCTCATAACGGTGGAATGTTTCTCCTTTTTCTTTTGCAAGCTCACTTGAGCGTTTAATCGAGTAATAGTTCACCATCATAAAGAACGTATTAGCGAAATCTCTTGCTTCTTCACTTTCATATGCCATTTGGTTTTGAGCTAAATACCCGTGAAGGTTCATTGCGCCAAGCCCAATTGATTTCATTGCTTTGTTTGCTTTTCTAACAGCCGGTGCATTGCGAATATCCGTTGTTTCAGATACAAGCGTTAACGAGTCTGTTGCAAGCTTGACTGTTTTTTCAATTGATTTGTTTTTCATGACATTCATGATATTTAATGAACCAAGGTTACAAGAAATATCCAGACCGATCTCATCTTCTTGATCATAGTCCGTGTAAGAAGATACCTCTGAAGCCTGAAGCACTTCTGAGCAAAGGTTTGAGAATTTCACACGTGAAATATGGTTCAGCGCATGCTCTCTATTCACATTATCTTGGAACATGATATATGGATAGCCTGATTCTGAGCGCAAAACAGCCAATTTTTCAAGAAGTTTTCTCGGATTGACTTTTTCTTTTTTGACTTTCGGGTTTTCCACAAGCTCGTCATACATTTCTTCCATGTCCATCTCATCAAGATGCTGTCCATATTCTTTATAGACTGTGTGCGGATAGAAAGTGTAAGCTGTTTTATCTTCTCTTGCAAGCTCGATAAATTTGTCTGGGATGACAACACCAATGGAAAGTGTTTTCACACGAACATCTTCATCAGCAGAGATTTTTTTCGTATCTAAGAAATCATTGATATCTCTGTGGAAAATATTGAGGTAGGCACTGCCTGACCCCTGTCTTTGTCCCATTTGATCTGCATACCTGAATGCATTATCAAGAAGCTTCATCACGCCTACGACACCTTTTGTCGCGTTTTCTACATCTTTGATTGCTTCGCCTTTTGCACGAAGTTTTGACAGGTTCAAACTGACGCCGCCGCCTAGTTTCGAAAGCTGCATGGAAATATCAATCGCTCTTGAAATATCGTTTAAAGAGTCATTCACTTCAAGCAAGAAGCAGCTCACCAGCTCACCGCGTCTTTTACGTCCAGCGTTTAAGAATGTTGGAGTACTTGGCTGATATTCTTGGTTGATCATTAGTTCTACAAACTCAAGTGCTTTTTCTTTGTCTCCGCCCGCGAAGAAAAGAGCCACAACTGAAATGCGGTCTTCATAGCGTTCAAGGATTTTCTTTTTATCATTTGTTTTCAGTGCATAATCATTGTAAAACTTAAACGCACTCATAAATGATGGGAATCTAAATTTTTTGGCATATGCAGCTTCGAATACTTCTTTAATATCTGCCATGCTGTATTGCCTTAAAAATTCTTCCTCATAGTAGTCGTTTTCTATTAAGTAATCAATCTTCTCTTCTAAGTTGTGAAAGAAGACCGTGTTTTGATTAATATAATCTACGAAATAACTATGTACAGCTTCTTTGTCCTTATCGAACTGAAACTTTCCTTCTTTTTGAATCATAATCTCGTTATTTAATTGTATCCACTTTGGAACCTGATTTTGTGACAATTCTTTCTACCTCCTGTGTAAACAATTCAACATCCCTTTTTGTTCCGCTTAGTTCAAAGGTGTGCAAAATAGGAACTTGATATTGTTTAGAAATCGTATCGGCACTTTTTGCAAAATTATCTCCCCACACTTTGTTGCCACTCACCGCTACACCTAGTAAAAGGTGAGCATTTTTCTCTAAAAAGGACTGAGTGGTACTAGGGACTTGTCCAAATCCTGTCGTAAAGGTGACGAGAATAAACGGCGTATCCAAAAACTCTTCTCCAGTCAATTTTTGTTTGTCTGTAAAAGGGGTCTTGTCCAAAAAGCGTTGAACATTTCCTGTTTTTGAATCAAATACGATTTGAATCAATTCCATCACGACCTAGTTTTTAGTATTGTTGATCATTTCGTTATTCACTATATATAGTATACTATGTTTTTTTAAAACACAACATATAGATGTTCGAAACGAAAAAAATCAACCAACCCGGCCGAACATTCATAGCCGAACTCGTACGTTCAAATAAATAGAGCAGAGCAGGATCTAAAAATAGACTGCCCTACTCCCTATTCAACTGAAACCGAAATCTATCATAACACGAAAAAAAATCGCTTAGTAGACTAGACTTTTTGTTTTATTTTTTGTAGGCATCGCACTGTAAATCTTCTGACACTTCTGTTATTTCCACTTCAACACCTAATTCTTTTAGCACCGCTTCAAGCGCAGAAACGATTGAAGCTTCTCTCACTAATTCTTTCCCATTTACAGAAACACTTGTTCCATATTCGAAACAGGAGTCGTCTTCACAAGTTTGTTCCCAGTGATTAATTTTAATTTTGTGTGACATGAACTCATCCTTTTCTGTCTAGATGTCTGATGCATGATTATAGTGTAGCGACTTCACATACATTTGTAAATTGACGTGCTTACTCTTCATCAAGCCCATCATCATATTCTTCGTCCCATTCATCTATGTATTCCGTTTTAACGAGGGTCAGCTCCCCTTCTTTTTCATCAAACCGGTACACATGTACTTCATCATCCTTAACAACAGCAAAGTGATTATTTTTTAGCGCAACAGCTGATTGTAAAAGGCCTTCTATATTTCCATTATCATTTTGATAAGAATGGTTATGCCAGCTTTCCTGTCTCGTTTCAATGTTTGAAATGGCGCACGATCCAAATAAGACAACGATTCCAATCAAAAGGAGTATCACTCTAATCCTTCTTAATTCAAGTTCTGCATTTTCCATATAAATCCCCTCACCTTTTTAAAAGTCCAATAAGGAATCATACGCAAAATGGACAGAAAAGTTTCACGGCATACAAAATAGCCCCTCTGCACTGACAAAAAACGTAGCGGGTTCCGGCCGGTTTATTCGCAGATGCATGGGGCTATTAGATACAAATTGTCCTATTCTAATTCTAGATTTACATTTTTTTGAGGTGCAAATGTAGAAATGGCGTGTTTATAAATAAGCTGCTGCTTCCCTTCTGTCTCAAGCAGCACTGTAAAATTGTCAAATCCTTTCACTTGACCGCGAAGCTGAAAGCCATTCAGTAAAAATACGGTGACAAATGTATTGTCTTTGCGGATCTGATTCAAAAATTGGTCCTGAATATTAATCGGTTTCATGTTTCGTCCTCCTTGATTCTGATAACTACAGTTTCGCTTTAAGTCCAAGCTTTCCTGCTATATATGCGAAAATTTCCTCTTTTTTGTCTGAAAAGTGGCAAGGTGGTGTCATATCAAACCAGGTGACATCCATTTTATTACGGAACCACGTAAACTGACGCTTCGCATATCGCCGGGAATTTTGCTTTAATTGCCGGATGGCTTCATTAAGAGAGCAGTCACCTTGAAAATAGGCATACAGTTCTTTATAACCAATCGCTTGAACAGACTGACAATCCTTCAAACCAGATTGATATAGCGCTCTCACTTCTTCCATTAAGCCCTCATCTAACATCATATCAATTCTTTGATGAATGCGCTCGTACAAAAGCTCTCGCTCCATTTTCAGCCCAATGAAGGCTGTGTCGTAAAGAGGAACTTCCTGATGCCCGTTTTGCATCTCAGACATTTTTTGACCGGTTGTATGTATCACCTCTAGCGCCCGGATCACACGGCGGACGTTATTCGGATGGATCGCTTTTGCAGCGTCAGGATCTACTGCTTTTAGCTTTTCATGCAGCCGAAGCGGCCCATGCTGCTGTTCAAACAGCGTCATTTCCTCTCTAAAGGCGGGGTCACTTTTCTCTTCGGTAAATGTGTAATCATATAAAACAGATTGAATATACAGACCTGTTCCGCCGACAATCATTGGCGTTTTTCCTCTACCCGCAATCTCTTTGATTTTCAAACGGACAAGCTGCTGAAATTCAGCTGTAGAAAACGATTCATCCGGCTGTTTCATATCAATTAGATGGTGCGGGACGCCATCCATTTCTTCAGGGGTGATTTTCGCTGTTCCAATATCCATTCCTTTATAAACCTGCATAGAATCTCCGCTGATGATCTCTCCATTAAATGCTTTGGCTATATCAATGCTCAGCTTTGTTTTGCCGACAGCCGTCGGTCCTACTAACACAATCACTGGTTGTTTCGCTTTTTTCATAACATCACTCTCTTTTACAAACTGCCTACAGTATAGCATAACTTCTGTTTCTCTCCTATATACTGCCCATCACCAGCCGAGTGGTTCATTTCCAACCACTTCATATGTTTTTCCTTTTAAACGATGGGTATGCGTTGGCCTCTCTTCATCTGGACTATAGACGACACCTCCGTATGGGATGGGGACAGGATCTGTATAAGCAGAATATGTGACTTCCTGAATTTCGTGATAATGTGTGCCATCGGCTCTTGGGATAGCAGGTCCTGTGATGCCATAGTATCTGTGAAAATGACCCCTTTCAAAAGAAGTGACCCCTCGATAGTAATGCGTATGCTTGTCAGTACTGCTTCCATTTACAGGCTGAGAGATCCCTTCTATTAAATGATAATGCTCTTCTGTTACATCCGTACGTGCTTTATATGCATGAGCATGCGGCGGACATTTTGCCCAATCAGATGGATACAGGCCCATTTAAGACATTCCTCCTTATATTAGGCGGTCACCCAAACACATGTAGGCCATTTGCATACACTGATGTCAGTTACAGTGATTTTATGTGAGAGGAGCCTTTTTTTATGAATTATTTTGAAACACCGCCGTTTATTCAAGAAGACATGAGAAGACCTTTTGGATTTGGACGCCCTGGCTTTGGGTTTGGAAGACCTGGCTTCGGTTATGGGAGACCTGGATTTTTTGGACCTCCATTTTTAGGTGGTTTTGCCGGAGGACTACTTGCTGGATCCCTTCTCGCTCCAGGATATGGATATCCTTATCCACCGCCATATCCGCCATATGGACCATACCCTTATTATTAAATATGACTATTTAGTGAAAACATCCTTTCATAAAATGAATCAATTGACACACTAGTTTTTCATGGGTTAACATTTACTTTACCGACCGTTCAGTAAAGTAGGTGTTTTTTTTATGTCTAAAACCAAAAAAGAACAAATTTTTGAGGCAGCTGCTCGTACGATTTTAAAAGAAGGATTAAGTCAGCTGACCCTTCAGCAGGTAGCAGAGCATGCAAATATGACCAAAGCCGGCCTGCTTTATCATTTTTCAAGCAAGGAAGAGCTCATCCAAAAAATGAATGAGCACGCAATCGTCTGCTTTCGTCAGCAGCTCGAGTCGTATCAGGAAACATGCAAAAACGAAAAGGCTCCTTATGTACGAGCATATATTTTGGCGACATTAAATGATCTTGATATGCAAAATACGACCCAGTTATGTACAAGCATGCTGGCCACTATGTCATTTGATGAAGCGTTATTGAACCCTTGGCGTGATTTTTATGCGGAGTTCAAAGAGAAAGCAGCAGAGGAAATAAACGATCCTGCGCTGAGCCAGCTGATCCGCCTTACATGTGATGGGATATGGTTTTCAGAGATGTTTCAGCTTGAACCACTGAACCGAGAGGAAAAAACCCTTTTACTTCATCGGATTTTACACATATTAGAGGAGGGATGATGATGATCCTCGGATATCTTTTTTTAGCTGTTGCCATTTTTTCAGAAGCAATTGGGGCCGCGATGTTAAAACTATCAAATGGCTTTACGCGCTTTAAACCTAGCGCTGTCGTTGTCGCTTTCTATACACTTGCTTTTTATATGCTGTCATTAACACTTAACATCATTCCACTTAGCATGTCGTACGCAACATGGTCTGGGGTTGGTACCGTCCTCACGGCTTTTTTTGGCGTGCTCTTTTTTAAAGAAACCTTGAACCAGAGAGCAATCATTGGAATGGCTATGCTTGTCTTAGGGGTCGTACTTTTAAATATGTCATAAAGGATGTGAAGAGATCATGAAAGGAATGCTCTATTTAACAGGGGCCATTTTGACGGAGGTTTTTGGCAGTACGATGCTGAAGCTTTCGCAAGGTTTTACACAAGTGCTGCCGAGTATTGGGGTGCTGATCGGATTTGGATGTGCCTTTACTTTTCTTAGTTTGGCACTTAAAACAATTGAGCTCTCATCCGCCTATGCCACATGGTCTGGCGTCGGAACAGCACTCACCGCTCTTGTAGGGCTCGTGTTGTTTAACGAAACCATTCATATGAAAGGCTTCATCGGTCTTGCACTCGTGATATGCGGTGTGATTGTCTTAAATCAGTCCAAGAAACAAAAGGAAGAAAACAAAGAACAAATGGATCAAACCGAATGGACGTCATAAAAAAAGTCATTTTCTCCATGTAAAAGAGAAAATGACTTTTTTGCCTTAACGGCCGACTTGAATGGTTTCTTCTAAGGAAATGTCCACATTTCCCTGAACAGCTCTTGAGATCATACATGAGCTTTCGGCTTTATGTGCAAGCTTACGAGCTAGTTCAATATCATACGTGGAAGCGGACTCTTTGAGGATAATGACAGGTCGATGAATGATTTTCTCATATGTAAACACACCATTTGTCACATCTACGACGGCCTCAGAGCTCATCGATAGATCCTCTTTCTCTAATTGACTCCGCTCCATCATGGCGGCAAGTGTGATGATATAACACGTGGCCGCTGCACCTAAGAGCATCTCATCTGGATTTGTTCCGATGCCCGGGCCATCCATTTCTTTTGGAATCGAAATCTTCGTTTTTAATTGCTCACATGTAATTGTACCAACATCGTTACGCAGACCAGGCCAATTTGCCTGAAGATGAAAATGATGACGCGCCATATCCGTCTCTCCTTTTGTTATCACTTTTTATAGTGTAACAAGAATTCACCCTGCTTGTCTTAAGATGTGCACAATCCTTATGTATATTCTTCATCCAGCACCGTTCGAATCGCCCTCACATAACGGTAGAACGCTTCATTTTTCGTACTCGACCGCCTCCGAAAATCGAAACTGTCAAATAAAGCTTCACGTTGACTTCTACTAATCTCAAGCTGCACACTTTGCCCTGTTTTTGTAAGATTATTAATATTATGATTGCTCGTTCCGCTTAGGGATGCGTGTGCAACAGCAAGTTCAGCAGAAAATCCATTCCGCTCTAATGAGTTCACAATTTTCTCTGCACGGTCGTAATCGGTTCCGCCTACAAGAGTATGGTCAATTCCTTCCTCACCTCTATAGCCGTGCACTGCTAATACATAATCATGTGCTTTTGCCTGTGCGACTCCGATAGGTTCATCAAAGTTTGTGCTAGTAATATGAAGTTCTGACGCATTCTCTCTTAAACCTTCAAATAAATACGTAGAAAAATCGTTATCAAAAAAATGGACGATCTCGCTAACGCCGCCTTCAATTCTCCCGCCATGGGGTGACATCACAAGAAGACGGCTACCAGGCACTGGGTTGGCTGTAATTTGATAGCTGCTAGTTGATTCGTTCTCTTCCAGTTCTTTAAAATTGCGATAAATATCATTTGAACCGCTTTCGTCTTCCCCACCTGATGAAGATGAAAATGGCTCATCATGTTCCTGTGCTTGCATGGTATAATAAACGCCCCATCCGATCGCAAGCAGGAGAAGCAAAGCAAAAAACTTCTTCATTCCCGTTCTCCTTTAACAGATTTCTAAGCCGTTTCTATGATTAATATTGAATCATCATTTCTTTTCATTTTTTCCACATTTTCTCTTCAAATTTGATCATAACACTCTAGATCATGAGATTCCTCAAAAATAAGATAATTGCATTTATATACACAGAAACGTCTCTCCTGTTTGAAAACAGAGTTAGAATAGTATGACAAACAAATGAAGTTATGTTTAAAATGACCTAGTCCTACCCAGTCTGTTTTCTTTAATTCGGCTTTTTTTTATGCGAATTTGATTTTTTTCAACTGTGACGCATCACATTTGTATGAGCATTGACCCTGTCCAGCCCCCCCTTTTTTCTGCAAAATCCATTGTTTCACTGGTTCTCTAAGAAAAACTCTCCCACCTATCATCGGCAGATTCTATATGATTTCCACCTTTTTCTATTATTTTACAAAATGTAAGCGTTTTTCTTTTTAGAAGAAATGAGCAAGCCGCCAATATGAAGAAAAGGAGGGACAAGAATCCGAACAAAGCAGCTTTCAGTCTCATAACGTAAGAGTGTACGAGAATTGATAGCTAGAATGGAGGGCATCACATGTTTGGATTTTCCATGGTGCAAATGGTCAGAACGCATGCTAGTAAACTGGATCAGCCGTTAAGAGAAACCGTCCTTCACCTTTATAAACCCTTTAAGTGGACGCCTTGTTTTCTTCATCGTTTTTTTGAAGGAAGATTAAAGAAGAAAAAGAAGCTTCGTGTGATCATTGAATTTAAGGAGGATGCAGTCGAAGCAGGTATTCAAAGCACAAAGCAGCTAATGAAAAAAAATAGAAAAACAAAGATAAAACAGCACTTTACCCACATCGATTGCTGCGCAGCTGATTTGACACCTGCTGCTTTAGAGGAACTGTTAGCGAATGGGGAGCATATTCGAAAGATTTATTTAGACCGACAAGTTCATGCGCTGCTCGATGTCGCAACACAAGCAAGTCATGCTGACCAAGTCATCCGAAATGGCACGACATTAACCGGTGAAGGCATGACGGTGGCTGTCATTGACACAGGGATTTATCCGCATGAAGATTTAGATGGACGGATTCGCGGATTTGTGGATTTAGTCAAACAAAAAACGAAGCCTTATGACGATAACGGGCACGGTACTCACTGCGCTGGAGATGTGGCTGGAGACGGAGCCGCATCAGACGGCTTATACAAGGGACCTGCCCCAAAAGCAAATCTCATTGGCGTGAAAGTGTTAAATAAACAAGGCGCTGGATCACTTTCTACTATTATAGAAGGTGTTGAGTGGTGCATACAGTTCAACGAAGATCATCCCAATGATCCAATTCATATTATGAGTATGTCACTAGGCGGAGATGCTCAGCGTTATGATGATGAAGAAGATGATCCGATGGTGCGCGCTGTCAATGCTGCTTGGGATCAAGGCATTGTTGTCTGCGTCGCTGCTGGAAACTCTGGTCCTAACAGTCAAACGATTGCGAGCCCGGCTGTCAGTCAAAAAGTCATTACGGTCGGCGCCTATGATGACCGGAATACACCAGAATCAAGTGACGATGTCGTGGCACCATTTTCGAGCAGAGGCCCAACTGTATATGGTGAAGCAAAGCCAGATATCCTTGCACCAGGAGTCAACATCGTATCTCTCAGATCACCAAGATCCTTTTTGGATAAACTAGATAAATCAAGCAGAGTCGATGATGATTATACAACGCTATCTGGCACATCAATGGCAACACCGATTTGCGCCGGTATTTGCGCCCTTCTTTTAGAGCATTCCCCGGATTTAACACCTGATGATGTCAAAGCCCTATTAATAGAAAATACAAGCAAGTGGTCTGGAGATAATCCAATGATTTATGGAGCAGGTGCCATTGACGCAGAGAAAGCGATAAAAGAATAAATAAAAAAGCCCTTTACGTTTTTACGTAAAGGGTGTTGTTTGTCTGTTTTTATGTGTGAAGTCTTTCATCTACTTGAGCAGCTGACATGTTATGCTTCGTTCTCATACATCTCATCTCCTTTTTGAATGTGCGTACGCGCTTCGATCACAATTTCAAAAAAAGTGGAAGATTCCTTGTACATGTCGCGTTCCTTATAATAATTAGCCGCATCAAGTGCTAATTCCTCTAAATCAGCAAACATTTTTTTGCTTCTTAGACCAAAAAGTGCCGATCTCAATTGATCACCGCTGTCTTTCTCTATATAGAGCGCCTGCAAAAATTGGAATTTCAACTGATAAATCTCATCTTCCAATAAACAAGCCTGATTCATTCCTTTGGTTATGGCTTCACTCGCTCGCTCCATATGTCCGAGTTTAAAACAAGTAAGAGCAAGTGAAAACAATGATTTTATCATCGTGGCTGCTTGGTCTTTTTGATAAAGCGAAATGGCTTGTTCAAAAAAAACAGTCGCTGTATGGTACGTGCCCATGCTATAATGACAAGTTCCTAAGTTGTTAAGAGCCATCGCTTTAAAATAAGACGTGCATTCTTGTCTTTCCATCGCTTCACAGACCTTTAACGCTTTTTCTAAATAAGGAAGCGCTTTTTGGTGCTGATTTACATCAATCCAATTACCTGCCATCACAAAATCACATTGAATGCTTCTTTTTCCATAAAGCTGATGTTTCTTATAGATGTCTCTCGCTTTTTTGGCATAGTGCATAGAGAAATAGGT
This sequence comes from Bacillus sp. SIMBA_154, assembly GCF_046536015.1. Lineage (NCBI taxonomy): Bacteria > Bacillati > Bacillota > Bacilli > Caryophanales > Bacillaceae > Bacillus > Bacillus sp. SIMBA_154. The sequence continues at coordinate 168,155 of NZ_JAWJBV010000007.1, forward strand.
TTGTTTCATATGATAGTATACTTCAGCGATTTTATAGTAAAATTCCGCTTTTTCGATTTCATCTGTCACCAAGATCAGTTGATGTTCCGCATGCTTGTAATATGAAATGGCCTCGATATATCGGCGCTGGATAAACGCATACATCCCATGGAAAAAATGAAAGTAATAGCCTAGTAAGCCTGTCATCTCATCTTCTGCATCTTCAATTTCTTTAGGAAAGGACACAGCTTGAAGCGTTTCACTCCCTGCATGGACTGGCGTTAAGTGCTGAAGCATCATTTGATGGCGAAAATCCATTAGAGAATAATAAAGTAATAAATCTTGATCCTCTTCCATCTCATGAATTTCTTCTTCAACAAGGCGCTTCATGTCGTTTGCCTGTTCCACTTCAAATTTGCAAATATGCGTGTACCATTGATTGATCTTTACACCTACTTCGGAAGATGGTATTTTGTGTGCCATCCACTTCAGCCCCATTCTATCATATCAAACTGATAACTATTATTTTACATAATTTATGTTTTTAAGGCAAATTGTAAGTTATTACATAATTTATGTTCATTTTGCATATTTCTATCTTTTTTACCAAGTTTAAATAGAGTACTTTTGCCCATCAAAACGGTTTTTCTACGAAGATGGGTCAAATTCTCTTAATACTTCTTTTAAAGCACTGATATAACGTCTGAATGCTTTTTTCTTTCCTTTTCTCGTATCAAAATTATCGAAAAAGGCTTCTCTCTGCGCCGTACTAATTTCTAGCTGAACACTTTCACCACTTGCATTTCGATTATTAATATTTTTGGGATCTGTTCCTGAAAGCCGTTCCCCCTCTTGCACCATTTCTGCGGAAAAGCCACGATCTTTTAATTCTCGTACAACAGCTCTTTGCATTTCTGGATTTGTCCCGCCAACTAGCGTATGCCTTTTATCACTTTTATAGCCGTGGATGGAAATTGAAAAGGGATACGTTTTAATCATTTGAACCAAAATGGGTTCATCAAATTTTGTACTCGTGATATGCAAGTCTCGATTATTGTCTTTTTTTGTACCTTCAAACAAATACGTAGAGTACCTTTCTTGAAATGCTTCTACAATTTCACTTGTTCCTGGTTCAATTTCACCTCCATGAGGAGAAAATACGAGTAAATCACTACCACCCTTTTCGTGAAATTCTATCTCATAGCCGTCCCTTTCATGTCGTATGAGCTGTTTAAAACTTTCATATTGATCACCTTTTTTTCGCTCTTTCTTATACTTTTCTACTTCTTCTTGATGTTGTTTTTGCTCTTTTTTTTCTTGAACGGAATGGCTGCATTTCACCATTAAAAGAGCACACAGGATCAGAAAGATGAATCCACTTATAAGTAGCCTTTTCATTTCACCGCTCCTTTTCATTCTCTTAGATGCCTTCTTATCGCATTATTTTACTATCAATGACTAAGAGAATTCAAAGAATGTCCGGCTCTTTTTAACGAATCAGGAGAACTTACCTGTTTTTTTTATGTTGTCTAGGTATTTCAGACTTCTTTGAAACGCTCCGTTTGCAAGTAAAAACTAAATCCTATGACCTTATTTCAGTTTCAGTAAAAATATCCTACAAAAATGGAAATATGACTCTTTTTCCAAACAAAAAAGCTGTAAACAAAAGGTGTATACCCTTCTGTTTACAGCCAATTACTGTATATCCATCTTTAAACTCTTAATTCATTCTCTAAGGCTGTTAGCACTTCATCTTGTGATAACCCTTGTGCAAGTGAAATTTCACTCACTAACATGCCTCGTGCATCTTCAAGCATTTTCTTTTCACTTGAATTTAATGCTTTCTTCTGATTTCGTCTCATCAGATCTTTCACAACGTCTGCACCATCTTCGATCGTACCTGTTTTTAGCTTTTTCAGATTTTCATCATATCTTTGCTTCCAAGTAAGCGCGTCGTCGTTTGTTTCTTCTGCAAAATTGTTCATCACAACTTTCAACGTTGCTTGATCAACTACCGGACGTATACCTAGTTGATTGATTCTGCCTCTTGGGATCATCATCTGCATATTCGGCATTTGAATCAGAAAATATTCCTCCGTCTTACCTAAAATTTCTTTTTCTTCCATTCCTTCAATCACACCGGCTCCATGCATAGGATAAACAATTTTATCACCTATTTGAAACAAATCCGCCACCTCCGAAAGTATTCACAATATGATTATAACACATTTCAGCAGAGGATAAAAATTTATATTTTATCATGTTATTTTAGCACTAGTCAATTCTTTTCATTTGAGTTTTTAAAGAAAAAGCCTTTTTTACAAAAGAAGCACCACCATCCAGTCCTCGTGTATCTTCCGTGCATATACTAGCATTGAGTCACATTTAGGAGGGATGACAATGTGCAAATGCAAGTGCAAACATTCCCACTCAAACTGTTATAAGAAGCATGACGATCATCGCCATGTTGATCCATGTAAAGAAAAGAAGTTTTATCATAAAAAAGATGATTGGTTTGAGAGCGATTTTTGGGATACTTCTAGAAGCTACGATCCCTATTATTATCCTAAAAGTGTCTGCAGCAGCTGTAAGAAGCGTCGCAGAAGAAAGCATAGCACCTCATTTTAGTGTTTGACGCTTCACCTGCTTTTTGTTTTCCCGGCTGAAAAGCCGGTTTTTTTTCTTGTGTAATGCACTTTTTCTTTCATATGGATAGGCTCATGAAACGGGTGACCCTCATAGGATATGGCAACCTGACAAAAAGGATGAGATACAAAATGAACAATATGAATAACCAGACCAATCATTACCACCAAGGAAATCCCTATCACACGTTTGAAAATGTGTATACAGCCAATCATGAGCATGTGATCGCACCAAACATGCAGGAGCATATGAATATGCCAAACCATTATCATACTGGTAAAAAAGATGCTTATAGCGGACACTACCCGCATCACCATTCACCATATTCTCCGTATACGAATCAGCATGATTCATTTTCACATGTTCCAATGAAAGATCACCAACATCTAGGCCACTATGGTGGTGGATATGGGATGCATCCATATCAGCAGCCATACGGGTATCAAGATATGTATATTATGCCACACCATCATATGGCAGGCCACGCTTACGGAATGAATCAACCTAATGCGTTCCTCCCCCGCTATTACTAAACAAATAGACAAAATAAGAGTACAATATACCATTTAATGACATATAGGAATATGGTAATCTTGTAGGTAAATAATGGATGTTATTATCTATTATTTACCTATAATCAACCAAGGGGGAAGGAAGAAATGAAAAAAACATGGACAATCCTAATGATGGGGATGCTTACACTGGTCATGGCACTATCGCTACCGCTTGCCGCATCCGCTGAAGGAGCCAAGACGGAGGAAGGCAAAGCTTCGACCAATGCAAGGCCAGCTGCACTTTATGCGAAAATTACAGGAGCAAGTAAGCAGGAATGGTCTTTTTCTGACATTGAGCTGACATACCGACCAAATTCAGTCTTAAGTATCGGTGCAATTGAGTTTACATTGCCTGCAGGCTTTCAAGCCACAACAAAAGACATCTTTAACGGAAAAGCATTAAAAGACAGCTACATTTTGGATAGCGGAAAAACAGTCCGCATTCCAGCTAGATTTGATTTATTTGGAAGTTCGCAATATACATTACAGCTTTCACATAAAATACTCCCCGCGGCAGGTACATATACATTCCGCGCAGAAAATCGTGCAATCAGCATTGGTTCCACATTTTATGCAGAAGATACGATTGATATTAACAAACGACCAGTTGTCGTCACACCGCCAAATCCTTGTGGATGCTAAATAAAAAAGCGCTCTAAGAGCGCTCAGGCTGTCGAGAAAATCTCGACAGCTTTATTTTTTTCCTTAAAATTTACATCTCCTCATTTTATAATAGAGAAAAACCCACTAAAGGAAGGTGTCTTTCTCATGTTCCACACTAGAAATTCTTCTCAGCACCAAGCCGAATTTGTATTGCTAGATCAACTGGTCGAAGAGGATCACCTGCTTCGTAAAATTGATCAGTACATTGATTTT